>JAOPWJ010000249.1 GCA_025965715.1 Blastococcus sp. | reverse complement strand
TGGGCCGGCGGCACCCGGCTCGCCGACGGCATCGGGCGCTTCGTGGCCGGCCACGGGCGGCGGGGCCTGGCCCGCGGCGCCGTCGTCGTCGTGCTGTCCGACGGGTGGGCGCAGGACGATCCCGAGGAGGTCGCCGAGGCCATGCGCCGGCTGCGCCGGCTGGCGCACCGCATCATCTGGGTGAACCCGCGCAAGGCCGCACCGGGCTACGCGCCGCTGGCCGGCGGGATGGCCGCGGCCCTGCCCTTCTGCGACGCCTTCGTGAGCGGGCACAGCTACGCGGCGCTCGAGCAGGTCCTGAGCGCGGTGCGGGACGACGGAGCCCCCGGCCGGTGACGTCGGCTCGCCCCGGCGACAGCCGGCGGCGACGGCCTCACCCGAGCAGCTGCGGGAAGCGCACGCGATCAGGTCCTGGTGCCGGCCGTGAATCCGTCCTGCGGTGTCGCTCGGCCGCGCCGGCCAACGCTTCGAGCCGGACCGGTCGGCCGCCGGCTGGCCCCGGCGACCGGCCCGGCGCAGCACCTGCGCCTCCGGCACCCAGCCCGAGATGCCATCCCGCGGATTGGTGAACGCCCACGAATCGCCGACCGGCACGAGCCCGGTGACCACGGGGGCGCCGTCCCTGACGAAGTCCTGCCAGCGGGGGCGCGGCCGACCGTCGCACGCCGAGGACGCAGCCGACAGGGGGTCCTCCGCGCCGTGCCTGCCGGCTGCCCGGCTGCCCGGCCGGGACCGGCCCGGCAGCGGCTCAGGGAGACGGCGATCCAGACCAGGCGTCGACCTCGGCCAGCCAGCGCGTCCGGTCGGCATCGTGGACGAACGCCGCCTCGAAGGAGTTCCGTGCCAGCACCGACAGGTCGTCGTCGGTCAGGCCCAGCTTCGTACGGACCGCCGCGACGTTGGCGTCGATGCCGCCGCCGAAATATGCGGGATCGTCACTGTTCACCGTCGCCACCAGTCCCAGCTCCAGCATCCGGGGCAGCGGGTGGTCCTCGATCCGCGCCACCCCCTTGAGCGCCACGTTCGACAGTGGGCACACCGTCAGCGGCACCCGCTCGTCGCGCAGGCGCGCCACGAGGTCGGGGTCCTCCAGCGCGCGATTGCCGTGGTCGATCCGCTCCACGCCCAGCACGTCGAGCGCCTCGCGCACGAACTCCGGGCCGCCCTCCTCGCCGGCATGGGCAACCCGGTGCAGGCCCTCCGCCGCCGCGATCTCATAGGCCGTCCGGAACAGCCGCGGCGGCCAGCCGAGCTCCGCGGAGTCCAGCCCCACCCCGATGAAGTGCTCGCGGAACGGCAGCGCCCCCCGGAGCAGCTCCTCGGCCGCGTCGGCGCCGAGGTCGCGCAGGAAGCACACGATGAGGTCGGCGGACATGCCGCTCGCACGCGCCTCGGCGAGCGCCGCGCCGAGGCCGCCGAACACCACCTCGAGCGGAACGCCGTTGCGCAGGTGGGTCTGCGGATCGCAGAAGATCTCGGCCCTCCGCACGCCCGCCGCCGCGGCGCGGGCCAGGTACGCCGCCGCCAGGTCGTGGAAATCCTCCTCGGTCGCCAGCACGGCGAGGTTGGCGTAGTAGACGTCGAGGAACGCCTGCAGGTCGGCGAAATTCCCGTACCGGGCAGTCAGCTCGGCCGGGTCGTAGGTCGGCAGCAGCACGCCGTTGCGCCGGGCCAGCTCCACGAGCAGGTCGGACTCGAGAGTTCCCTCGATGTGCAGGTGCAGTTCGGCGAGCGGCAGCATCGGACCAGTCAACTACGCCGTCCGCGCCGCACACCCCGCGTGGACGGGATGCGCCGACGAGTTCCCCCGACAGCGCCAGCCCGGAACCGTGCGCCTTCGCGAAGGTGGGCCTCCTCAGGCGCCGTCCCTGCTCAGCCGCCGGTGAGCTCCGTGGGCACGCTGATGACGTCGACCATCGCCCCGCGGCGGTACACCGTCATCGGCAGCGGCCGGTCGATCGCCTCGGCGAACAGCAGGCGCTGCAGACTCTGCGCGTCGGCCACGGGCCGTCGTCGGGCCTCGAGCACCAGGTCACCGGGCTTCAGCCCCGACCGGTCCGCCGGGCCTCCCGGGACGACGTCGATGATCCGCAGCCCGCGCTGGCGGCCGGTGCGCTCGGCCAGTGGCGCAGGCAGGGGAGCGGGGGTGCTCACCAGGCCCAGGAAGGCCCGCCGCACCCGCCCGTCGGTGACCAGCGCATCGATGATCCGCCGGGTGGTGTCGTTGATCGGCACGGCCAGGCCCAGGCCCCATCCGGCGACGGCGGTGTTGATGCCGACGACCCGGGCTCGGACGACGGCCAGGTCGGAGAGCGGGTCGGCGCCGACGACGTCGATGTCGACGTCCGTGCCGTCGGAGAACACCGCTCGCCCGTGGACGGCCCGGGAGAGGACGTGCGCGTTCGTGAGCAGCAGCCCCTCCCGAGTGAAGACGACGGCCGACCCGCTGCCGCGACCGCGCGGACCGCCGACCTCCAGCGCGGCGACGTGCGGGGTGAGGTCGCCGGCGACCGCGGTGACCATGCGGGAGTAGGCGTCCAGCGCTCCGACGTCCCGCTCCGGTGCCGAGCTCATGGCGCCTGCACTGATTACGGAGTTGCGCGCACCAGTGAACGCCCTGCCGGGGCCCCGGGGGGAGGCCTCGTGCCGTGGGCGAACAACCGGTCTGCCGCGCGCGCGACCAGCCCCGATACTGGGCCGATGACGGCGGCGGAGCGGGCGTGGGCGGCGCTCGCCCCGCAACTCGCGGAGGATGCCGCCGCCGCGCTCGGCGACGCCGACGCCGACGCCTTCCTCGCCCGCGTCCAGGTGGCGCTCGAGGACGTCCACGGCCCGTTGTGCCTGCTCTACGGCGGCGGGGACGACGCGGTCGTCGGCGACCTGATGGACCGGGCGCTACACATCGCCCTGGCAGCTGCCGCGGAACGGCCGGAGGAGCTGCGGCGACTCGACCGGCGGCGTGAGATCGACCCCGGCTGGTTCCAGCGGCCCCGGATGCAGGGCTACGTGACCTACGTCGACCGTTTCTGCGGCACGTTGGACAAGCTGCCCGCGAGACTGGACTATCTCGGCGAACTGGGCACCACCTACCTGCACCTCATGCCCCTGCTGCAGCCGCGGCCGGGGGAGAGCGACGGCGGCTACGCGGTCATGGACTACCGCGCGGTCGATCCGCGGCTGGGCACCATGGACGACCTGGAGGAGGTCGCCCGCGCGTTGCACGACCGCGGCATGAGCCTGTGCATCGACCTGGTGCTCAACCACACCGCGCGCGAGCACCGGTGGGCGCAGGGCTGGCTGGCCGGCGACCCGAAGTACGCCGGCTTCTACACGGCGTTCCCCGACCGCGAGATGCCCGACGCCTACGACGCCACGATCCCGGAGGTGTTCCCCGACCGGGCACCGGGCTCGTTCACCTGGGTGCCGGAGGCCTGCGGCGGCGCCGGCGGCTGGGTCTGGACGACGTTCTGGCCCTATCAGTGGGACCTCGACTACACGACTCCCGCGGTCGCGCTGGCGATGCTCGGCGAGATCACCTGGCTGGCCAACCGGGGCGTGGACGTGTTCCGGATGGACGCCGTCCCGTTCATGTGGAAGCGGCTGGGCACCACCGGCCAGAACCAGCCGGAGAGCCATCTCGTGCTGCAGCTGCTGCACGCGCTCGCCCGGCTGGCCGCTCCTGGTGTGGTGTTCAAGGCCGAGGCGATCGTCTCCCCCGAGGATCTCGTGCCCTACCTCGGCGGGCACGACCGCTACCGACCCGAGTGCGAGTTGGCCTATCACAACCAGCTCATGGTGATGCTCTGGAGCAGCCTGGCCACCCGGGACGCCACGCTCGCGGCGCACGCGCTCGGCCGCATGCCGCAGATCCCGCCGGCGACCTCCTGGGTGACCTACGTGCGGGGCCACGACGACATCGGCTGGGCGGTCAGCGACACCGACGCCGCCGCGACGGGGGCCAGCGGCTTCGGCCACCGGCGCTTCCTCAACGACTTCTACAGCGGCCGCTTCCCGGGGTCGTTCGCCCGCGGTGCGCTGTTCCAGGAGAACGAGGTCACCGGCGACGCCCGAATCTCCGGGTCGGCGGCGTCGCTGTGCGGCATCGAGGAAGCGCTCGAGACCGGCGATGTCGCCGCACTGGAACAGGGGATCCGCCGGCTGGTGCTGCTGTACTCGGTCGCCTACTCCTTCGGCGGCATTCCGCTGCTCTACATGGGTGACGAGCTCGCGCTGCGCAACGACACCGGCTACCTCGCCGACCCCGCGCGGGCTCCCGACAACCGGTGGATGCACCGTCCGCCCATGGACTGGGCGGCGGCGGCCCGGCGATCGGATCCCGCGACGCTGGAGGGGAGGGTGTTCGGCTGGCTGCAGCGGCTGAGCGCGGCACGCCGCGCCATCCCCGCCCTGGCGGCCGGCGGCGAGTGCCACGTGCTCGAGGTGGGCAACCCTGCTGTGCTGGGCTGGCGGCGCCGCCATCCGCGCAGCGGCACGTTCGTCGGGGTGGCGAACTTCAGCCCGGCAGCCCAGCTCGTCAACGCCGACACGGTGACCGGGTTCGGCACCTTCACGCCGGTGCTCGCCGGCGACGGGATGCCCGAGTTCCGGGCCGACCGGCTGCTCCTGCCCGGCCTCGGCTTCGCCTGGTTCGCCGAACCCTGAGCAGGCGCTCCGCCCGCCGACGTCTGCCCGTCCAGCCACTCTCGCAGCAGGCCGGCGTGGCCGGCGCGTGCTGCGCGGTCTCGGCGGCGGTGTACCGGAACACGCGCCGGGCGATCTCTCGCACTCCGCGAGCACCCCGGCCCTGGTCCGGCCGGGACCGGGCGGTGACGTCTCCGGACCTGCGCGGCGCCGTCGTCGGACCTAGCGTTCTCGCATGGCAGACAGCGCCCCGCGGGTCGCGATCGTGACGGGTTCGGAATCGGGCATCGGCCGCGCGACCGCGGTCTCCCTCGCCGAAGCGGGGTTCGACCTGGGCATCACGTGGTACCGGGAGCAGGAGGCGGCCGACGCCACGGCGGAGGAGGTGCGCGGGCTCGGCCGGCGGGCGGAGGTCCGGCACCTGGACCTGACGCAGCTGCCCGAGGCGGCGGACGTCGTCGACGAGCTGGCCGACGCGCTCGGCGGCGTCGACGTCCTGGTCAACGACGCCGGCACCGGACAGTCGACGTCCATCCTCGACCTGGATTTCGGCACCTGGCGGGAGGTGCTCGGCACCGATCTCGACGGCGCCTTCCTGTGCCTGCAACGGGCCGCCCGCCGCATGGTCGCCGCCGGCCGGGGCGGCCGGATCGTCAACATCACCAGCGTGCACGAGCACCAGCCGCGGGTCGGCGCCGCGGCCTACTGCGCGGCGAAGGGCGGTCTCGGCCTCCTCACGCGCGTGGCCGCGATAGAGCTCGCCGAGCACGGCATCACCGTCAACGCCGTCGCCCCCGGCGAGATCTCCACCCCGATGACGGGCCAGGAGGACGAAGACCCGACCAGCCCCGGGCACGAGCGGCCCGGCATTCCGCTCCGCCGTCCCGGTGACGCTCGCGAGATCGCCGCCGTGGTCGCCTTCCTCGCCTCAGCCGGGGCGGGCTACGTCACCGGCGCATCCT
Organism: Blastococcus sp.; assembly: GCA_025965715.1. Lineage (GTDB taxonomy): Bacteria > Actinomycetota > Actinomycetes > Mycobacteriales > Geodermatophilaceae > Blastococcus_B. The sequence goes on along the minus strand of JAOPWJ010000249.1, from coordinate 8,078 downwards.
GGGCCGTCGACGGCGGCATGCTGCAGATGGGCCCCATGGCGGGCTCGCACATGGACAGCGACGACTGGCGGCGCCCCTGAGCGGCGCCCCTGAGCGGCCCTCGGCCCGGCCGGGACCGGCCTTCCGCGCGGCGGTTCGCCGGCCGGGTGAGGCGGCCGGTGGTGGCGGCGCGGCGCAGCCGGTCGCCGGGCGGCGCGGGGGCTCCGGGAGGACCAGGGCGGTCACGGGGCCCTGCGGCTTCTCCCGCGGATCGTCGAGTTCTCTGCTGCTTTCCGCCTGCCGAGGTCCTACCGTCAGGGCCCGGGCCACAGTCAGCCGGCTGCCTGACCCGGGACAGCCGTCGGCGCTGATTCAGCGCCTGCCCTCCCGGCACAGGAGGCCGAGTGGACGCACCCCCGCTGCTCGTGCGCGACCCCGGGGCACCGGTGCCCGAGGAGCCGGTGCCCGAGGAACCGCTGCCCGCGCCACGTCCGGCGGCAAGCGGCACGACCTTCGGCGTGGAGGAGGAGTTCCACCTCGTCGACCCCGAGTCGCTCGCGCTCGCCCCGAGCCCGGCCCTCACCGCGGCAGCCCTGCGCCAGGAACTGGGCCTGCGGCTGCACGCCGAGATCACCACCACGCAGCTCGAGACGGCGTCGGGCGTCTGCTCCACCTTGGACGAGCTGCGGACGGAACTGAGCGAGACCCGGGCCGCGGCGGCCGCCGCGGCCGCCGCGGCGGGGGTCCGCCTCCTGCCGGCCTCCACGCATCCCTTCGACGGCTGGCAGCAGCAGGTGCTGAGCCCCGCGCCGCGGTACGAGGAGATGGTGCAGCGCTGGGGCGCGCTCGCCCTGCGGCAGGACATCTGCGGTTGTCACGTGCACGTCGGGGTGCCCGACCTGGACACCGCCGTCGCCGTCATGGACCGCGCGCGGCCCTACCTGCCCCTGTTGCTCGCCATGACCGGCAGCTCCCCGTTCCACGACGGCGTCGACACGGGCTACGACAGCTACCGCACGCTGTGGTGGGCGCGCTGGCCCAACACCGGGATTCCCGAATACCTGGGCAGCGCGGAGCGGTTCTCCGAGGTGGTCGCCGGGATGGTCACCTCCGGTGTGGTCGCCGACGGCTCGCACCTCTACTGGGACGTCCGGCCGTCCTACCACCTGCCCACCCTGGAGTTCCGCCTCGCCGACGTGTGCACCGACGTCGACGACGCCGTCCTGCACGCCGCCCTGGTGCGGTCGCTGGTGCGCGTGCTGGCCGCCCGGGCCGAGACCGACCTCCTGCCCGTGCCTCGGCCCCGCCCGGAACTGCTCCGCGCGGCGCGCTGGCGGGCGGCCCGCAACGGCATCGGCGGAGAACTGTTCGACCCGGTCCTCGGCACGCTGGTCGATGCCCGCCAGGCGGTTGACCGGCTGCTCGGCGAGCTCGAGGGCGACCTCTGCGACCGCGGCGAGTGGGACGACGTCGGCGAACTGGTGCAACAACTGTTCTCCCGGGGTACGTCAGCCACGCGGCAGCGGAGAACCTGGCTGCGCACCGGCGACCGCCGGGCGGTCGCGGCAGAGATCGTCCGGGAGGGCACCCCCGGAGGACCCTGATGCACCGAAGGCACCGCAACGACGACGGCGACGTCGAGGACGTCCGTGCGCTCGCGCAGCCGCTGCGCGACGCCGGCGACCTGGATCCGCTGCTGGAGCGGATCGGCGAGGCGTCGATCGTGGCCATCGGCGAGGCCAGCCACGGCACGCACGAGTACTACGCCTGGCGGGCGGCGCTCACCGGCAGGCTGGTCGAGGAGCGGGGATTCCGCTTCGTCGCCGTGGAGGGCGACTGGCCCGACGGCTACCGGGTCAACGGCAGCGTGCGGCTGCGGCCCGGCGCCGCTGAGGACCCGCGGGAGGCCCTCGACTCCTTCTCGCGCTGGCCGACCTGGATGTGGGCCAACGACGAGGTCGTGGAGTTCTGCCGCTGGCTGCGCACCGTCAATGCGGACCGGCCGGACAGCGAGCGCGTCGGCTTCTACGGCATCGACGTCTACAGCCTCTGGGACTCGATGCACCAGCTCGTCGGCTGGCTGCGGGAGCACGAGCCCGGTCACGTCGACCAGGCCCAGCGGGCGCTGGCCTGTTTCGAGCCCTTCGGTGAGGACGGCGCCACCTACGCCTTCGCCAGCCGGTTCGCGCCCACCTCCTGCGAGCAGGCCGCCGTCCACCTGCTGAGGTCCCTGTGCGAGCAGCGGGGCCGGAAGGAGTCCGAAGGCGATCCGGAGGGAAGGTTCGCCGCCGAGCAGAACGCCGCCGTGGTCGTCGACGCGGAGCGGTACTACCGGGCGATGGTGCGGGGCTCGGCGGAATCCTGGAACGTCCGGGACATACACATGGTCGACACGCTCGACCGGCTCCTGGACCACGCCGGGGGAAAGGCCGTCGTCTGGGAGCACAACACGCACATCGGCGACGCGCGCGCCACCGACATGGCGCGAGCCGGCATGGTGAACGTCGGACAGTTGCTGCGCGAACGGCACGGCCGCGACGACGTCGTCCTCGTCGGGTTCGGAGGCCATCGCGGGTCGGTGATCGCCGGCGCCGAGTGGGGCGCCCCGATGGAGGCCATGACCGTTCCGCCGGCCCGCCCGGGCAGCCTCGAGGCGCTGCTGCACGACGCGGTGGGGGAGGACGCGCTGTTCGTCGTCCCCCGCGGGGAGCGGGCGGCCTGGCTGGACCGGCGACTGGACCACCGGGCCATCGGCGTGGTGTACCGCCCGGAGAGGGAACGGTGGGGCAACTACGTGCCCACCGTTCTGGGGGAGCGGTACGACGCCTTCCTCTACCTGGAGGAGACCTCGGCGCTGCGGCCGCTGCACATGGAGCGCGCCGAGGAGCACGTCCCGCCCATGGCGCACGCCGTATGACGAAGGACCCCGAGGCCCCCCACCACGGGCAGGCCCGCGGGGGGTCCCCGCAGGGGGCCGCGCGGCGCGCCGCCGAGGGCCGGCTGAAGAGCCGCCCGTCCGCGGACGGGCCCGCGACGGCAATGGACGCCGGTCTGCATCCGCTGAACCTGAACCTGGACCTGGGTCCCGGCGCGGAGGCCCTGCTCGCCGTGCCGCCGGGCCATGTCGGGTCCCGGCCACTGGTCGTCTTCTTCCACGGGGCCGGCGGCACAGCGCAGCACGGCCTCGCGCTCATCGGCGGTGCGGCCCGCGACCGCGCCGTCCTGGTGCTGGCGCCGTCCTCCGTCGGGAGGACGTGGGACCTGATCGCCGGAGGCATGGGCCGCGACGTCGCCCTGCTCGACGCCGCCCTCGGACAGGTCTCGGCGCAGGTGGCGGTGAGCCGTACGGCGGTCGCCGGCTTCTCCGATGGGGCCTCGTACGCGCTGTCCCTGGGGCTGGCCAACGGCGACCTCTTCGACGCCGTGCTCGCCTTCTCGCCAGGCTTCGTCTCGCCACCCGGGCTGGTGGGCCGCCCGCGTATCTGGATCTCCCACGGCACCCAGGACCGCGTGCTCCCGGTCGAGCGCTGCGGCCGCCGGGTGGCGGGGGACCTGTCGGCCGGCGGCTACGACGTCACGTACGAGGAGTTCCGGGGTGGGCACGTCGTTCCGCCGAACCTGGTCGACTCCGCCCTGACCTGGTGGCTGGGCGGCCAGACCCCGCCCCGGGGCTCGCCCCGACCGGGCGAGGGGTGAGGAGGTCTGGGTCCGCTCTCAGGCCGATTCCCGCCCGGTGAGATCCTCGCCGTCCGGCACGGTCTTCGGGCCGCCGGTCTTCGACGCCTCGAACTCCGGGCCGAGCTGCTCGAGGGCCAGGCGGCCGTACACCTGCTGCTGGGTGGCGACCCGCTGCGATCGGCCCCTGCCCATGAAGCTGACCAGCCAGTGCAGCACGGTGGTGATCCGGCTCTTGAAGCCGACGATGTAGAACAGGTGCAGGGCCAGCCACAGCAACCAGGCGATGAAGCCCTCGAACTTGAGCGTGCCCAGGTCGACGACGGCGTGGAACCGCGAGATCGTCGCCATCGAGCCCTTGTCGGAGTACCGGAACGGCGCCTGGGGTGCCTTGCCCGCGAACCGGCGCCGAATCGACTCGGCGGCGTAGCGGCCGCCCTGGATGGCCACCTGGGCGACGCCCGGCAGGCGGTCGAGCGCCATCATGTCGCCGACGACGTGAACCTCGGGGTGACCCGGCAGGGTGAGGTCCGGCTGCACCGAGATGCGCCCGGCCCGGTCCACCCCCGCGCCGGACTGCTCGCCCAGGATGCGGCCCAGGCCGCTGGCCTGCACTCCGGCAGCCCAGATCTTGGTGGCGGCGTTGATGCGCCGCACCTGCCCGTCGGCGTCCTTGATCTCGATGCCGTCGGCGTCCACGTCGGTCACCATCGCGCCCAGCTGGACCTCGACGCCGATGTCGTTGAGCTGGCGGCGCGCGCGGCCACCCAGCTTCTCGCCGAATGACGGCAGGATCTTCGGGGCGGCGTCGAGCAGGACGACCCGTGAGGTGGTCGGGTCGATGCGGCGGAAGTCCTTGCGCAGCGTGCGGTGGGCCAGCTCGGCGATCTGGCCGGCCATCTCCACACCCGTGGGGCCGGCCCCGACGACGACGAACGTCATCAGCCGGTCGACCTCCTCCTGGGTCTCGGCCAGCTCGGCGAGCTCGAAGGCGCCGAAGATGCGCCCGCGCAGTTCCAGCGCGTCGTCGATGCTCTTCATGCCGGGTGCGAACTCGGCGAAGCGGTCGTTACCGAAGTACGACTGGCCCGCACCGGCGGCGACGATCAGCTCGTCGTAGGGGTGGACCGTGGTGCGGCCCAGTACCTGGGAGGTGACGGTGCGGGCGGTCAGGTCGATGTCGGTGACCTCACCGAGCAGCACCCTGGCGTTCTTCTGACGGCGCAGGATCTCGCGGGTGGCCGGAGCGATCTCGCCCTCGGAGAGGATGCCGGTGGCCACCTGGTAGAGCAGCGGCTGGAACAGGTGGTGGCTGGTCTTGGCCACCAGCGTGACGTCGACCGGCGCCGTGCGCAGTGCTTGGGCGGCGAACAATCCGCCGAAGCCGGAGCCGATGATCACGACCCGCGGCCGGCCACCGGAGGCCTCACTGACGGCCGGAACGCGCGCAGGTGATGTCGTCATGATGACTCATCCTTCCACTTGAACCCGCGGTCGCACGCGGTGGTGCGAAGCGATCCACACCACAGCCACGCCTCCTACCCGAAGGTTCGTGCCTCACGCAGCGGCGGGTAGGACCGTCCGGGTGAGCGAGACGCTGCGCCGCGTGGTCATGGTCCCCGGGCTGGGCCTGGACGAGCGGTCGTCGGCCCGCGTGCGCGCCGGCGTACCGGCCGACGTCGTCCTCCTGCCCGGAATGGGGCTGGCCGAACAGGTACCGACCCTGGACGCGCTCGCGGCCGGCCTGCTCGCCCAGCTCGGCGACGGGCCGGTGGTGCTCGTCGGCCACTCGCAGAGCTGCCAGGTCGTGGCGGCCGCGGCGGTCGACCCCCGGGTGGCGGCCGTCGTGCTGCTGGGGCCGACGACCGATCCGCGGATGCGCCCGGTCGCCGTGCTGGCCTGGCGGTGGATACGAACGGTGGCCGGCGAGCGGTGGTGGCAGGCGCCGTCGGTCATCGCCCAGTGGTGGCGGACCGGGCCGCGCGCCATGTTGGCCCTGTGGCGCGCCGCCGCACCCGACCGCGTCGACCGGCGGCTGGCCCGCGTGACCGTGCCCGTGACGGTGGTACGCGGAGCCCGCGACCGGTTGTGCCCGCACGACTGGGCGGCGCAGGTCTGCGCGGCGGCTCCGCGGGGCCGGCTCGTCGAGATCCCGGCCGCCGCACACATGACGGTGCACACCCATCCGGATGCCGTCGCGGCGATCCTGCGGGAGGTCTCGGGCGCTCCCCGATCGGACTGAGGCGAACGCCGGAATCCCCATGAGAGCCCGCGCGGCGATCGATCAGGGCGACGCCCGCGTGCTCTCCCCCGACCGTGGCCACGGTGCTGACGACCGTTGCGTGCGGTCCCTCCCCGGCCGCCTCCCCGGCCGCCTCCGCCCCGCATCGGCGGCGCGCTCCTACTGGGTGGGGGACGACGCGGCGTCGAACGGGAGGGGCTGGGAGGCGCGGGAGCCCGGGACCGGCACGCTCGTGGACTGGCGGGGCCGGCGGAGGCGGACCGCCGCCAGCCAGGCGAGGACGACGACCGCGGCGACCTCGACCCAGAACGACTCCCACCACAATGCGGCCGAGGTGCTCTCCACGAAGCCGAACAGGCCGACGGTGGTCGCGAGCAGCAGGCCCGCGAGCGTGCCGGCGGCGGTCAGGGCGCCCAGCACGGCCACCCAGCCGACCAGTGCTCGCGGCGTGACGAGCAGCAGGGCGGCCAAGCCGAATCCCGCGATGGTGTCGAGCAGGAAGGCCGGGCCGACCAGCTCGATCGTGCGGTAGCCGGCCAGCCACAGGTCCAGGTGGATCCAGGCCATCGCCGCCAACAGGGCGGCACCCGCCACGCGCAGCACCCACCCCACGGCGGCCGACCGGGCGCGCGGCGGGGCCGCCGGCCGGGTCACGAGCGGGCTGCCGGTCACGAGACGCTCACGTCGGTCTCCATGCCCATCGACCGGTGATTGCCGATGGAGCAGTAGAAGACGTAGTCGCCGGACTCGAGCGTCACCGTGAACGTGGTGGACTCGCCCGGCCCGATGTCCTCGCTCTCTCCGACGTCCTCGCCGTCGCGCTCGACCACCAGGTCGTGGGTCGCGTCGCCCTGGTTGACGACCGTGATCTGGTACGTGCCCGCCGGCAGGGTGTCCCCGGCCAGGGAGATCGAGAAGTCCGACTCGGTGGCGGTGACCGACGGGGACTCGCCGGACGACGAGCCCGACCCGGCAGCCGTCTCGGTGGTCGGCCCGGTGGGCTCCGTCGACGCCCCGGAGGACGTTCCCGCGGCGCCGGTATCGGTGGAGTCGTCGCCGCACGCGGTCAGGAACGCGACCGAGACGGCGACCGCCGCGGCGCCTCGGGCCAGCCGGCCCGTGCAGGGACTGTGCGCGGACAGGTGGGACACGGTGCCTCCTCGTGGACCGGGGTGCGCCGCCGTGGCGGTGCACCGGGTCCGATCACGTCGAGGTCGCGGCGGTGCCCGAGACCTCCCTACACCACTGGGTCACGGCGCCGAACACCTCGCGGTTCACCGGCTCGCGCACATTCTTCCGGTACTGCCGGAAGGGCCGACCGCGACACGGCAACGCCACGGGCGGCCACGGCGGCGGCGTCGGTGCGGCCACCGCGGATCTGCTGCCGCACCCGGGTCGCCTGGTCCGGCGGGGCCGGCTGGCCGACCCCGCCGGAACCGCGGCTTCACGCGCGGGCCGCTCGCTTGGCGTCTCTCGCCGCCTGCTTGGCCTGCTTGTTCGCCTGTTTGGTCGCCTTCTTCACCGTCACCCGCGGCTTGCGCTCGATGAGGCCGCGGGTGAGCAGGCCGATGCCGATGCCGAGCAGCCAGCTGTCCTTGGCGATGGCCAGCCCGGCTTCCGTGGGCGCCAGACTCCCCGGCTTCCGCATCCCCGGCGTCTTCAGATAGAGCCCGAGCAGGCCTCCGGAGAACCCGGTCAGGGCGGCCCCAGCGACTGCGGTCGGCACGAAGGGGGTCAGCAGCAGGGCGCCCAGCGCGATCTCCGACGTCGCCAGCACCTTGGCGAACTGCGCGGGCGGAATGGACTTGAGGAACGGGTAGGTGCCGGCCGCGAAACCGTGCAGGCCGGCGGCGGCCGCCTCATCGGCACCGCGCTTGCCGAGGCCGCTGTTGAGGATGAAGGCGCCTGCGGAGATTCGCGGGGCGATCTCGGGCAGGGTGATGGGCAGTCCCATGGGGCACCTCGCTGGACGTAGGGGGAGCGCCGGTGGCGTCCTGCGCACCGGACTGGGGATCGCCCGGTCCTGTGCCCACCGGTCGCCCCGCCAATCACCGGGCGATCACTCGCCCGGAACGCAGCCGGCCCCGCCCTCCGGAGCGGAGAGCGGGGCCGGTATTCCGGAGCTGGAGGGTCAGCGACCCCGGCGGGCGCGCCCCGCGCTGAACGCGGCGGCCGACGAGGA
>JAOPWJ010000235.1 GCA_025965715.1 Blastococcus sp. | reverse complement strand
CCAGCCCCTTGAGCCGGTTGAGCGCGTCCGGCGAGAGGCGGCCGCGGGCGGCGAGCTTCTCGAGCTCGCCGTGCACGTAGCCGACGCCCTTGTCGATGCGGGCCTGGTCGATGTCGGTGAGGACGAGAGGCACCTCGAGCCGGCGCACGAAGAGCAGTGCCAGCTGCGAGGCCATGAGGCCCGCGCCGACGACGCCGATCTTGGCAACCGTGCGTGCGAGTGATCTGTCCGGTGCTCCGGCCGGCCGCTTCGCCCGCTTGTTGACCAGGTCGAAGGAGTACAGCGAAGCCCGCAGCTCGTCGCTCATGAGCAGCTCGGTCAGTGCGTCGTCCTCAGCGGCGGTGCCGGCCGTGAACGCGGCGTCGCCGACGCCGGCCCGGGCCAGCTCCAGCAGCTCGACGGCGCGGAGCGCGCCCGGGGAGGCGTTGCGGGTGCGGCCGGCCACGATCGCCTTCGCCCGGCCGATCGCCTCGTCCCATGCCCCACGGTCGGCCGGGAGTCGGGACACGGTCACGTCGCCGGAGAGAACGCTGGTCGCCCACTCGATCGAACGCTCCAGGAAGTCGGCCGGCTCGAAGACCGCGTCCGCGATCCCGAGCTCCGCCGCCTTCGGCGCCGGCGTCATCTTGTTCTGGGCCAGGGCGTTCTCGACGATGACGGTGACCGCCGGCTCGATGCCGATCAGGTTCGGCAGCAGTTGCGTGCCGCCCCAGCCGGGCACCAGCCCGAGGAAGACCTCGGGGAAACCCACCACGGCGCTGCCGCTGATCGTCCGGTAGTGGCAGTGCAGCGCCAGCTCCAGGCCGCCACCGAGGGCGACGCCGTTGACGAAGGCGAAGGTCGGGATCGACGAGTCCTTCATGCGACGGAACACCCGGTGCCCGGTCTCGGCGATCTCCCGCGCTGTCGCGGCGTCGGTCACGGACGGCACGCCGGATAGGTCGGCGCCGACCGCGAAGATGAACGGCTTGCCGGTCACCGCGATGGCGGCCGGCGCCGGGGTGTGGGTACCGATCTCGTCGAGGGCCGCATCCAAGGACGTCAGCCCGCCCGGGCCGAAGGTGGAGGGCCGGGTGTGGTCGTGCCCGTTGTCGAGGGTGATCAGGGCCAGCTCGCCGGCGAGGCCCGGCACCCGCAGGTAGCGCACCTTGGCGGCGGTCACGACCTCGTCGTCGAAGCCGGCGTTCCCTTGCGAGCGGGTCACTGGCCGGCCCCTTCCCAGTTCGGGTTCTCCCAGATCACGGTGCCGCCCATGCCCATGCCGATGCACATGGCGGTGAGGCCGTAGCGGACGTCCGGCCGCTCGCCGAACTGGCGGGAGAGCTGGGTCATCAGCCGCACGCCGGAGGAGGCCAGCGGATGGCCGACTGCGATCGCGCCGCCCCACGGGTTGACCCGATCGTCGTCGTCGGCGATGCCGTAGTGGTCGAGGAAGGCCAGCACCTGGACGGCGAAGGCCTCGTTCAGCTCGAACAGCCCGATGTCGTCGATGCTCAGGCCGGTGGAGGCGAGCGCCTTCTCCGTGGACGGGATCGGGCCGACGCCCATGACTTCGGGCTCGACCCCGGCGAAGCCGAAGCCGACCAGGCGCATGCCGATGTTCAACCCCAGCTCGACCGCGACGTCCTCGGCGGCGAGCAGGCAGCCGGTGGCGCCGTCGTTGAGCCCCGCCGCGTTGCCGGCGGTCACCCGCCCGTGTGGGCGGAAGGGGGTCTTCAGCGTCGCGAGGCCGTCGATGGTGGTGTGGGGCCGCGGCGGCTCGTCGACAGTCGCGAGGCCGAAGCCGTGCTCGACCGACCGGGTGGCGACGGGCACCAGCTCCGGGCCGATCTGCCCGTTGGCGACAGCCTGGGCGTACTTCTGCTGGCTGGCCAGTGCGAACGCGTCGCACCGCTCCTTGGTCAGGTGCGGAAAACGGTCGTGCAGGTTCTCCGCGGTCGAGCCCATGACGAGCGCCGAGGGGTCGACGATCTTGTCGGAGAGGAAGCGGGGGTTGGGGTCGACGCCCTCGCCCATCGGGTGGTGGCCCATGTGCTCGACGCCGCCGGCGATGGCGACGTCGTAGGCGCCGAAAGCGATGCCGGATGCCGTCGTCGTCACGGCGGTCATCGCGCCGGCGCACATCCGGTCGACGGCGAAGCCGGGCACCGACTTCGGCAGCCCGGCCAGCAGGGCCGCGGAGCGGCCGATCGTCAGGCCCTGGTCGCCGATCTGCGTCGTGGCGGCGATGGCCACCTCGTCGACACGGCCGGCGGGCAGGGTCGGGTTGCGGCGCAGCAGCTCACGGATGCAGCGCACCACCAGGTCGTCGGCACGCGTCTCGGCGTAGATGCCCTTCGGGCCGGCCTTGCCGAAGGGAGTGCGCACGCCGTCGACGAAGACGACCTCACGCAGCGAGCGGGACATGCAACCTCCGCAGTGTCTGGACCGGCTCCGGAAGGGCGCGGCACCGGTGAAGTTACCCGCTGGTAACCGGAGAGCCAAGCGCCCCACACCCCGACAGCCGGATGGTCGCAGCGGCCCCGGGCGACAGCAGTCGGAGTCCCTGGCCGCCGGGCTTGACTCCGTCGCCGTCCCTCCGATGTAGGACAGGTGGGAGTGAACCGGGTCAGGACGCCGGCGCCGTGGCGGCGCTGGCCCCGACGGGCGCAGCTGGCGGCGGTGCTGACGGCGTTCGGGCTGATCGCGGCTCTGGCGCAGCAGCCGGTGGGGGGCGCCTTCACCGGGAGCACCGACTCCACCGGCAGCCGGATCGGCGCCGCGACGTGCTTCCCGGGCAGCGCCACGGCCTACGCCCTCGCCGACTCGACCGTGAACCAGGCCGCTCCCACCACCACCGCGGGCGCGGACCCCTACATGATCGTGGCGTCGCTGTCGCCGGCCAACAACCGTCGAGCCTTCGTCCGGTTCGCCATGCCCTCGATCTCCGCGGCCTGCACCGTCACGGGAGCGACCCTGCGGCTCTACACCGACGGCGCCGACGCCGGTCGGACGCTGGGCGTCTACCGGGTGAACCCGGGTGCTCCACTCTGGACGGAGGCCGGTCTCACCTGGAACAACCAGCCGGCGCCCACGGCCGACACGCCAGCGACCGCGGTCACCGTGGCGACGACCGGATACCTGTCCTGGAACGTGACCGCGCTCGCGCGCCTCGTCTACACCGGCGCCAACAACGGCTTCCTCGTCCGGGACCAGGCGGAGGGCGGGTCAGGGCCGTGGCAGCAGTACTTCGCCCGGCAGAACGCGAGCCCGCCGAAACTGGACATCAGCTGGGGCTGACGAGCCCTCCGGGCGCACGCGGCCCGCGCCGCCGGGCGTCAGGCCGCAGCGAGGGCCTGGGTGAGCAGGTCCCGGGTCAGCTCGATCTGCCAGTCCCTCGCGCCGCCCTCGCGCAGGACGGCGGCGACGGTGTCGGCGTTCCCGGGCTCCGGTGGGCTCCACATGAGCCGGCGCACCAGGTCGGGGGTGAGGATGTTCTCCACCGGCACGGAATGCTTCTCCGACAGCCCAACCAGACCGGTTCGCGCCGCCTGCAGGCGCTTGTACGCGGCGGGGTCGCGGTCGGCCCAGCGGTTCACCGGAGGTGGCCCGTCGCCAGGCTTGGCGTGCAGCGGGAGCTCGTCCTCGGGAAGCGATTTGCCGCGCTTGAGCGCGCCGAACCAGGTGCCGACGAGGCGGCGGTTGGCCCGCCCGCGGAAGACCGGCAGCTCGAGCAGCCCGCCCTCGTGCACGGGGTCGGCCTGCACGGCCGCGACCATCGCGGAGTCGGGCAGCACGCGGCCGGGCGCGATGTCACGGTTGCGGGCGAGGTCGTCGCGGGCCTGCCACAACGCGCGCAGCATGCCCAGCTGACGCCGGTTGCGCAGTCCGTGCACCCCTGAGGTGCGCCGCCACGGGTCGGTCTTGGGGGCCGGTGGCCCGGCGGCCAGAATGGCCTCGAACTCCTGGCGCGCCCAGTCGGTCTTTCCCTGCTCGGCCAGGATCGCCGCCAGGGCGTCGCGAAGGTCGACGAGCACCTCGACGTCCAGGGCGGCGTAGACCAGCCACTCCTCGGGGAGTGGGCGGGTGCTCCAGTCCGCTGCGGAGTGGCCCTTCTGCAACGAGTAGCCCAGCAGCGACTCGACGACCGCGCCGAGGCCGACGCGGGGCAGTCCGGCCAGCCGTGCGGCGAGCTCGGTGTCGAAGATCCGCCGCGGCACCAGGCCGATCTCGGCCAGGCACGGAAGGTCCTGGTTCGCGGCGTGCAGCACCCATTCCTCGTCAGCGATCACCTCCTGGATCACCGAGAGGTCGGGCAGGGGGATGGGGTCGAGCAGTCCTGTACCCGAGCCGTTGCGGCGGAGCTGCACCAGATAGGCCCGCTGCCCGTAGCGGTAGCCGGACGCCCGCTCGGCGTCCACTGCGACGGGCCCGGACCCGCTGCGCAGCGCCTCGGCGTACTGGACCAGCTGGGTCGATGTGTCGATGACCGGTGGCAGTCCGTCCCGAGGGGCGAGGAGCGGGGTGGGGGCCGGCGCGCTGTCCTCCGCCGGTGCGGTGTTCTCCACCGGTGTGGCGTCGTCGTCCGGCCGGGGAGTGGCCTCGGTGCTCAGTTGCCGTCCACCTTCTTGCCGGTCCGTGTCGTGGTTCCGCCGGGGTACGGCCCGTGGTCCGTGTGGGGCGCGCTGCGGGGCCGGTCGCCGGCTCGCCGGGCGGGAGCCCGGCGGCTGCTCCCGATGTTAGAGAGTCTCGTCGACCGGCCGGTCGGAGGCTCCCAGGAGCCGCACGCCGGGCGGCGGGAGACCCGCCGCGTTGCCGAGCACCTCGAGCCAGGCCACCAGATGACGGTCGAGGTCGGTGCTCTCCGCAGTCCAGGATGCCCGCATCTCGACGTCGACGGTGTGCTCGGGACCGGCGAGGTCGCCGAAGCGGGTGGACGCGGTGCGCGTGACCGTGCCCCCGACGTTGTGGTGCCCGGCCCCGGCCTCGCTCAGGGCGTCCGTGAGCCAGCTCCAGGCGACCTCGGAGAACATCGCGTCATCGACGAGCTCCTCGTCGGTGGCGGCGGAGAGGTACCCCACGCAGCGAGTGGTGCCGTTCCAGGATTCGTGCCCCTCGGGATCGAACAGCACGATGAAGCGGGCGCTCGCGATCTCGAGCTCGTCCTCGTCCTCACGCTCGGCCACCCGCGCAGCCAGGGCGTGGGCCCACGGTGCGAGTCGTTGGGGTGCGGGGATGTTCTCGAGCATGATCTCCGGCCGGGCGCGGACGCGGGCCAGGGCGTCCAGGGCAGCACGGAACGCGGCGGGGGGTTCGTCTCCTCCGGCGGTCGTGCCTCGGGCCCCGGTGCTGGCCAGGCTGTGCGGCTCCACCTCCGCAGGGTAGGCCGCGGCGTACCACACCGCGCACGACGCGCCGCAACCGTCCCGCTACAGGATTCCGTGGCGGGCGGGTCGTCGGACGTGCCGTCTGGGAGGATCGGTGGTCGTGACTCCTGCTTCCGATCACGCCGCGCCTGATCACGTTGCGCCCGATTGCGCGGCGCCCGATCCCGCAGCGCCCGATGTCTCGGTGCCCGACCCTGCGGCGTCCGATCTCGTCCGGGCCGCACGCGGCCTGCCGGTGAGCCGGACCCCCGTCTGGTTCATGCGCCAGGCCGGCCGGTCGCTGCCGGAGTACCGCGCGCTGCGGGCCGGGACGGCGATGCTGGAGGCCTGCCAGGACCCCGACCTGGTGACCGAGATCACGATGCAGCCGGTCCGGCGGCACGGCGTGGACGCGGCGATCCTCTTCTCCGACATCGTGCTCCCGCTGGTCGTCGCGGGCCTCGACGTCGAGATCAAGCCGGGCGTGGGCCCGGTCGTGGCAGCGCCGGTGCGATCGGTCGCCGACGTGGACGCGCTGCCGCCGCTCGAGCCGGAGCGGCTGGCGTTCCTGCAGACGGCGGTCCGGCAGCTGGTCGGGGAGCTCGGCGGCACCCCCCTGATCGGTTTCGCCGGGGCGCCGTTCACCCTGGCCACGTATCTGATCGAGGGCGGCCCCTCCAAGGAGCACGCGCGCACCAAGGCCTTCATGTACGCCGAGCCGCAGGCCTGGGCCCGGCTGTTGGACCGGCTCGCCGTCTCGGCGGCCACGTTTCTCCGGGCCCAGATCGATGCCGGCGCCGTCGCCGTCCAGCTGTTCGACTCCTGGGCCGGCGTCCTGTCCGCGGCCGATTACGCGCACCGGGTGCTGCCGCACTCCCGTGCCGTGTTCGACGGTCTGGGCGACCGGAACGTGCCGCGGATCCACTTCGGGGTGAGCACCGGTGAGCTGCTGCCACTGATCGGTGACGCCGGGGCCGACGTGGTGGGGGTGGACTGGCGGGTGCCGCTGGACGAGGCGGCCCGCCGCGTCGGGGCCGGCCGCTCCCTGCAGGGCAACCTCGACCCGGCCGTTCTCCTGGCCGACCGGGCGACCGTCGACCGGGAGGTCCGTCGGGTGGTCGAGGAAGGACGTTCGGCGCGGGGGCACATCTTCAACCTCGGCCACGGCGTGCTGCCCGAGACCGACCCCGGGGTGCTCACCCATGTCGCCGACCTGGTGCACGAGCTCACCGCGCAGTGACGCCCCGCCGCTCCACCGCCCCACCGAGACGGCTCGTCGTCGTGGGCGCCGGGATCACCGGGCTGGCCGCTGCCTTCGAGTGGCGGCGCCGGCGGCCCGACGACGAGATCGTCGTCCTCGAGGCCGGGGACCGGATCGGCGGCAAGCTGCACCGCGTCGACCTGGTCGGGCACTGGTACGACACCGGCCCCGAGGCGCTGCTGGCCCGGGTGCCGGAGGCCGTGCAGCTCATCGAGGCCCTCGGGCTGGGCGACCGGCTGGTGGTGCCGGCGACCACCCAGGCGTCGGTGGTCCTGCCTGAGGGGCGGTTCCCGCTGCCGGCGGGCACGGTGCTCGGAGTGCCGGCGTCGGCCGATGGCCTGGAGGGCATCCTCTCCCCGGACGGCGTCGCGCGGGTGCGCGCCGAGGCCGACCTGCAACCGGTGACCCTGGACGGCGGCAGCTCGGGGGATGTCGCGGTCGGTGCGCTGCTGCGCGAGCGGCTCGGCGACGAGGTCGTCGACCGCCTGGTGGAGCCGTTGCTCGGCGGTGTCTACGCCGGCCGTGCCGACGAGCTCTCGCTGGCCGCGACGATGCCGGCCCTGGCCGCGCAGTTGCCGGGGACGGGGTCGGTGCTCGCTGCCGCGGCCGCCGCCCGAGACGCCGGGGCCCGCAGTCGCGGTGACGCCGACGGTCCGGTCTTCGTCACCGTCACCGACGGCATCGCGTCCCTGCCGGCCGTGCTCGTCGCTGCAGCGGGCGCCGTCGTGCGGCTGCGCACACCCGCGCACGGGCTGCGCCGGACGTCGAACGGCTTCGAGCTGTCGGTCGGCCCCGCGGCGGCGCCGGACATCCTGAGGGCCGACGTGGTCCTGCTGACCGCTCCCGCGCCGAAGGCGGCCCGCCTGCTCGGCGAGGTGGCCCCTGGGGCCGTGGAACCGCTCCGGGGGATCCCGTACGCCTCGATGGCGGTGGTGGCGATGGCCTTTCCCGCGCAGCCAGTTGACGCGGGTTCCGGCCTCCTCGTGCCGCCGGTCACCGGGCGGCTGGTCAAGGGCGTCACCGTGTCGTCGGCCAAGTGGCCGCATCTGGCCGGCGAGACGCTCCTCGTCCGGTCGTCGGTCGGCCGCTTCCGCGATGAGTCGGAGCTGCAGCGGCCCGACGACGAGCTGACCGCGGCCGTGGTCGCCGACGTGGCCGACCTGCTCGGGCTGTCGCGCCCCCGCCCCCTGGAGACCCGGGTGGTCCGCTGGGGCGGGGCCCTGCCGCAGTACCTGGTCGGGCACCCGGCGCGCGTCGCCGCCGTCCGGACAGCGGTGGCGGAGGTGCCAGGACTGGGCATCGCCGGCGCCGCGTTCGAGGGCGTGGGCGTGCCGGCCTGCATCCGTGACGCCTACCGCGCCATCGACGCCCTGGAGTGATCGGGCGTCCCTGGCGGGCGTTGCGGCCCGCGCGGTGAGATCGCACCTCGCGGGCGGCCGTGGTGGAGGCCACGTGCCCGCCGGGCATTGGCGGCGCCCGGTCGATGTTGAGCACTGGGTGACAACCTCGCACGATCAGGACGACCCGATCCGTCTCGAACCCCGCCGACCCGCGCGCTGCCTGCGCCACCACGTGTGGATGGCTGCCTGCGACGAGTGCCGCGACGTCCGCGCCGCCGTCGTCAAGGGTGGACGGGAAGCCGCTGCGGCCACGCACTGAGGCGTCGTCGCTGTCTCCGGCCCTGTCGCCGCCGTCCTCCGGGTCGGTGGTGGCAGGGCCGGAGTGTTTTCCGGGTGCCGACCGACCGGACTCTCAGCCGGGGGACAATGGGCGCATGAGCGAGGAGCAGCAGACCGGGGAACGCAGCATCGGCAAGCGGGCGAACGAGCTGAACGCCGCGATCCGCTACACGATGTGGTCGGTGTTCAAGCTGGCCCGCCCGCTCGGCGACGACCAGCGGGCCGCCGCGGCCGACGAGGCCACCGTGCTGCTCGAGGAGCTGGCCGGTAAGGACGTCGTCGTCCGCGGGGTCTACGACGTGGCGGGCTTGCGGGCCGACGCGGACCTCATGGTCTGGTGGCACGCCGAGACCCCGGAGGCGTTGCAGGAGGCCTACACCCGGCTGCGGCGAACCACGCTGGGCCGCCACCTCGACCCGGTCTGGTCGCAGATGGCGCTGCACCGGCCGGCCGAGTTCAACCGCAGTCACATCCCCGCGTTCCTCGCCGACGAGGAGCCGCGCCGCTACGTCTGCGTCTATCCGTTCGTGCGGTCCTACGAGTGGTACCTGCTGCCCGACGAGGAGCGCCGCTTCATGCTCGCCGAGCACGGGAAGATGGCGCGCGGGTACCCCGACGTGCGGGCCAACACCGTGGCCTCGTTCGCGCTCGGCGACTACGAGTGGATGCTCGCCTTCGAGGCTGACGAGCTGCACCGCATCGTCGACCTCATGCGCGAGCTGCGGGCCTCGACCGCGCGACGGCACGTCCGCGAGGAGGTGCCGTTCTACACCGGCGTCCGGAAGCCCATGAGCGAGCTGGTCCGCGACCTGCCGTAGCGGAGTGCGGGAGTGCGGAGAATGTGCGCTCCCGCACTCCGCTCAGGCCTGCGCGGGCTGCAGCCGGATGCTGACGCTGTTGATGCAGTAGCGGTCGCCGGTCGGCGTCTGCGGGGCGTCGTCGAACAGGTGCCCCAGGTGGCTGTGGCACGTGCCGCACAGCACCTCCGTGCGGAGCATGCCGTGGCTGTGGTCCTGCCGGAGGGTCACGTTGTCCTCGGCCGAGGCCTCGTAGAAGGACGGCCAGCCGCAGTGCGAGTCGAACTTCGTCTCCGAGCGGAACAGCTCCGCGCCGCAGGCCCGGCACTCGTAGACCCCGACGGTCGTGGTGTCGACGTACTCACCGGTCCAGGGGCGCTCCGTGCCGGCCTGACGCAGGACGGCGTACTCCTCGGGCGAGAGCTGTGCGCGCCATTCCGCGTCGGTCTTGCTCACGGTCGGCCGCTTCGACGTGGTCATGCCCCAACGGTACGGCGGTCGCGCCACCCCGAGTTCCGGGACCGCCGCATCGGCTTCATGGCGGGGGGCGTGCGTGCCCCCCTCACCCGGCCCCTCGCGTGCCCCCTCCCGCGGCCGCCGTCCGGGTCGGCGCAGCGTCCTCGTACCGTGGCCCTGTCGGGGCCCGTCGGTCCCCGTCCGATCCCGGAAGGACTCATGACCGAGCAGCGCCCCCTGGACGACAGCTGGTTCACCCGCGACCTCCCCGTGCTTCGCGCCATCGCCAGGCTGGTCGACGCATCTCAGCACGGCAGCTCGCCGTACCTGCTGGGCGCCGTCGTCCCGGCGAGCGGGCTGCCGAAGGCCGACGTGCTCGCGGCGGCGAAGGCGCTGGCATCGGCCGGCTACATCGAGCCGCTCACCAACCACGCCGGCGACATCGTCCGGATCACGGCGATCTCGGCGGAGGCGCGTCGACTGGCGGGCCTGTGGCCGACGCCGCAGGGGGAGTGGGACCGGCTGCTCGAACAGCTCGTGGCCCGGGCCGCGCAGGCCCCCACCGAGGTCGAGCGGGCACGATGGCGGGCGATGGCCGACGCGGCCCAGGCGCTCGGCGCGGACGACGGCGCGCTGCTCATGGCGGCGCTCATCGGGGGATACGTACCTCGCAAGCGCTGACCGGGCACCGCACGTGTCCCGCAGACGACAGCGCCCCCGCCCGGAAAACCGGACGGGGGCGCTGTGCTGATCAGAGAATCAGATCGGCGTGACGTTCGCCGCCTGCGGGCCCTTCTGGCCCTGCTCGATGTCGAACGCGATCCGCTGGCCTTCGTCGAGCGAGCGGTAGCCGCTGGACTGGATGGCCGAGTAGTGGACGAACACGTCCGGTCCGCCACCGTCGGGGGTGGCAAAGCCAAACCCCTTCTCAGCGTTGAACCACTTCACTGTTCCTTCGGGCATTGCTCGCTCCTAGCTGAGGTGCTGCACCGGGGTCCTGCCATAGCGCAGGGCCTTCCCGACACGCCAACCCTAGCGGTAACCGCCCAGTTGGGAACAGCCTGAACGCAGGTTTTGTGACCTGGATGCCGTCCCGGATGTCTTGCGCATTTCCTGCGGCTTTCTCGCTGGGACCGCGCGGCGCGCCGCGCAGGGTTCTCCTCAGCCGGGAGTACCCGGCGCCCGCTTCCAGCCAGGAGTTGTCGTCATGCAGGCCGCCTTCGCATCCGCCGCCCGGTTCCTCGCCTTCGCCGACGCGGCACCCGTGGAGCTCCGCGACATCGAGGACCTGCACCACACCGACCTCGACGGCGTCCTGGCCGATCGATTGG
>JAOPWJ010000199.1 GCA_025965715.1 Blastococcus sp. | reverse complement strand
GAGCGCGCCCGCGAGGCCGCCCGGGTTGCGGCCGCGGGCGGCATCGCGCGGATCGACGCGAACCGCCGCCGGCGGGAGGAACTCGTGGCGCTGCACGGGAACCCACCGCGTCGTCCGTGGATCTACCTCATCGTCGCGACCGGCGACATCTACGAGGACATCCCGCAGGCCCAGGCGGCGGCACGGGCCGGTGCCGACGTCATCGCAGTCATCCGGTCCACCGGCCAGTCGCTGCTCGACTACGTGCCCGAGGGCGCGACCCGCACCGGCTACGCAGGCACCTACGCCACCCAGGAGAACTTCCGGCTGATGCGGGCGGCCCTGGACGAGGTCAGCGCGGAGCTGGGGCGTTACGTGCGCCTCACGAACTACGCGAGCGGCCTCTGCATGCCCGAGATCGCCGTCCTGGCCGGTCTGGAGCGGCTGGACATGATGCTCAACGACGCGATGTACGGGATCCTCTTCCGCGACATCAACCCCCGGCGCACCTTCGTCGACCAGCGGTTCAGCCGGATGGTGCACGCCCGCGCCGGCATCATCATCAACACCGGCGAGGACAACTACCTCACCACCGCGGACGCCGTCGACGAGGCGCACACCGTCACGGTCAGCCAGCTGCTCAACGAGACCCTCGCGCACGAGGCGGGCCTGGAGGACTGGCAGCTCGGCCTGGGGCACGCGTTCGAGATCGACCCCGACGTTCCGGAGTCCTTCCGGCTGGAGCTCGCCCACGCCCTGCTGGCCCGCACCCTCTTCCCCGAAGCCCCGCTCAAGTGGATGCCGCCCACCAAGCACATGACCGGCGACGTCTTCCGCGGCTACCTGCTCGACGGGTTCTTCAACCTCGCCGGGGCGCTGACCGGCCAGGGAATCCTGCTGGTGGGGATGATGACCGAGGCCGTCGTCACCCCCTGGCTGTCCGACCGTGACCTGGCGCTGCGCAACGTCCGCTACGTGCTGAACGCCGCCGGCAACCTCGCCGAGGACTTCGCGCCCCCGCCGGGCGGCTTCATCGACCGCCGCGCGCACACCGTGCTCACCGAGGCGGTCGACCTGCTGGTCCGGATCGCCGACCACCCCGAGGGCCTGATCCAGGCGATCGCCGACGGCACGTTCGGCATCACCAAGCGCCCCCCAGAGGGTGGCAAGGGCCTGGCCGGCGTCGTCGAACTCGGCCGGGACGCCTACAACCCGGCCCTGGAGCTGCTCCAGCAGCGGGAGGTGTCCCGTGCCTGACGGCTCCATCGTGCGGCCGTACGGCGACACGACCGGCGACGGCATGGTGCAGACGTCGTTCACCCTGCCCGTGCCGCCCGGTGCGAGAGCCGAGGGGGCGGCGCTGCAGCTGGCCGGCAGGATGGGCATCGAGCCGGCGATGGTGGTGCACAGCCACGGCATCGGTAGCGGCTTCACGTTCTTCGTCGTCTACGGCAGCGTTCGGCATTTCGTCGACCTCGACGCGGTGCAGGTGGAGGAGCGGGCGTACCCGCTCCTGACGTCGTCGGAGATCAACGCCGCGATCCGGGACCGGCTGCGCCGGAAGCTCGTCGTCCTCGGCGCATGCATCGGCACCGATGCGCACACCGTCGGCATCGACGCGATCCTCAACGTCAAGGGCTTCGCGGGGGAGAAGGGCCTGGAATACCTCCGCGAGATGGCGGTGACCAACCTGGGGTCGCAGGTCACCGTGCCCGAGCTGGTCGCCCGCGCCCGGGCCGACCGGGCCGACGCCGTCCTCGTCTCCCAGGTCGTCACCCAGAAGGACGCGCACCTGCGCAACACCCGGGAGCTGGCCGCCGCCTTCCGCGAGGCGATGGGGGAGTCGCGACCGCTGCTCGTCGTCGGCGG
This sequence comes from Blastococcus sp., assembly GCA_025965715.1. GTDB lineage: Bacteria > Actinomycetota > Actinomycetes > Mycobacteriales > Geodermatophilaceae > Blastococcus_B. The sequence continues at coordinate 49,587 of JAOPWJ010000199.1, read as the reverse complement.
TCCCCGGTTCGACCCCGGAATGGCCGCCGAGCTCGGCGTCGACAAGGTCTTCGGCCGGGGGACGACGCCCGGCGAGGTGGCCAGCTACCTCGTGCACGCACTGACCCCGTCGAAGGCGCCTTCATGACCGACCCCCGGCTCGGCCTGACCGCGACTCATCGCCGGTACGTCCCGCACGCCCACGCGCACTACGGCGGCTCGCTCGTCGACGGTGCGTACACCCTCGGGCTGTTCGGCGACGTCGCAACCGAGGTGGCCATCCGGATGGACGGCGACGAGGGGCTGCTGGCCGGCTACTCCGAGGTCCGGTTCCTGGGTCCGGTCCGCGCTGGGGACATCCTGGAGGTGACCGCCGAGGTGGTCCGGATCGGCCGGCGCAGCCGCGAGCTGCGCTGCTCGGCCCGCGTGATGGCCCGCGCCGAGCCCGAGCGCGGGGCGTCCGCGGCCCGGGTCCTGGAGACGCCGGAGACGGTGGTCGAGGCCGTCGCCACGCTCGTCGTCCCCGCGGCCGACCCGCCTGTGTAACGATCCGGTCACAGTCCGGCTCAGGTCCCTCGCACGTCGCGGCGAATGTCGGACCGGTTCTTACAGTTCCAGCACGTTCCATCCGGGAGCACCGAGACGCGCTCCTCCGGATCGAGCCGTCCGGATCCTCTGGCGGCTTCCCGGAGGGCTCGACCGGCGACCCGGCGGAGCCTGCTCGGACCCGCATCACCAGACAACGGTCGAGCCGATCGCCGCCAGCGACCGGCCGGCCGGCCCGAAGGTGCGGCAGCCGAACGGGGCATCCGCCGGCGCTGACCCGGATGGTGAGGGAACCCCGTCCTCCCCACCCCGCGTGGAAGGACCCTGCCTGCGACCCCTCCTACGCTCGCGGTGGGAGCCTGCAGGACGCCCAACCGGGACGGGGCCCGGGATGGGATGCTGGGTCAGGACCGCCACCAGGACGCGGCGGTCCGGACCCCGTCCCGACCGGTTCGGGGAGGCATCCCGGCAGAGGGCTCCTGCCCCACGGCCTCGGGACGGCGGGTTTCCGGGAGGCAGTGCGTGCGGCCAGCAGCAGGTGGCGCGGCCATCGGCACCCTTGCGCGGACCGACGATCCGGCAGCCGGCACGGCGCCGTCACCCCGCGGCCGGCGGTGGCCGTGGAGGACGCTGCTCGCTGCCCTCGGTGGGGCCGTCCTGGTGCTCGCCTTCCCGGGTGCGGATCTGCCGGCGCTCGCCGTGCTGGGACCGGCCGCCCTCGCGTTCGCCGTCCACCGGCAACGGTTCCGCTCCGGCCTGTGGCTGGGGCTGGTGTTCGGGCTGGCGTTCTTCCTGCCTCTGCTCTCCTGGACCGGCGTCTACGTGGGCGCCTTTCCGTGGCTGGCCCTGGCGGTCTGGGAGGCGCTGCATCTGGCACTGCTCGGCGGGGCGGCGGCGGTCACCTCACGGCTGCGGCTGTGGCCACTGTGGACGGCGGCGCTGTGGGTCGCCGACGAGGCGCTCCGCGGCCGGTTCGTCCTGGGCGGGTTCCCATGGGGACGATTGGGCTTCAGCCAGACCGAGGGGCCCCTGCTGTCGTTGGCCGCCTACGGCGGGGTGCCGCTGGTCAGTTTCGCGGTCGCGCTCGCCGGTGCGCTCCTCGCGGCGGCGATACCGGCGCTGGCCCGGGCATGGCGCAGCTCCTCCGCAGCCCCGGGCGAGTCGGGCCCGGCGCTGCGGACGGCGGCACTCGCGGTCGCCGCCGTCCTCGCGGTGCCGTCGACGGGCGGCCTGGCCGGGTTGCCCCTGGCCGGGAGGTCCCTGACCGAAGGCGGACCGACGACGACCGTGGCGGTGATCCAGGGCAACGTTCCGCGGGCGGGCCTGGACTTCAACGCCCAGCGCCGCGCCGTCCTCGACAACCACGTGCGGCAGACGCGGGAACTCGCCCAGGCGGTCGCGGCAGGGGAGGAGCCTCAGCCCGACGTCGTGATCTGGCCGGAGAACAGCTCCGACATCGACCCCTACCTCAACGAGGACGCCGGCCGGCAGATCGACCGCGCCGCGCAGGCGATCGGCGTGCCGATCCTCGTGGGCGCGATCGTGGAGGGGCCGGGGCGGTTCATCAGCAACACCGCGATCGTCTGGGACCCCGACAGCGGCCCGGGGGACACCTACGTCAAGCGGCATCCGGTTCCGCTGGCCGAGTACGTGCCGGCGCGCGGCTTCTTCCGGTTCTTCAGCGACCAGGTCGACCGGGTGCACGACCAGCGGGCGGGACAGGAGGTCGGCGTCCTCGACATCGGCGGCGCCCGGGTCGGTGACCTGATCTGCTTCGAGGTGGTCTACGACGGCCTGGTCGACGACGTGGCCGACCGCGGCGCCGGCATGCTCGTCGTCCAGACCAACAACGCCACGTTCGGCTTCACCGACGAGAGCGCGCAGCAGCTGGCGATGAGCCGGCTGCGCGCGGTGGAACACGGGCGCACCGTGGTCATCGCCGCGACCAGCGGCATCTCGGCGATCGTGGCGCCGGACGGTTCCGTCATCCGTTCCTCCGAGCTCTTCACGCCGGCGACGTTCGTCGAGCAGATCGCCCAGCGGAGCTCCACCACGATCGCCACCCGGCTCGGCGCCGGCCCGGAGTGGGCGCTCACGGCCCTCGCGCTGGCCGCCCTGGGTGCCGCGCTCCGGCCACGCCTCGTACGGCGTCTGCGGCCCCGGAGGGCGGCCCGGTGAGTGGACGCGTCCTGGTGATCGTGCCCACCTACAACGAGGCGGAGAACCTCGAGGCCATCCTCGACCGGCTGCGGGCCAGCGTGCCCACCGCCCACGCGCTGGTGGTCGACGACGGATCCCCCGACGGCACGGGGCAGCTCGCCGAGAAGCTGGCCGTGGCCGACCCCCGGCTGCACGTGCTGCACCGCGCCACCAAGGCCGGCCTCGGCCCGGCCTACGTCGCCGGGTTCCGCTGGGCAAGGGGGCACGGCTACGACGTGGTCGTCGAGATGGACGCCGACGGCTCACATGCACCCGAGCAGCTTCCGCGGCTGCTGGCGGCGCTGGCCGACGCCGACCTGGTCCTGGGCTCTCGCTACGTGCCCGGCGGATCGGTGGCCGACTGGCCGGCGCACCGTCTGCTGCTCTCCCGGGCCGGCAACGCCTACACCCGCTGGGCGCTCCGCCTGCCGCTCAACGACGCCACGGGCGGCTACCGGGCCGCCCGCGGCGAGCTGATCGACCGGTTGCCGTTCGACGACGTCGCCAGTGAGGGCTACTGCTTCCAGGTCGACTGGGCCTGGCGAGCTGTGCGGGCCGGAGCCCGGGTCACGGAGGTGCCCATCACGTTCACCGAGCGTGCGTTCGGCAGGAGCAAGATGAGCCGCTCGATCGTTAGGGAAGCGTTGGTACGGGTCACCGTGTGGGGCCTGCAGGACCGGCTGGCCGACTGGCTGCCGGGCCGGGTCCGCCGCCCCGTGCCGGAACGACCCCGCGACGGCGGGTGGTCGAGCGCGACCCGGTAGTCGGGCCGCCCACCGCCCCCGGGCGGAACAGGAGAGGCGTCGACGTGGTGGTTCAGCGATTGCGGCTGGTGGTGGGGCTGGTAGCCCTGGCCGAGCTGGTCGTCTTCCTGCTCGTGGCCGCCTGGATCGGCGTGGGCTGGACGATCCTGGCGACGTTGCTGACCGGGGCGCTCGGCTGGGTGCTGCTCGCCCGGCAGGGCACGCGCGCCCTGGCGGACCTCCGCGAGCGCGCCCGGTCCCGTCAGCCGGCCGGACGGGACCTCGGGGACGCCGGGCTGGTCGCCGTCGGCGGGCTGCTCATGGTGTTGCCGGGCTTCCTCAGCGACCTGGTGGGGCTGCTGTTCCTGCTGCCGGTGACGCGGCGGCCGGCGCGGGCCCTGCTGGCCCGAATGGCGCTGTCGCGGCTGCCCGGGGGCCTCCGGGGGCCGGTGCACGTCCGCAGTGACCGGACAGCGCCCGTGGGCGGGGCGGCCCGCCCGGATGCGCCGCTCGTCATCGAAGGAGAAGTCGTCCGGGACGCCGATCCCCGTCCGTGATGTCCCCGGTCCCTGACGTCCCCGGCCCCTGAGAACGCAGGACGGCCCCGGTGGCGAACCACCGGGGCCGTTCGAGCTATCGGCCCCCCTGCAGGTCCGCACCCGAGGCGGCCGAGGGGCGGGGTGCAGAGGGGGCCTGTGTCAGCTGGCGCGGGTACGCCGGCCGCGGAGCACCTCGAGGCGCTCGGCGAGGACCTCTTCGAGGTCCTCGACGGAACGACGCTCCAACAGCATGTCCCAGTGGGTGCGCGGCGGCTTGACCTTCTTTGGGGCCGGCTCGGCGCCGCCCACCAGCTTGGCCGCGGAGCCGTCGAACTTGCACTCCCAGGTGTCGGGAAGCTCGGCGTCGTCGGCGAAGGGCACCGTGAACAGATGGCCGGAGGCGCACCGGTACTCGGCGTACTGCCGGTCGATCGGCGACGTGTTCCGCTCGGTCTCGTAGCTGACGCTACCCAGTCGGCTGCCGCGCAGGGATCGCTCGCCCATGGCCCACCGTCCTCTCGTCTAGATGTCGGTCGGGACTCGACGTCCGGCGAGCGGGGATGTACCCACGGACCGGGGAGTCATTTAGATTAACGACAGAAATGGCGGAGAGATTCCGCTAATTCGGTCCCCCATCATCGCATGGGGGGGAATGGGCAGGCTCAGCGCCCCTCGGACGGGTGACTGCAGCCGGCGGCGAGCCGTCAGGGGAAGCCCGGCGGACCCGGCCGGGCGCCGGCGGGTCCGAGCACGCCCCGCACGTAGTGCCGCCGGCAGAGCACCTGGTAGCGGACGACGGGGGAGGGGCCGGCTGTTCCGGGCCGCTCGAGCGGGGCGGTGTCGGCCACCGCCACGGTCGCGCCCGACCGCACCATCACCCCCTCGACCACCCGGGCGTTGAGCAGCCCGGGAAGGCCGCACCAGCACAGCACCTCGACCTGGATGCGCTGGACGACGTCGGAGACCTCCAGCAGCCGCCGCGTGCCCGGGAACAGGCGTGCCCGGAAGTCCGTCGTCAGCCCGAAGGCGTAGACGTCGACGTGGGACTCGTCGACCAGCTCGGCCAGCTGGTCGACCTGACCAGGGGCGAGGAACTGGGCCTCGTCGACGATCAGGTAGTCGACGCGCTGCCCCTCGGCCCAGCGGTCTCGCACCAGCAGCCGCAGGTCGGTGCCCGCCTCGATCTCGATCGCCGGGCGGCTGAGTCCGACGCGGGAGGTGATCTGCGGGGCCGCCGAACGGTCGCCCTGGGTGAGCAGGAGGCCGTGGCGGCCCTGCCGGTGCTGGTTGTGGTCGAACTGCAGCGCCAGGGTCGACTTCCCGCAGTCCATGGGTCCGTGGAAGAACGTCAGGTGGGCCGGGGCAGGATGGCGGCGTCGGTCGCCGGACGCCGGAACCGACGGGGCCACCACGGCGCGCGGCGACGACCGCTCGGGATCGACCCGCGTCACAGCCGTTCCGGGGGAGTGTTGCCCGCCGCCACGATCGCCCGGCGCAGATTCAACCGGGCCAGCGCGATGCCGCCGGCGACGAAGAAGAACACGAGGCTGAAGATCGCGTAGCGGTAGGACTCGGTGAGCTGGTAGGTCAGGGCGAACAGGAACGGGCCGAGCCAGCTGGTGCCGCGGTCGCTGATCTCGTAGAAGCCGAAATACTCGGCCTCACGGCCCGGCGGGATCAGCTGGCTGAACAGGGATCGGGACAGCGCCTGGGTGCCGCCCTGGATGAACCCGATCAGCGACGCCAGTCCGTAGAACTGCACGACCGCCCCGGCCTGGAGGAAGTAGGCGGCGATGAGGACGCCGGTCCAGCCGACCAGCGCCCAGAGAATGGTGCGCTTGGCTCCGATCGCGGCGGCGATCCGCCCGAGCGCCAGCGCACCGAAGAAGGCGACGACCTGCACCAACAGGATCGCCGACACCAGCGTGGTCTGGCTGAGGTCGAGCTCCTCGGCGCCGAACTGTGCGGAGACGGCGATGACGGTCTGGACACCGTCGTTGTAGAGCAGGTAGGCGCCGAGGAACCACAGGGTGAGGGGGAACCGGCGCATGTCCCGCAACGTCGCGAACAGCTGCCGGAATCCACCCGCGAAGCCTCCCGCCCGCCTTCCGCCGTTGAGACCCCCGCCGTCGAATCCTCCGCCGTTCAGACTTCCGCCGTCATCGAGGTGCTGCGGGCGGCGGTTGCGCAGCAGGCTGACGCTGACGACGGTGAAGCCGGCCCACCAGATGCCCGCCGAGGCCAGGCAGATCCGCACGGCCTCGCCCTCGGTGAGTCCGAGGCTCTCGTACTGGGTGAACAACGCCAGGTTCGCGGCGAGGAGCAGGGCCCCGCCGATGTAGCCGATCGCCCATCCCCGGCTGGAGACGGCGTCCCGCTCGTCCGGCGAGGCGAGGTCCGGCAACCACGAGTAGTAGACGACAGTGGCCGCGCCGAAGCAGATGTTGGCCACGATGAACAGCAGGGCGCCGAGCGCGTAGCGCTCGCCGGCGACGAAGAACATCGCCATCGTGCAGAGGGACCCCAGGGTGGCGAAGCCGGCCAGCAGCTGCCGCTTGGCGCCGCTACGGTCGGCGAACGCGCCGGTGAGCGGCAGGACCAGCACCTGCAGCACCACCGACAGCGAGACCACGTAGCCGAAGAGGCTTCCGGCGGGCATGCCGATGCCGAGCGGGTGGATGCGCCCGTCGGCGTCGGCGGCCGACTCGGCGACGGAGGTGAGGTAGGGCCCGAGGAAGACGGTCGTCACCGAGGTGTTGAAGACCGACATCGCCCAGTCGTAGGAGTACCAGCCGACGCGTTCGCGGCGCAGGGCGCGGTCGACAGGCGGAACGGCGGGCCCGGCTCCGGCGGTGGGCGGCGCAGTGGTCACGGGCGCAGGTTCCCAGCCACCGCCCGGCGGGTCCAGCACCGCGCCGTCGCGGTCGCCGGCATGTCCCCCGTCAGGGGGCCTCCTCGGGGACGACGCCGCCCGGATAGGCGGCCTCCGCGGTGGCGAGCCGGGTCCCATCGGTGAAGCGTGGCCGACCCTCGTCGCCGGCGCGCGACGGCACCAGGCCCCGGGTGATCGCCGCCGCGATGCGGTACCGGGCGCGGTTGGCGTCGCCGATCCGGCCCATCTGCAGGTCGTCGAGCCCGACCGGGGGGCCCGATGTGCACCTGCAGAACGGGGCGGCGCACGACGGCCCGCACAGCGGTGCGCAGCTTGCCCCAGCCGTTGCCGTACTGCAGCACCACGTGGGCGCCCCACTGGCTGACCGGGACGCCGAGGCCCAGGGCCACCCGGGCCATGCCGGTGCGGCCCCGTTCGGGCCAGCCGTCGGCTGCACGCCCGAACGCCAGCAGGAGCGGCCCGTTCCGCAGCTCGACGGGGATCTCGCCGGTCACCCGCAGGCGGCCGAAGAGCCTGACCAGCCACGAGAAGTTGCGGAGCACGAAGCCCTAGAACGGGGGAGCCGCGGCGATGGCCATCTCGCGGCCGAACCACCCCGGTCATCCGGCACCAGACGAGCGAGATCCTCGGGCAGCTCCGGCGTGCGCGGCCGCCACTGGAGCCACCGGTTCCGGAGAACGGTCACCGGGGAACCCATTGACCGCGATTCTCGAGCAGCTCGCGGAGCATCGCCGGACGGTCGGTCAACAGACCGTCGACGCCCATGTCCAGCATGGTGATGCTCTCCTCGACGGTGTCGACCGTCCATACGTGCACCTGGAGGCCCCGCGCGTGCGCCGCGGCCAGGAATCGCTCGTCGACGAGGGCGCGGCCGCCGAGCTGCAGGGGGACCTGCGCGCAGCCGGCCTGGATGCGGACCAGCCCGGCGGCACGCGGAGAGTAGGAGGACAGCCGGAGAGCGGCGACCCCGCGGGGCCCCAGCGACGTGCACACGGTCGGGCCGAACAGTCGCCGGGCCGCGGCGATACGGGCGTCGGAGAAGGAGCTCAGGCAGATGCGGTCCGCCACGTCCAGCCGCCGCACCGCGCGGACCAGCGGGACAAGGACCCCGGGCGCTTTGATATCGAGGTTGAACCGCACGTCCGGCCAGGCACCGAGCAGGTCCTCGAGGCGCACGATCGGTTCCCGGCCGCCGATCCGGGCCTGCGACGCCTCGGCCCACGTGAGGCTGTCCACCCGCCCGCTGCGGTCGGTCACCCGCTCCAGGGTCGGGTCGTGGAACGCCACGAGGACGCCGTCCGCAGTGACCTGGACGTCTGTCTCCAGATAGCGGTAGCCCATCGCCACGCAGGCCTCGAAGGCCGGCATGGTGTTCTCCAGGTGCTCGATCGCGCCACCACGGTGGGCCATCGCCAACGGGGTCGGCCCGTCGAGGAAGGCGAAGCGGACCGGCACGGCGACAACGCTAGTGGGAGCTGATTCCGCCGCTCCGGGCGTGTCCCCGGAAGCTGTCGGCCCCGACGTCTACCGTGCGCAGTCGTGGCACAGCAGCAGGCGTCGGCAGCGGCGACCGAGACACGTCACGTGCGGCCGGTCCGCCTGCGCGCGAGCGAGGAGCCTCGGCGGTGCGGCTGGTGCCGCCGAGTCCTGCCCGAACAGGGCTCGGTGGGTCGCCCGCGCCTCTACTGCGGGCAAGCCTGCCGGCAGCGGGCCTACGAGCAGCGGTCGGCCACGGCGAAGGCGGGACTGCCCGGCGACGTCGTCCTCGTGTCCCGCGCGGAGCTCGACGGGCTCCAGGACCGCCTCTACCAGTTGCGCTGCGCGCTGGAGGACGTCCAGACGCTGCTCGCCGAGCGCCCCACGAAGGCCGAGCTCGAACGGTCGCTGCACGACCTGCTGCGCTCCACCGGCCGGTTGGACCGACTCTGGGTCACCGAACGGGCCGGCTGAGCCTGGCAGCGTGACCTGGCGCCTCAGTCGGGATCGTTCGTGTCGTCGTTCTTGTCCTCGGGGTTGCCGGCATCGGGGTTGCTGTTGTCGGGCAGGCTTCCCTGCGACTCACTGGACGGATCGTTGCCCTGGGTGTTCGTCGTGTCGTCGTCCGGCGTTCCGTCGTTGCGGTCGAGGCCGGCCGGGTCGCCGGCGCAGCCGGACAGCGTGGCGGTAACGCCCCCGAACAATGCGAGCGCGGTGAACAGAGCGGCGATCGGACGTCGGACATGCATGACTCGACCCTACGAACACACCGGAAGGTTCGCGCGTCGAGGACGCTCGTTCGCCCGCGTTGTGTCACTGTGACGGAACGGTGGGCGGGCGGTGCGCCCGACTGTCGATACCCGTCAGGTGGCCACCGGGGGCGGACGCCGCGGACCACTTCCGTCACTGTGACGTAAACAGGCCGGTGCGAGCGGGTGGGAAGAGCGGAGTACCTGGGGCGCGCCAGTGGACCGAGATGAACCGGGGCGGGGTCGCCGACATCCGGGCTCGTCATCGGATCGGCACTGGAGTTCACCGGACCGTCCGGCCGCCGGATCGGGCATCGGATGGAATCGACACACGAAACCCATGCGTGACGACGAACGACGACAACATCCGGGCCGGCGGATCCGGTGCGATGCACCCCTTCCGAGGCCGATACGGTGCGCCGATAATGCACATTATGTCAACCCGCCTGAGCCGAGGAGGCTTCCGCGGCCGTGCGCTCCCTTCGCCGGCTCCGGCTCGGCTCCCGACCTCCAGGTCCGCCTCGTTCGGCAAGGCTCCGCGGCGCTCGACCCAGCTGGACTGAACTGAACTGGATGCCTCATGCCGACTGCCATCCTGGCAACGCCCGACCTGGACCGGCTGCACGCCTTCTACACCGGTCTGCTCGGCGCGACGGAGGTCAGTCGGTTCCCGACGCGGGGCCGACGTCCTACGTGGGCCTGCGAGTGGGCGACTCGGAGTTCGTGCTGACCTGCGACGCCGGAGTAGCGGTCGGCGAGCCGGTCCGCGTGCCGCTCAGCGTCGAGGTGGACGACGTCGACGCGCTGCTCCCCCGGGTGCCGGGGCGCTGCGGCGCTGTCCAGGGGCCGTCGAACGACATGCCGTGGGGGCAGCGCGTCGCGCACGTCTCCGATCCCGACGGGAACGCCGTCAACCTCACGCAGCAGCTCCGAGCCGGGTGTCCGGTCCCCTGCCGCGGGTATTGACAGGCCGACACCCGCCCGCCGACCAGGAGGACCGGATGACCGAGCCCCGCCCGGACACCGACGACCGCGCCGAGCCCGGGGGCACGCCGTCGCCGGGTCCGGCCGACCTGACCGACCGACCGGCTCGGTCCGGTTCCGGCGAGGGCGGTGCGCCCCGGGCCGTGCCCGGCGTCTACGAAGCCGACGACGTCGAGCGGGAACGCGGCACGGCGGTGAAGCCGGGGAACTGACGGCGCGTCCCCGGCTTCCCCGGCGTCCGCGTGCCCCCGAGCGGCGCCAGGAGCGCGCACCCACCCGTCGACACGCTGCTGGTGAGCCCGGATCCCCAGCTCGGTGCGGTTGACTCCGGACGTGGACCTCCTCGGCCGGTTCTGGGCGCGCGTCACGGCCACCGTGCCGGTCCTTCCCACCGAGGTCCTCCTGGGCGCGGCCGCGGCCGCGGCGCTGCTCGTCCTCTCCCCCACCCTCTGGCGGACCACCCGGCACGCCGTGACCATCGCGCACGAGGGTGCCCACGGGCTCGTCGCCCTGGCGGCAGGACGGCGACTGTCGGGCATCCGGCTGCACTCGGACACCTCCGGGCTGACGCTCTCCGCCGGCCGGCCGACGGGGATCGGCATGGTGCTCACCTGCGCCGCGGGCTACACCGGGCCGGGCCTGTTCGGGCTCGGCGCCGCGGCGCTCCTGGCCACCGGTCACGCCGTCGGCCTGCTCTGGGCGCTGCTCGTGCTGCTCGCCCTGCTTCTCGTGCAGATCCGCAACTGGTACGGCCTCTGGTCGGTGCTGGTCACCGGCGGCGTCGTCTTCGCCGCGACGTGGTGGCTGCCGCCGGACGGCCAGGCGGCCTTCGCCGCGCTGGCCACCTGGTTCCTCCTGTTGGCAGCTCCGCGCACCGTAATCGAGCTGCAGACCTCCCGCCGGCACCGCGGCGCACCGCACTCCGACGCCGACCAGCTGGCCGGCCTCACGCACCTGCCGGGTCTGGTCTGGGTCGGGGTGTTCCTCGTCGTCGACGTCGGGGCACTGGCCCTCGGCGCCTGGTGGCTGCTCGGCTGAGCGGTCAGTAGCGGGCGCGCCTGCGCGGCTCGCAGCCCACCGGCTGGTGCACCGGGTCCACCTTGGGCGCCGGCGGGATGTCGAGCACCAAGTCCTTGTGGTCGACGGTCACCTGGCGGCCGTGGTGACGGATGTCGAGCGGCTCGCCGTCCTCCAGCCGGTAGGTGGCGCACTCGTGCGTCACGGTCACGGTGAGCTTCCGCCCCCGGTAGACGACCCGGAAACGGAGGCGGGTGATCCGCTCGGGCAGCCGCGGCCCGAAGGTGAGCTCCCCGTTGTGGTCCCGGAGCCCACCGAAGCCGGCGACCGCAACCATCCAGCCGCCGGCCAGTGAGGCGATGTGCAGCCCGTGGCCGGAGTTGTGGTGCAGATTCTGCAGATCGGTCAGCGCCGCCTCGGCCCAGTAGTCGTAGGCCAGCTGCAGATGCCCCGTCTCGGCCGCCACGATCGCCTGCTGACTGGCCGACAGCGAGGAGTCCCGCGTCGTGCGAGCCTCGTAGTAGGCGAAGTCGGCGATCTTCTCCTCGAGGGTGAAGGCGTCCCCCCTCAGGTGCAGCGCCATGACCAGGTCGGCCTGCTTCACCACCTGCTTGCGATAGATCTCGAAGTACGGGTAGTGCAACAACAACGGGTACTTGTCCTGCGGCGTGTTCGCGAAGTCCCACTCCTCGTGATGGGTGAAGGCGTCGGACTGCATGTGCACACCGCGCTGGGTGTCATAGGGCACGGCCATGAGCGCGGCGGCGCGCAGCCATGTCTCGACCTCGTCCTCGGCCACCTGCAGCCGGCCGGCGACATCGGGCTGGCGTTTGACCGCCTCGGCGGCCTCACGCAAATTCCGCTGCGCCATGAGGTTGGTGTAGACGTTGTTGTCGACGACGGCGGTGTACTCGTCGGGGCCCGTGACGCCGTCGATCCGGAAGCCGTGCTCGGTGTCGAAGTGGCCCAGCGATGCCCACAGTCGAGCGGTCTCGATGAGGAGCTCCGTGCCGAAGTCGCGGTCGAAGTCGTCGTCCTGGGTGGCGTTGTAGTACCGGATGACGGCGTCGGCGATGTCGGCGTTGATGTGGAAGGCCGCCGTCCCCGCGGGCCAGTACCCCGAGGTCTCCTCACCGCGGATCGTCCGCCAGGGGAACGCCGCACCCTTCCGGCCCAGCACCCGGGCCCGCTCGCGGGCCATGTCCAGCGTGGAGTGCCGCCAGCGCAGCGCGTCGCGGACCGCAAGCGGTGCGGTGTAGGTCAGGACGGGAAGGACGTAGGTCTCGGTGTCCCAGAACGTGTGCCCGTCGTAGCCGGGGCCGGTGAGGCCCTTGGCCGGGATGGGCTGCCGCTCGGCCCGCAGACCGGCCTGCAGGACGTGGAACATCCCGACACGGACTGCCTGCTGAAGCTCGTCGTCCCCCTCGATCTCGACGTCGGCCTCGTCCCAGTGCTGGTCGAGCAGCTCCCGCTGCTCGCGGAGGAGCCGTTCCCAGCCGGCCAGCTTCGCGGTCGCCAAGGCGCCCTCCACCTGGTCACGGACAGCCGCATCCGACCGGCGGGACGACCATCCGTAGGCCAGGAACTTGACCAGCCGCAACGAGCCGCCCGGCGGGATCCGCGCAGCGAGGGTGTACCGGGCCAGATCGCCGTTGGCCTCGATGTCCTCGGTGCTGGAGTCGGGAATCTCGATGATGTGGTCCATGCCTGCGGCCATGCGCAGCCGGCTGCGCTTCGTCCGGTGCACCAGCACCGCACGCCGGCCCCTGGCCACGGCGAGCTCCGACAGCAGCGGCTTGCCGAGCATGGCCGCCGCGCGCGGGTCGTCCTCGTCGGACGGCGCCGACTCGTTGGCCAAGAGGTCGGACTGCAGCGCCACGTAGAGGTCACCCAGGTCGTCGGTGACCTCGACCTTGTACTCGATGGCGGCGATCGACCGCCGGGCCAGGGAGACCAGCCGGGTGCTGGTGACCCGTACCGTGCGACCGCCCGGCGACCGCCATTCGGTCGACCGGCGGAGCACGCCGGCGCGCAGGTCCAGCGTCCGGCGGTGGTCGATGATCTCGCCGTAGTCCAGGTCGAGCGGAGAGTCCTTCACCAGCAGCCGGATCAGCTTGCCGTCGGTGACGTTGACCATCGTCTGGCCCTGCTCGGGGAACCCGTACCCGGCCTCTGCGTAGGGCAGCGGCCGCTCCTCGAAGAAGCCGTTGAGGTAGGTGCCCGGCACGGCGACCGGCTCACCCTCCTCGAACGAACCACGCATGCCGATGTGGCCGTTGGTCAGCGCGAACACCGACTCGTGCACCGCCAGCGAGCTCAGGTCGAGGCCGATCTCCGTCAGCGACCACGGTTCGACCGGGAACGTCGCGCGTCCCTCGGTCACGCGTTCCGTCCCAGCAGCTCGGCCAGGTCCTGGACCACGACGTCGGCACCCTGCTCGGCCAGCCCCTCGGCCTGTCCGACCCGGTCCACGCCCACCACGAAGCCGAACTTGCCCGCCCGGCCCGCCGCGACCCCCGACAGCGCATCTTCGAAGACCACGGCCTCGGCCGGCTCGACGCCCAGGGCCCGGGCACCGGCCAGGAAGGTGTCGGGCTGCGGCTTGCCGCGAAGGTTGTCCCGGGCGGCCACCACCCCGTCGATACGGGCATCGATCAGGTCGGCCAGACCGGCGGCGCCCATCACCTGCTCACCGTTGGCCGACGCCGTGACGACCGCGGTGGCGATCCCCGCCGCCTTCACCGCCCGCAGGTAGTCGACGGAGCCGGGATAGACCTCGACGCCGTGCTCGGCGAGCTCGGCGAGGACCAGCTCGTTCTTGCGGGAGGCGATGCCCTGCACGGTCGCGGTGTCCGGCGGGTCGTCCGGGGAGCCCTCCGGCAGCGTGATGCCCCGGCTGGCGAGGAACTCGCGCACGCCGTCGGCGCGCGGCCTGCCGTCGACGTAGCGGTTGTAGTCGAGCTGGGAGAACTCCGGCGCGCCGGGTTCGTGCGCCTGCAGAAAACCGTCGAAGGTGCGCTTCCAGGCCGCGAAGTGGACCGTCGCCGTCCGAGTGAGGACGCCGTCCAGATCGAACAGGCAAGCGCGGATGGAGTCCGGAAGGCCGAGGGACGTGCGAGCAGTCACGAGTGGACGTTACCGGCGGGAGGGGCTCCCACACCTATCGGCGCCGCCGCCGTCGTGTGTCGCGACGGAGGACGACGGTCCGGGGTGGGCATCGGGCCGACGAGCGGAGTCCGGGCGCGGTGCCTAGGGTCCGGTCGGAACGATCATCACAGCCCGAGGAGATGTGCCATGGCCGACCGCCCAGTGCCGCCCAACCCCTACGACTTCCTGCCGCAGCTGCCGGGGTTCGCGGTCGCGAGCAGCGACGTGACCGACGGGGAAGTGCTCCCCCAGCCGCACGTCAGCGGGGTCATGGGTGCCGGCGGCGAGGACCGCTCCCCCCAGCTGTCGTGGTCGGGCTTTCCCGAGGCCACCCGCAGCTTCGCGGTGACCGTCTACGACCCGGATGCGCCGACCGTGAGCGGCTTCTGGCACTGGGCCGTGGCGAACATCCCCGCGTCGGTCACCGAGCTGCCCAGCGGCGCCGGCGACAAGGACGCACCCGTGCTTCCGGAGGGTGCGCTGCAGTTGCGCAACGACGGGGGCTTCGCCGGGTACGTGGGCGCGGCGCCCCCGGCCGGCCACGGCCCGCACCGCTACTTCGTCGTGGTCCATGCGGTGGACACGGAGCACCTGGACGTGGACGCCGACGCCACCCCCGCGGTGCTGGGTTTCAACCTGTTCTTCCACACCCTCGCCCGCGCGACGCTCGTCGCGACGTACGAGCAGTAGGAGGACCCCCGCCCTCCTCAGCCCTCGCGGGATCGGCCGAGCCCTGGACGGGGCGGCCCGTCAGCCGGCCGGCGGGCGCCGGTCGGCGACGGCGGTCGTGGCGATCCGGGCGAAGCCGATGCGCTCGTAGACCCGTGCGACGTCGTCGTCACCGGCGGCCAGGAACACCATGTCCGCCGTCTCCCGGGCGTGCGCCACCAGAGCGGAGGCGACGCCCGCGCCCAGCCCCCGTCCGCGCAGGCGCGGCAGCGTGGCCACGCCCACGACCTCGCTGATCTCGGTGCCGTCGACGTCGACCGGCTGATGGGATCCGACGGCCACCGGCTCACCGTTCTCGACCGCCACCATCATCACCGTGCGGCCAGCCGCGATCCGCTCACGCAGGACGGCGGTGCGGCCGGCCGCCTCGGATGAGTCGTCCGGCGGTGCCTCGCGGACCTCTGCCCGACCACCCGGGTGCGCGAAGGCGATCGCCGCCACCCGCTGGTAGTGCGTCAGCTCGGGATCGTCGGCGCCGACGAGGTAGAGACGCACACCCGCCGGCAGCAGTACCTGCACCGGGTCGTCGACCACCAGGAGGGGCAGCTCCTCGACCGTGAGACCGGCGGCCCGCGCCGCGGCGGTCGCCTGCGGTGCCCGCTCGGGGATCCACTCCAGCGCTGCGGGAAGTCCGGCGTCCTCCTGGAGGGCGACGGCGGCCTGGACGTCGGCCACGGTGACGGCTCCGCCGCCGGGACGCGGACGAGCCGGATACGGCCAGGACGGGTCACCGATCGGGACGTCGAGGCTGCCCACCGGCTCGATCCGCGCATCGGGGAGGGGCGCGGCGGCGAAGTAGCCCTCGATGTAGTCGAGGAGCCCTGGGCGGGTCGGCACACGCCGACCCTAGACGCGGCGGGCCCTCGCTGAGCGCCGCCGTCGCCGCCCCGGGGCCGTGGCGGGACCAGGGCCACCCGGGCGGGTGACCCGCGCGCACGGGCTGGACGGGTCTGGCGGCACGATGGTGGCGTGACGGTCGGGACACGCAGCTCCATCTCGCCCTACGCGGTGTTCGACCGCGCGTCGTGGCGGGCCCTCGCCGTGGGATCACGCCTGCCGCTCGACGAGGCCGAACTGCGGGACCTGGCCACGCTGGGCGACCGCATCGACCTCGACGAGGTGCGGACGGTCTACCTGCCGCTGGCCGAGCTTCTGGGCCTGCACGTGGCCGCCAGCCGCCGGCTGTGGGCGGCGCAGAGCGAGTTCCTCGGCGACACGACCGCCAAGGTGCCGTTCGTGATCGCGGTCGCGGGCAGCGTCGCCGTCGGCAAGAGCACCACGGCGCGGCTCCTGCAGACCTTGCTGAGCGCCGCTCCCGGCTCGCCGAGGGTCGACCTCGTCACCACCGACGGGTTCCTGCAGCCCAACGCCGTCCTGGAGTCCCGTGGACTGCTCGGGCGCAAGGGCTTTCCGGAGAGCTACGACCGGCGGGCGCTCCTCCGCTTCCTGGCCGACGTGAAGTCGGGGCGGGAAGAGGTCTTCGCCCCGGTGTACGACCACCGGTCCTACGACATCGTGCCCAGTGCCCGGCAGGCGGTGGACCGGCCCGACATCCTGATCCTCGAGGGTCTCAACGTGCTGCAGGCCGGTCGCCGCACGGACGGAACGGCACCCGAGGTGTTCCTCTCGGACTTCTTCGACTTCTCGGTCTACGTCGACGCGGCCGAGGCCGACATCCAACGGTGGTACGTGGAGCGCTTCCTCGCCCTGCGCCGGACGGCGTTCCAGGACACGACCGCCTACTTCCACCGCTTCGCCGGCTTCTCCGACGACCAGGCCAGGGAGACGGCGCTCGGCATCTGGGAGGCCGTCAACGGCCCCAACCTGCGCAGCAACATCGCCCCGACCCGCTCGCGGGCGCGGCTGGTGCTGCAGAAGTCCGCGGAACACGCCGTCCGGCGGGTCCTGCTCCGCAAGCTCTGACGTCAGGTCAGGGCCAGGTCCCCGAGCGACGTGCGGAGCGGTCGCCAGAGCAGGAGACCCAGCGGGGTCAGCGAGTCGGTGGTGGCCAGCGCCTCGTCGAGGAGCTGCAACTTCCCGGGCAGCTCGGCCGCATTGCGCTCGACGTAGGCTGGGTCCTCGGTCCCGTTGGCCAGGGCCGCACGCGTCCACAGCAGGATGTTGCCGACGGCGTGGTAGGCCACGAGGATCCCGCGGACCGGTCGTCCGGTTCCTTTGAGCGGTGAGTAGTAGAGCGTCGGGTCGCTGCCGTCGTCCAACGGGCCGAGGCGGGCGAGCATGTGCAGGTACTGGTGCGCCGACTCGTGCACCAGCGTCTCGGCCAGCTCCGCTGCGTGGGGACGCGCGGTCAGGCTCACGGTGGCGGGAGTCTCCTCCGTGCTGCTGCTGATCTGCACTCCGGGGACCGGCGTCAACGGCACGACGTAGCGGACGGCGCGGGTGACCCACCGGTGGTACTGAGGCGCATGCCGGTCGAGCATCCCCAGTGCGCTGTGCAGGGCGGCCACCACGGTCTCGGGAATCGCGTCCAGCGGTGGCGGCAGTCCGTTCCAGCTTCCGTCGGTTCGTCGTCGGTCGGCGAAGGTGCCCGTGAAGGCGGGTCCGCGGGTCGCCGCGCGCGGCAGGAACGTGATCCCCTGCTCCTGCACGAGGGGTTCGGTACCGGGCTCGCGCCGGCCGCCCAGCCACGCATCCACGGCCAGCCGCCCCCCGCTCGCGGTGACGCGCAGGCGATCGGCCGGCGGGAGGAGGGAACGGCCGGCTCGCACCCGGACCGGCTCAGGAAAGCGGCACTCCCACGACCCTGCGGCGCCGCGTTCGTGCAGATGCAGGGCGAACTCGACCGCCGCCACCTGCGCCGCGGGGCCCCACGGCCGTCGGAACGTCGTCGACAGGGCGCCGGCGCTGACATCCCAGGCGAGGTCGAACGAGGGACGCGCGCATGCGAAGGACTCGAGCACCTCGGACAGGCCGGGCGACCGGCCCACCTGGTCGCCGTGCGTTGTGAGGAACGAGCGGGTGACCGCACGCGCGTGCCCGCCGACGACGAGGTCGAGCAGGTCGTCGTCGATCTCCTTCTCCGGACCGGCGAAGCCGGCGCCACCCAGGGCGGTCAGGAGTTCCGCCGGAACGCTCACCCGCGCGCCACGGCCGCGATTCGGCGGGCGCGCTCGTCGCGCCGCCGCGCCGTCTCCGCCGCCGTCACCCCCATCCGTGCCCGGGCGTGCGCGAACAGCTCGAGGATGTCGGCGCACCACACGCTCGGGCTGTCGAAACCGTGCGCGCGCGAATACCGGTGCGGCACGTAACCCCCGGCGCACGTGGTGCGCTCGACGCACGAGGCGCAGCCAGAGGGCAACGGCAGGCCGCGCATGATGATCGCGGCCGACAACGACCCCGACGCCGCGAGTTCCGCGAAGTCCGACGAGAGGACGTCGAGGCCGGTGTGGCCCATTCCCTCGCCGCAGATCCGCAGGACGTCCAGGCCCTCGATCGCCCCGTCGGTCTCCACGAAGACGTAGCGCGACGGCTCGTTGCCGTAGTTCTCGTGCGCGCTGCGCCCGCCGAGCACGAGCCGGGCGACGTTCCAGAACTCCGGCACGTGTGGGCCGGCGCCCCCCGACTCCAACCACTGGTCGAACAGCGGGATCAGGTAATCCGCGACCGGGGTGCGGCCGAAGCGGGCGCGTACACCGGCGATCGTGTCGTGGGTGTGGTCGGGCCAGAGGTAGTTGACGAAATCGGCCCCCAGGCCGGCGATGTGCCGGTGAGTGGACAACGGGTCACGGCCCGGCTCGATCACCGAGAGGACGCCCCACGTCACCCCCGCCGCCCCGAGCTCTCCGAGGCCCCGCACGATCGAGTCGTAGGACCCGCGGCCGCGATGGTCCACGCGGTGCCGGTCGTGCTCGTCGCGGACGCCGTCGACGCTGACGCCCACCCGCACATCGTTCCGGGCGAAGACCTCCGCCCACACAGCATCGATCCGAGTGCCGTTGGTCTGGATGCCCAGGCCCACGTCCTCGACGTCGGCGAGCATCGACCGGGCCCGGGTGCACCAGGCATCGAACCTGGCCGGTCCGACCATGGTCGGTTCGCCTCCGTGGAACGCCAGCCGAACGCTCCGCTGGCCGGTGGCCGCACAATGTCGGCGGATCCGCAGGAGGGTTGCGTCGAAGGTCTCCTCGGACATGATCGCTGGCTTGTTCCTCCAGCTCGAGTCGGCCTTGTTGTACATATAGCAGTAATCGCAATTAAGATTGCAGCGCGACGCAACTTTGAGCACGAACAATCCGAAGGGCACAGGATCCGCCGGCACGTCGGGCCGGCCCGCGACCGGCACGGCGCACGCGCTCACGACGACTTGAGGTGTGTACTGCCCTTCAAATGAACATCGATGGGCATCATTTCCTGTGTCTCCTGCCGCTCGAGCTCGGCGTCGATCGCTGCGATGAGCGTTTCCCGGAGATTCTCCCGGGGAACGTCGAGATTGGAGACGGTGATGTCGACCGATGGCTTCGACGCCTGATCGGATGGTTCCGACATGAGGACCCCTTGAATGGACACGCGAGCCATTGACGGTCAGCCGCGTATCGGTATCGGAATGCCCGGGTACCGGGATTTCTGGAACGTAGCGCCGGGCATCAACGGCGTCAAGGCATTCGCTGTCGGGGATACCGTCCCGGTCGGCGGCACGCCGGCTGGACCGGATCGGCGGCCCGCGGGCCGGGGTCAGGACGGCGTACCGGCCGCCTGGGCAACGGGCCCGTCGTAGGCCCGGGCGCCGGCCATGACGCCGAGGACGAAGGCGTGCGCACTCGTGACCGTGGCCGACCCGCCCGGTGCGGCGGGCGACGCGGCGACGATCGGCGCGAGGATGTCCGGGGCGGCGCGTAGGGCTGTCAACACGGCTGCGTAGACGTCGCTCGGCAGCTGCCCCGTGCCCTTGAACGGCGCGGCCAGTGCGTAGAGAGCCTCCGCCGGCGAGGGATCGGGGGTCGCCGCCGTCGCCACCGACTCGTGTCCGGAGGTGCGGGCCCACTGCCGCAATGCCACACCCGTCGCGATGCCGGCGGCCGCCAGACCGGCGGCCCGTGCGTCCGGGGCCGCCGCGTTGAGCGTGGCCCAGTCGTCCAGACTCGAGGAGAAGCGGGGTTGGGTGCGTAGCAGGCCGGCCGCGACGGCGTGCGGGTCGGTCGGTGGATCGACCACGTCGACGAGGTTGATCAGGATCGCCCGGAGGTCGCCGAAGGCGAGGTTGTACAGCGCGTCGGGCACCCCGAGGAAGGACGCCGCGTCGCGGTAGACCGAGCCAATGGAGATGCCCTCGTTGCTGAAGTACTTGGTGCCGTCGGGCCCCTGGAGGTTGCCCCCGCGATGGTGCAGCGCCACGAGCTGCCAGTTCTGGTTGAACACCGGCGATCCCGAGGAGCCGGGCTCGGTGTCGGTCGAGTACTGCACGAGGTGGCCGAAGACTGCGGCGACCTTGTTGTCGGTGAGACAGACCTGCTTCAGCCCACCCATGGGGTGCTGGATGATGCTGACGAAGTCGTTGACCGCGACGTCGGCCCGGGTGGCCAGGTCGATGTAGCCGTACAGATCACCCGGGCTCTCCTTCACGCGGACGATCGTGTAGTCCAGCTCGACCGACGTCCGGAAGTGGTCCGGATCCACGGTGAAACGCTTGACCGGCTCGAGGCTGCCCGTCCAGTTGGCCTGATAGTTGAATTCGACAGTGCATGTCCGGGCGACGTCCGCGTCCGGTAGCACGTGGTTGTTCGTGAGCAACAGGTCGGGGGCGATGAGGAATCCGGTTCCCGCGCCTTCCGGCAGTACAATTCTGGCCACGGCCGCCGCCAGGGTCAGCCCCTGGCTCAACCAGGCGATGCTGAGCAGGTTATTGAGCCCGATGACCTTCTCGTAGGTGATCGGCTGGAAATCCTCGGCGGCATTCCACTCCCCCGCCGCGAGCTTCGAGGTCGTCAGCACCATTGGCCATCCTCCGCGGTCAGCGCCTGAACGGGTCGCCATGCGGCGCACTCCGTGGACGTCGCGAATCTACGCAGGAATGCGCGGCAACGGTGCCTGTCCATATGTGGCTCATGAG
The DNA here is from genome assembly GCA_025965715.1 of Blastococcus sp. Classification (GTDB taxonomy): domain Bacteria; phylum Actinomycetota; class Actinomycetes; order Mycobacteriales; family Geodermatophilaceae; genus Blastococcus_B. Next base: position 28,519 of record JAOPWJ010000199.1, on the reverse strand, counting down.
CCGACACGCCGGTCGGGCACGGACGTGTGGCAGCGTTGGCAGGAGCTGACGACCCCTTCGGGTGATCAGGTGACGTCAGTCACCCATCCCGGCTCCAGTGCCGCCGCAGACTTGCCGAAAGGTAATCGGACTAGCACGGTACGTAATTCTCCGGCGAGCGCCGGGATGCCGAAACGGATGGACTGCCATGTGTCACCACGGAACGCCTTGCCCCGACGCCAGCAGCAATGCGCGTGACCTCGCCGCGGTCGTGAGCAGCCACCCGGAGCAGGGGTGGAGCCTCCTGTGCAACGGCGTCGTCCTCTTCGACGACGGCGGCGAGCTGCTGCCCGACGGCCGTGCGGTCGCCGACCACCACACCTGGCTCAGCCCGGAGCTCGCGGCCAGCTGAGCGCGCTCGCCGCCGAACCGGCCTCCTGCGCCACGCGCTCGAGTCGGCCGCGGTACTGCGGCCACCAGGCCTCGGCGCGCTGCGCCAGGCTGGCACCGAGCTGCCGATCGACACCGTGGCGGCGCGTTGCTGGTGGGCTCCATCGTGCGCAAACTGCTGGACCGGTCCGCGGGCAACCAGTGGGTCCGCGTCGATGGCCGCCGACGACGCCCTCGCGCGAGTGAAGGCACCCACCCCGACCGGTGGTCACAGTCCTACCCGGGCAACTGAGCGATACCCGCGATGCGGCCCCCTCCCAGGCACCGCCCCGAGCTCGCCAAGAGTGGCAGGGCAGCCCCTCTCACGCCGAGGCGCCCACCACGTCGGCCGCCGTCCCCAGGTCGTCGGGATGCCCGGCTCCCCGCCGGGGAACCTCGCCGTCGGCTGCCGGCGGGTGCGACGCGAAGTCGTGGTCCGCGAACGCCTCGGGCGGCGGGCAGGAGCAGACCAGGTTGCGGTCGCCGTAGGCCTGGTCGATGCGGCGCACCGGGCTCAGATAGCTCCGCCCCTGCAGCCCCGGCAGCGGGTAGACCGCCGTGGTCCGCGGATAGGGCCGTCCCCACTCCCCCGCCAGCATCGCCAGTGTGTGCGGTGCGTTGCGCAGCGGGTTGTCGGTGGCGTCGTACTCCCCGGAGGCGACCTTGTCGATCTCGGCCCGGATCGCCAGCATCGCGTCGACGAACCGGTCCAGCTCGCCCTTGTCCTCGCTCTCGGTCGGCTCGACCATCAGCGTGCCGGCCACCGGGAAGCTCATCGTCGGGGCGTGGAAACCGAAGTCGATCAGCCGCTTGGCGATGTCGTCGTTGGTCACGCCGGTCGCCTTGGTCAGCGGCCGGATGTCGAGGATGCATTCGTGGGCGACGAGGCCGTCGGCGCCGGTGTAGAGCACCGGAAAGGCGTCCTTGAGCCGGGTGGCGACGTAGTTCGCGGCGAGGATCGCGTGCTCGGTCGCCTTCAGCAGCCCGTCGGGACCCATCAGGCGCACGTAGGCCCACGAGATCGGCAGGATGCCGGCCGAGCCCCACGGCGCACCGGACACCGCCGGGCCCTGCCCACCGGTCTCCACCAGCGGGTGGCCAGGCAGGAACGGCACGAGGTGCTCGCGGACGCCGATCGGGCCGACGCCCGGACCGCCGCCGCCGTGCGGGATGCAGAAGGTCTTGTGCAGGTTGAGGTGGCTGACGTCGGAGCCGAACCGCCCCGGCTTGGCCAGCCCGACCATCGCATTGAGGTTCGCGCCGTCGACGTAGACCTGGCCGCCGGCGTCGTGCACCGCGCCGCAGATCTCCTTGATGTCGGTCTCGAACACCCCGTGCGTCGACGGGTAGGTGATCATGATCGCGGCCAGCCGCGGGGCGTGCTGACCGATCTTGGCCCGCAGGTCGACGAGGTCGACGTTGCCGGCCTCGTCGCAGGCGACCACGACGACCCGCATCCCGGCCATGACCGCGCTGGCGGCGTTGGTGCCGTGCGCCGAGCTCGGGATCAGGCAGACGTCGCGCTGGTCGTCCCCGCGGGAGCGGTGGTAGCCGCGGATGGCCAGCAGCCCGGCGAACTCGCCCTGGGATCCGGCGTTGGGCTGCACGCTGACCGCGGCATAGCCGGTGACCTCGGCCAGGGCGCTGCACAGCTCGTCGATCAGCTGGGCGTAGCCCCGTGCCTGCTCCGGCGGCACGAAGGGGTGCAGGTTCGCGAACTCCGGCCAGGTGATCGCGGCCATCTCCGTCGCCGAGTTGAGCTTCATGGTGCAGGAGCCCAGCGGAATCATCGTGCGGTCCAGCGCCAGGTCCTTGTCCGACAGCGAGCGCAGGTAGCGCAGCATCGCCGTCTCCGAGCGGTGCGCGGAGAAGACCGGGTGGGTCAGGTACGGCGTCCGGCGGCGCAGGGCCTCGGGCAGGGCGTCGGCCCCGTCCTCGTCGAGCTGCGCGTCGTCGGGAGGGACGCCGAAGGACTCCGCGACCGCGCGGAGGACCTCGACCGACGTCGTCTCGTCGCAGGCCACCGCGACCGTGTCCGCGTCCACCAGCCGAAGATTGATCCGGCGCTCCGCAGCGGCCGCCACGACGTCGGCCGCCCCACCGGGCACGACCACGCCCAGGGTGTCGAAGAAGTGTTCGGAGGTGAGCTCGAGCCCGCCGGCGCGCAGCCAGCCGGCCAGGGTCAGTGCGCTGCGGTGCACCCGGGCGGCGATCGCCGCCAGCCCCTCCGGGCCGTGGTAGACGGCGTAGGCGCCGGCCATGACGGCGAGCAGCACCTGGGCCGTGCAGATGTTGCTGGTGGCCTTCTCCCGGCGGATGTGCTGTTCGCGGGTCTGGAGGGCCAGTCGGTAGGCGACGTCGCCGTCGGCATCCATCGACACCCCGACCAGGCGGCCGGGCAGCTGGCGGGCAAGCCCCGCACGGACCGACAGGTAGCCCGCGTGCGGCCCGCCGTAGCCCATGGGGACGCCGAAGCGCTGGGTGGTGCCGCAGGCGACGTCGGCGCCCCACTCCCCCGGCGCCTCCAGCAGGGTCAGGGCCAGCAGGTCGGCGGCGACGACGACCGAGGCGCCCGCCTCGTGCGCCGCGGCGGCCAGGTCCCGGTGGTCGCGGACCGCGCCGCTCGCCCCCGGGTAGGACAGCAGGACACCGAAGGCGCCGGCGGCGGGCAGGTCGGTGGGCCAGCCCCGCGACAGGTCGGCCACGTGCAAGGGGATGCCGAGGGGCTCGGCGCGGGTCTGCAGCACGGCGAGGGTCTGCGGCAGCGTGTCGGCGTCGACGACGAAGACCGCGTCGGCCTTCGCGCGCCCGGCGCGGCGGACCAGGGTCATCGCCTCGGCCGCCGCGGTCGCCTCGTCGAGCATCGAGGCGCCGGCCACGTCGAGACCGGTGAGGTCGGCGACCATCGTCTGGAAGTTGATCAGCGCCTCGAGCCGGCCCTGGCTGATCTCGGGCTGGTAGGGCGTATAGGCGGTGTACCAGGACGGGTTCTCCAGCACGGTCCGCTGGATGACCGGCGGCGTGAAGGTGCCGTAGTACCCCAACCCGATCATCGAGGTGTAGACGTCGTTGTCCTCTGCCCGCTTCCGCAGCAGGGCGAGGACCCCGGCCTCGTCCAACGCGGGCGGCAGGTTCAGCGGCGTCCGGTCGCGCACACCCTCGGGAACACAGGCGTCGACGAGGGACTCGAGGGTGTCGGAACCGACGACGGCCAGCATCTGCGCCGTCTCGTCGGGGCGCGGACCGATGTGGCGGGCGGCAAAGGATCCCGCGGGGTGGAGAGCGTTCAGCGAGGGCAGTGACCCGGTCAGCGGCGGGAGGGTCTCCCCCGGCTGCACCTCCGCGGTCTGGGCACGGTCGACCATTGCTGCGACGCTACCAGCGGACGACAACCCGGCCGCTGCGCCGCTGGGCGGGCGCTGGTCGCACTCGAGGAATCGGGCAGCACCCGCCACACGCGGACCACCCCTCGAGCCGCAGTCCGCAACGCGCGAAGGGCGCCACCCGAGACCGGGTGACGCCCTTCGCGGTGCGTACGGGTGGGTCAGACAGCGGCGCGTCGCCGGCGGCGCATCGAGAGCTCGTCGTCGGCGGAGTGCATGGGGGTGCCGTCGATCCGCTCGGCAGGAAGCTCGGCCAGCTCACCGGAGAGCTCCCGAAGGGCGCCCGAGACCGCGATGCCGAAGACCCCCTGACCGCCGGCGAGCAGGTCGACGACCTCTTCGGCGGAGGTGCATTCGTAGACGGTCGCGCCGTCGGAGAACAGCGTGATGTTCGCCAGGTCCTTGATCCCGCGATTGCGCAGGTGGTCGACCGCCTTGCGGATGTTCTGCAGCGAGACGCCGGTGTCGAGCAGTCGCTTGACCACCTTCAACACCAGGATGTCGCGGAAGGAGTACAGCCGCTGGGTGCCCGAGCCGGTTGCGGTGCGTACCGACGGTGCCACCAGGCCGGTGCGGGCCCAGTAGTCCAGCTGGCGGTAGGTGATCCCCGCAGCGGCGCATGCCGTCGGGCCACGGTAACCGACGAGATCGGTGTCGATCTCGTCGTAGGCCGGGGCTCCGACAGCGGCGTCGCTGAAGAGCTGACCCTGGGAGCCGTCGCTCTGGTCGCTCACGTCCAGCGTCCTCCTCCGGTCCCGCAGCGTTGAGGCGGCGGGTAGACGGCTTCGCACCTGAATGGGTATTGCACCCATCTGACCTCAGGTGTCACACCGTTGTTGTTCGCCGACCGTAAGCCGGGCCAGGGGGTGGGTCAACTGAGCGGGGCGGCGTGTCGCCCCGCTCATCATTTCGAGTGGAGGTGCGCGCGACCCTGCCGATACCGCCTGGATGCGCCCGGCCGCTTCAGGCGGGGCCGCCCGATCCGGAACCTGCGCCGAAGTCCTCGGGCGAGATCTGGTCGAGGAACTCGCGGAACTTCTCGACCTCGTCCTCCTGCTCGTCGGGGATCTCGATCCCGACCTCGTCGAGCAGCTCCTCCGCGCCGAAGATCGGTGCCCCCGTCCGCACCGCCAGCGCGACCGCGTCCGACGGCCGCGCGCTGACGACGCGGTTCTCGCCGAACACCAGCTCGGCGATGTAGATCCCGTCCCGCATCTCGGTGATGTTGACCGCCTGGAGGGTGGCGCCCAGGGCCGTGACGACCTCCCGCAGCAGATCGTGGGTCATCGGGCGGGCGGGGCGCACGCCCTGCTGCTCGAAGGCGATGGCCGCGGCCTCCACCGCGCCGATCCAGATCGGCAGGTACCGCTCCCCTTGCGTCTCCTTGAGCAGCAGGATCGGCTGGTTCCCGGGCAGCTCGACCCGGACGCCGACGACTCGAAGCTCCTGCACGGTGCGGCTCCCTCACCTGCGGCCCGGGGAAGCGGGCGGATGGGTCTGGCGGCTGGGTCGGGGCGTCGCGATCCGGCTGCTGCGGTCCCGCGGCGACGCGTTCACGGTACGCCGGAGTCAGGGGCGCAGGAGGTCCCGGAGTCTCGCCTCCAGCAGCGCGGTGTGCAGCTGGGCGGAGAGTATCGCGAGCTCCTGCAGCTTCTCGGTGGCGCGGGTGCGGGCCTCCTCGGACCGGGCGCGCAGGACCGGTGCGACCAGTTGCTCGATGAGCCCGGCCTCGCGCTCGGCCCCGCTGCGGTAGACCCGCAGATGCCGGGGCTCGATGCCGTGCCGCGCCAGCCCGGCCGCGGACCGGGCGATGGGCAGGTCGGAGGCGGGGTGTCGCCCGTCGGCGTCCGTCGCGAGCAGCCCGAACTGGACGCAATCGGCCAGCTGCTCCGGCTCGAGGCCCGCGGCGCGGGCGAACTGCTCGGACGTGAGCGGCGGCGACGTGGCGCCACCGGAAACGGCCCCGTCCCCGGCACCCTCGGTGACCGGCGGCACTTCTGCCGGCGCGCCGGTGAGGGAGGGCAGCGGCTCCCCGCGGTCGAGCGCGTCGAGGTGGTCCTTGATCACCCGCAGCGGCAGGTAGTGGTCGCGCTGCGCGGTCAGGACGTACCGGAGCCTGGTGACGTCGGCCCGTGAGAACTTCCGGTAGCCCGACGGCGTGCGCTGCGGGTGGACGAGGTCCTCGGATTCGAGGTAACGGATCTTGCTGATCGTGACGTCGGGGAAGTCGTCGCGGAGAACGGCCAGCACCTCGCCGATGGTGAGTCGTGGCGCGCGCTGGTCGGCGGCGTCCCCGAGCGCCCTCTCGCGCTCGGGCACGGTCATGCCCCCTTCTTGCCGAACGTCCGACGGTGCGCGGACGGCCGCGCCCTTGTGCCTCGCGGGTCGGCCGGCGTGCCCACTAGCGAGCGGCCGGCTCGCCGGTGCGGGGGCCGGTGAGGTAGACGAGGCGGAACTTGCCGATCTGCACCTCGTCACCTCCGGCGAGGGTCGCGACGTCGACCGGCTCACGGTTGACGTAGGTGCCGTTGAGGCTGCCGACGTCGTGCACGGAGAAGCCGCCGCCCTCGCGGTGGAACTCCACGTGCCTGCGGCTGACGGTGACGTCGTCGAGGAAGATGTCGCTGTCGGGGTGCCGTCCGGCCGTGGTGACGTCCTGGTCGAGCAGGAACCGGCTACCGGCGTTGGGGCCGCGCTTGACGACGAGCAGCGCGGAGCCGGCGGGCAGCGACTCCACCGCACCCGCGTGCGCGTCCGCCGCGGACTCGGTGATCTCGGGCTGCTCGCTCGAGTCCTCACCGCCGACCTTGGGGATGACGCTGGTCGACTCGCCGATCCTCTCCTGGGCGAGCGCCGACCCGCACTGCGCGCAGAAGCGACTGCCCTCGGGGTTCTCGTGGCCACATCGAGTGCAGTGCACTTCGGTCTCCTCGGGTGCGGGGGCCCGCCGTAGGCCTCGGAACAGGCCACGGGCGGCCGGCGGAGGGCGGACCGGACGGCCCGCCGCAGGTCGGCCGCCGCAGCCGAGCGGCGGACCGTGGATCATGGAACCAGCCGGTCGGCCCGAGGGTCAACCGGACGGTCAGGGTCAGGAGCGCTGGTTTCCCGGCTGCTCACCGCGGCACCGTCGCCCTCGAGGGATCATAGTGATCCGCGCGCGGGAACTCGCCGCCGACGGTCCGGTCAGGACGCGTCGACGAGCGCCTGGTAGGCCTCGGCGTCCAGCAGGGCGCCGATGGGATCGCCGCCCTCGCCCGGCACGGCGATGTCCACCAGCCAGCCAGCGCCGTAGGGGTCGGCGTTGATGGTCTCCGGCGAGTCGGCGAGCCGGTCGTTCACGGCGGCCACGACGCCGGCCACCGGTGCGTAGACGTCCGACACCGACTTGGTGGATTCCACCTCGCCGATCGGCGTCCCGGGCGCCACCTCGTCGCCGACCTCCGGCAACTGGACGAAGACGATGTCGCCCAACGCGTCCTGGGCGTGGTCGGTGATCCCGACGCGCACGACGGTCGCCGTGCCGTCGGTGCCCTGGACCAGTGCCCACTCGTGCTGGTCGGTGTAGCGGCGGTCGTCCGGTGTGGCCATGCGGCGATCGTCTCCCGGGGTCGGGTCGAGGCGGACAGTGGGGTGTCACGGCCTACCTGCAGGGGCCCCCCGCGATCCTGGGGGCGCTGGCGCCCCGCAGGAGGTGGGTCCCTTCAGTCGGCGGTCTTCGGCGAAGCGTATTGAGGAGCCTCCAGCGGCCGCAACGCGTCGACCACGACGTCCCGTGACTGCGCGATGTCAACCGTTCCCCCGCGGTTGCCGATGTCCTGAACGACTCCCCCGGGAATGTTGAGTGCCGTCTCCATGTCCTGCGGCGACCCGATCACGAGCACCTCGTACGGGGCGCTGATCGGATGGCCGTCGATCATGAGGTCCCCGGGCTGACCGGTGACCGCGGTCGAGACCCCGACGCGGACGTCGTCGATCTGCATCGTCTCGGCGCCCGCGCCGCGCAGTTCCTGGACCGCGTCGAGGATGTCGGCGACGCGCACCTCCTGGTCGGGGTCGTGGATGGTCATGCGGAGGCCCGCCCCGCGCGCCGCGATGGTGCCGTTGAGGATGCCGATGGCCTCCGACCGCCGCCGGGCCTCCTCGACCGCCGCGGCGGTCTGGCTGTCGGAGCTGCTGAGGTCCTGCAGGGCCGACCGCTGGTCGGCCAGCTGCTGGCGGAGCCGCTCCTCGCGGGCATTGAGCTCGTCGAGGATGCGCACGAGGTCTTCCTCGCGCGCACCGGCGTACTGGTTGTCGTCGCCGACCGTGCGCACCTGCACGGCGAACGCGAACCCGAGGAGCAGGGTCAGGACACCGATGAGCGCCGCGGCGAGACGGTCGCTGCGCCGGCCACTGCCGGGCGCCGTGCCCGACGGGCCGGTCGGCTCGGCGGGCGGGGCTGGGCTCCCGGCGTCCGGGGCCGGCGGGGGCGCGTCGGTCCCGAGCTCCGGTACGGCGTCGCCCGCGGGGGCGGGCTGTGGCAGCTCGCCCGCCGGGGGCTGTGGCACCTCGCCCGCCGGGGGCTGTGGCACCTCGCCGTCTGGCGGGGTGGCGTCCGGTCCGGGAGCGTCGCTCATGCGCGGAAGACGTGCCGCCGGATGGCGGCGGCGTTGCCGAAGATGCGGATACCGAGGACGACGACCACCGCGGTGGACAGCTGAGCGCCCACCCCGAGCTGGTCGCCGAGGAAGACGATGAGCGCCGCGACGACGACGTTGGACACGAACGAGATCACGAACACCTTGGCATCGAAGATCCCGTCCAGGCGGGCGCGGAGCCCACCGAAGACCGCGTCCAGGGCGGCGACCACGGCGATGGGCAGGTAGGGCTGCAGCGACAGCGGCACGGTGGGGTCGAAGATCAGCCCCAGCAGGACGCCGGCCGCCAGTCCGATGATCGGGATCACGGGTCAGCCTCCCGGCGTCGGGTCGGGGGCAGGCGCGGCCGACTGGGGAGCGTCCACGCGGGCGGCGCGGAGCTCGGGAGTGCCGGCGGGTGGCAGGGACAGTTCGTCCTCCTGGGCGAAGTCGAAGCGCAGGCCGAAGGTCTCGGAGATCGACGCCAGCGCGATCACCTGTGGGTTGGCCAGGAATCGGCTGGAGAGCCTTTCCGGGTCGCCGATGGCGCTGATCTCGTAGGGGTTGGTGACCGGCCGGAAGTCCACCAGGACCGCCTCACCGGCGAAGCGGATGGCGCTGGTGGGGCCCAGTCGCTGACCGTTGATGCTGACCGCCTCGGCACCGGCGGCCCAGAGCGCGTTGACGACACGCTGCAGGTCGCCGTCCATGACGCGGCCGCCGGAGTTCTGCTCGGTGGTGCCGCCGACCGGGTCCTGGTCGGCCGTCGGGTCGGCGTTGGCCAGAGTGACCAGCAGACCGGGTCCGGTCACCGGCACGGCCGCCGCCCCCTGCTGGGCCCGCGCCAGCTCGTCGAGCGCCCGCTGGCCGACGGTGGTCGTGGCCAGCAACTCCTCCCGCGTGGCGCTGACCTGGGTGCGGAGCTTTTCGAGTTCCGCGGCGAGGTCGTCGGTCACGGCCGAGGCCTGCTGGATGTCGTCGATCAGCGCCGTACGAATCTGTTCCCGGCCCTGAGACTTGGTCACGGCATGGTCATAGGTGACGGCGACCAGCAGGCCGGCGCCCACCATGGTGAGGGCGACCAGCAGCTGTCCCCGCCGCCGTCGGGCCGGTGCGGGCCGGCCGGTCGCCGCGTGCTCGGCCGGCATCGCGCGGTCGGCCGCCGCCTGGGCGTACGCGGGGTCCAGCGTGTCGGCCAGGACGGCGTCGAGCAGGGAGGCGCCCATCGAGCGCGTGCCGCCGCTCCGCGGGATCAGCGTCACCGCACCGTCCCAGGACCCTGGCCAGCGCGCTCCGCCCGCACGATCCCGCCCACCTGAATCAGGTAGAAGAGGCCGGCCAGCACGTAGAGGGCGGTGCCCCAGATCGTCAGGGCCCAGGCGAAGGGTTCGAGCAGGGTGGCCAGCCACCCGTCCCCGTCGGCCAGCATGAGGCCGGGGAATGCGTACAGGAGCAGGAGGGTCGCGGCCTTGCCGAGGTAGTGCACCTGCAGCGGCGGATAGCCGTAGCGACGCAGGACCAGCAGCGCAACCGCCAGGACGAACTCACGGCCCACGAGCAGGACGACGATCCAGGGGGGCACGATCTCGCGCAGCGCGAGGGCAACCAGGGTGCTGACGATGTAGAGCCGGTCGGCGGCCGGGTCGAGCAGCGCGCCCAGGCGGCTGCCCTGGTCGAGCCAGCGGGCGAGCTTGCCGTCGAGCCAGTCGGTGAAGCCGGAGATCATGAGGACGGCGACGGCCCAGCGGTCCGCCTGGGGCCCGAGGAGCAACCAGAGGAACAGTGGCACCCCCAGGAGCCGCAGCACCGACAGTGCGTTCGGCAGCGTCCACACCCGGTCCGGCAGCTTCTCGCGGTCGGTGACCGACGGCGTCGCAACGCCCACCTGCGGAACGGGGCCACCGGCCGACGGCCCGTTCGACGACGTCACGATCCCTCCAGCCCGCTGCACACCGTGCCCGAGGCTAGTCGAAGGACCCCATCCTCCTCCCCACTCGCACACTGGCGGCGAGCCTCTGGATGGGCTCCCCGGGGTCGGGACGGGTCAGGGCGGGTGGCTCACGCCGGAACGGCGACCGAGGCGGGCACCGGCTCGTATCCCATGGGCCGCCGGATGAAGCTCCCCGTGCCGTGCGTGACCGACCGGAGGACACCGGGATAGCCGAGCAGCTCCACCTCGGGGATCTCGGCCCGCACGGTCGTCCGGTCGCGGGCCGGATCGGCGTCGCTGCCGGTGACCCGGGCCCGCCGTCCCGACAGGTCGCTCATGACCGCACCGACGTACTCGCCGGGCACCGTCACCGCGACCTCGCACCACGGTTCCAGGACCCGCGTGCCGGCGGTGCTCACCAGTTCACGGAGCGCCAGAGCGCCGGCGGCCTGGAACGCTGCGTCGGAGGAGTCGACCGAGTGAGCCTTCCCGTCGACCAGGGTGACGCGGACGTCGACGATCGGCCGGTCCCCGCTGACTCCGCGCCGGGCCTGCGTGTGGATCCCCTTCTCCACGCTGCCGTGGAACTGGCTGGGCACCGTGCCGCCGACGATGCGCTGCTCGAAGACGATGCCGGAACCCGGCGGGCCCGGCTCCCCCTCGATCACCACGACGGCGTACTGGCCGTGCCCGCCCGACTGCTTGACGTGCCGGCCGGTCACCCGGGCACTGCCCGCCAGCGTCTCCACCATGGGCACCCGCACGGGCGCCGTGGTCACACCGACGCCGTGACGGACCCGCAGCCGCTCCAGCAACACTTCGGCGTGGGCATCCCCGACGCACCACAGCAGCAGCTGGCCGGTGTCCGGGCGGCGCTCCAGCCGCACGGTCGGGTCCTCGGCCACGAGCCGTGCCAGGGCGGTGGCCAGCCGGTCCTCGTCGGCGTGGGAGACCGCCTCGACGGCGACCGGCAGCTGCGGCGTGGGGAGATCCCAGGGGGGGACGAGCCGCGGGTTCTCCGGCGAGGACAGGGTGTCGCCGGTCTCGGCGCTGCCCAGGCGGGCCACGGCACAGATGTCCCCGGCGGGACACGCCGCGACGGGGCGCAGGGCGGCGCCCAGCGGTGAGGTGATGGCGCCGATCCGCTCGTCGACGTCATGGTCGGGGTGGCCGCGCTCGCTCATGCCGTGCCCGGAGACGTGGAGGAGGATGTCGGGCCGGAGGGTGCCGGAGAAGACCCGCACCAGCGAGACGCGACCCACGTAGGGGTCGGTGGTCGTCTTGACGACCTCGGCGACCAGCGGCCCGTCGGGGTCGCACCGGAGCGCCGGCGCCGGTGATCCGTCGGGCCGGGTGACTGACGGGCAGCCGTGCTCCATCGGACAGGGAAAGGCCGAGACGAGCAGATCCAGCAGCTCCGGCACGCCCACCCCGGTCAGCGGCGCGACGCAGAGCACCGGATGGAAATGGCCGCGGGCCACCGCCGTCTCCAGGTCGGCGACGAGGTCGGCCACGGCCAGCTCGTCGCCGGCCAGATACCGGTCCATGAGGGTCTCGTCCTCGCTCTCGCCGATGATCCCCTCGATGAGCTCGCCACGGAGCCGGTCGGCCTCCGCGGCGTTGCCATTGGTCCCGGGGTGCGGTTCGAGCAGCGAGACGAGCGCCCGGACGCCGCCGTCCGGGCCCCGGTCGGGCAGGTGCATGGGGTAGACGCCCTCGCCCAGCATGAGCTGGCAGAGCCGGACGGCGTCGTCGACGTCGGCCCGTGCGCGGTCGAGCTGGGTGATGACCACCGCCCGCGGCATCCCGACCGTCGCACACTCCTGCCAGAGCGCCACGGTGGTGGCGTCGACGCCGTTGACCGCGGAGACGACGAACAGCGCCGCGTCGGCCGCCCGGAGCCCGGCGCGCAACTCACCCACGAAGTCGGGCGAGCCCGGGGTGTCGAGGATCGTCAGCCGGTGCCCGGCGTGCTCCACCGTGGCGACACCGAGGGAGACGGAGCGTCGCTGCCGGATCTCCACCTCCTCGGTGTCGAGGCAGGTGGTGCCGTCCTCGACCCGTCCCAGGCGGGGCAGGGCACCGGTGGCGACGAGCAGGGCCTCGGCCAGTGTCGTCTTGCCCGCGCCCGCGTGGCCGACGAGGGCCACATTGCGCACTTTGTCGGCCGACCGCGGTGCCGGGGCGCTCCCGGTGTCCTTGCCCATGCCGGCCGGTCAGCCCTGCGCCGCTTCGTGCACCACGGTGCACGTGCCGGCAGGGTAGAACAGCGCGGTGTGGCCGTCGGACTCCCAGCGGACCCGATAGGGCGGGCCACCGCCGGGCTCCGCGCACTCCACCACCGCGCCCGTCCGCTCCGGCTCCCCCTGGTGGGTCGAGCGGACGATGATCCTGTCCCCCACGTGAGCTTCCACGGTGGCCTCCCGGCGGTATCCCTTGTGGTCCAGCTCACAGCCTGCCCGCCGGGGAGGGCCCGATCAAGGGCTTACGGGACCGGCCCTGGACCTCCTGTCATGGCGGAGCGGCCGCGGCGGTAGAGCAGCCAACCGCCGACGACGAGCAGCGCACCGAACACCAGGAAGCCGATGTCCCAGCTCAGTGGCGCGCCGAGATCGTCGCGGACATGGTGCACGCCGAGGATCTGGTGGTCGACGACGCCCTCGACCAGGTTGAAGATGCCCCACCCGGCGAGGACCAGGCCGAAGTGGAAGCTCCAGCTGGGCGCGATCCGGCCCTGTCGCCAGGCGATCAACGCGGTCACCGTGCCGGCGAAGGTGAGCACGAAGGTCGCCAGGTGGAAGAGCCCGTCGGCGACGGTGTTCGCCTCCAGCCCGGCCAGAGTGCCCACCGGCTCGCCCTCGACCGCACTGACCATGTGGTGCCACTGCAGGATCTGGTGCAGCACGATCCCGTCGACGAAACCGCCGAAACCGAGGCCCAGCAGCAGAGCGGAGGAACGGGCGGGCAGGCGCCCGGCTGACCTCGACCCTGTCGCCATGGCGCACGCCTACCCGGTGGCGGCGGTCGCACACCGCCCACCGCGGTTCGACGGGTACGCGCGCGCCGGATTGCCGATGACCCCGGGCACACCCGTCACCGCGTTCAGGATGTCGGCATTGCTCACGCCGGCGCCCCGCCCCTAGAGGATCGGGGGCAGGTGGACGCCGGAACGTCCCGGTATCGCGACCGTCAGTCGGGGATAGGTCGCCGCGGCGTAGTCGACCAGTTCGCCCGGGGAGCCGGTGTTGCCGACCACGCCATCGAAGTGGACGGGAATGAGGACCTCCGCACCGCACGCTGCGGCGAGGTCCGCGCTCTCCCGTGCCGTCAGGTTGCCGACCAGACCGCGTTCTTCCCGCAGCCAGTCCCGGCCGTTGATGGGCAGCAGGCAGGTGTCGACGCGGGCGGCCCGGAGTCGGTCCTGCAGTCCCGGCCACATGACGGTGTCGCCTCCGTGGAAGAGCACGCGTCCTCCCCCGCGAACGAGGAAGCCGACCGCCCGGTGGGCGCCCCTCTCGTCCAGCCACTGCGTGTACCTGCCGTACCCGTCGCCCGCGAGCGCGTGTGCGGCGGGTAGGGCCGCGACGTCGAAGCCGCAGACCTCGCCCTCCTGCCCCACCTCCAGGGGACGTAGGGCCGAGGCCGGATAGCCGCAGGCCTCGGCCGCCGGAACGCAACCTCGCGGCAGGTGGACAGGCACGCCCGCCGCGGTCAGAGTGCGCGCCAGCCCCGGGTCGAGGTGATCGGGGTGTTCGTGGGTGACGAGGACCGCGTCCACCAGCTCGGCGAGTTCCGCCGAGGTCAGGCGCGCAGGGCGTTGCCGGACCACGGGGTCGGGATCGGCCGCACTGTGGACCTCCAACCAGTCCGACGTCCAGGGGTCGATCGCGATCCGGCGTCCCGTCGACCCGACCAGGAGCACCCCCGCGTTGCCGAGCAGCCACACGGTCACCCCGTCCGCCGGACGTGCGGCCCGGACCGCATCGGCGATGCTCGATTCAGGTGCTGGCACGGCGCCTCCCTCTGGCCGGCCCACGCTAATGCGCAGTCGCTGGGCCCGCGCGGACTCCGGCGGTCCGCCTGGACCGGTTATGCGCTAGATACCTGCACGGCGGCGACTTCGTGTGACGTAGGTCCCATTCGGTGCCATCCTCTTGACACCTGTTCAGGACCCGGCCATGCGCTGGGGACGCACCCAATGGAGGGTTCCGTGCACCTTAGGAAGATTGCGCCAATCGCGGGCATGGCCGTGTTGTCGGTGAGCCTGCTCGCCGGCTGCGGCGGCGGCAGCAACAGCAGCGATGACAACGCTGCCAGCAGCGGAGCCGCTGCCGACTGTCCGCTCGTGGACGCCGAGGACCCAGGCAACTCCGAGGCCCCCGCCGACGTGCCGACCGCTGAGAACGCGCCGAAGCTCGCCCAGAGCTCGAGCTACTCGGTTGCGTTCAGTCAGAACGCGAGCAACAACCCCTGGCGGCTCGCGGAGACCGAGAGCATGAAGTCGGAGGCGGAGAAGGCAGGCATCGACCTGACCATCACCGACGCGAACAACGACCAGTCCAAGCAGATCGCCGACATCAAGGGCCTCATCGCCCAGAAGCCGGACGCGCTCTTCATCGCCCCGATCACCGAGCAGCTCGGCAACGTCGTCAAGGACGCCGCCGCCGCGGGTATCCCGGTCTTCCTGCTCGACCGCGATGTCGACCACAGCGTCGCGGAGCCGGGCACGGACTACGTCACCGTCATCCAGTCCGACTTCATCCAGGAGGGCAAGCGGGCCGCGGTGCAGATGGCCAAGGCCACCAACGGCAACGCCACGATCATCGAGCTCGAGGGCACGACCGGCGCGTCCCCGGCGATCGACCGCAAGAAGGGCTTCGACGACGCGATCAAGGACTGCCCGGGAATGAAGATCGTCGTCTCGCAGGACGCCGACTTCACCCGGGCGAAGGGCCAGTCGGTCACCGAGACCCTGCTGCAGTCGCACCCGGACGCCACCGCGATCTACGCGCACAACGACGAGATGGCGCTGGGCGCGATCGCGGCTGTCAAGGCGATCGGCAAGGAGCCCGGCAAGGACATCCAGGTCGTCTCGATCGACGGCGAGAAGGACGGGCTCAAGGCCGTCCAGGCCGGCGACATGTACGCGACGGTGGAGTGCAGCCCCCGCTTCGGTACCTCCGCGTTCCAGACCATGGCCGACTACGCGGCGGGCAAGCCGGTCCCCACGCTGATCATCAACTCCGACCAGCTGTTCACCAAGGACAACGCGGCCGAGAACGTCGACAAGGCGTACTGACCTGCCGTGCGCCGGGCCGGGGGCGCGTCGTCGACCCGGTCCCGGTCCTGTCCGGCGATCGCACCTCGAGTACTCCGGCGGGGGCCGAGGCGACGCCTCGCGCCCCGCCGGACCCATCGATACGGAAGAAGGCTCCTCGTTGGCTGACAGTCCAACGGCCCTGCTGTCCATGCAGGGCATCAACAAGTCGTTCGTGGGGGTTCCGGCGCTGCGCGAAGCGCACTTCGAGGTGGCCCACGGTGAGGTGCATGCGCTGATCGGGCAGAACGGTGCTGGCAAGTCCACCCTGATCAAGGTGCTCACCGGCGTCTACGCGAAGGACTCCGGACACATCGAGTTCGACGGCCGGGAGGTGGCCTTCCCGTCGCCGCACGCGGCTCAGCTGGCGGGCCTGTCGACCATCTACCAGGAAGTCAACCTGGTGCCTTTCCGGTCCGTGGCCGAGAACGTCTTCCTCAACCGCGAACCGAAGCGCTTCGGACTCATCGACTGGGGTCGCATGAACCGTGAGGCGTCCGCGCTCCTGCACCGGCTGGACATCAACGTCGACGTGACCCGCCCCATCTACGAGTACTCCATCGCCACCCAGCAGATGACCGCACTCGCCCGGGCGCTGTCCACCGAGGCCAAGCTGGTCATCATGGACGAGCCGACGTCCGCGCTCGCCGAGCAGGAGGTGCAGACGCTCTTCCGGGTGATCCGGCAGCTCAAGAGCGAGGGCATCTCGGTCGTGTTCGTCTCGCACCGCCTCGACGAGCTCTATGCCGTCTGCGACCGGGTCACGGTGATGCGCGACGGTCGCACCATCGAGGTGCGCCCGATGTCGGACATCAGCCGCTACGAGCTGGTTTCCAAGATGCTCGGCCGCGAGCTCGCCGAAGAGCTCTCGCACCGGCGTGCCGACGACGGGGGTGCGGTGCCGGATCGCCGGCCGGTGCTGGAGGCGACCGACCTGCGCCGTGGCCGCGCTCTGGACGGCGTGTCGCTCTCGATCCGCTCGGGGGAGATCGTGGGCCTGGCCGGTCTGCTGGGCTCCGGCCGCAGCGAGACGGCCCGCGCCATCTTCGGCGCCGATCCGCCCGACTCCGGAACGGTCGCCATCGACGGCACGCCCTTGCACCTCAGGTCGCCGAAGGACGCGGTAGCGCACAAGATCGGCTTCGCCCCGGAGGACCGGAAGACCGAGGGCATCATCCCCCAGCTCTCGGTCCGCGAGAACCTCACGCTCGCCCTGCTGCCCCACCTCCGACGCCACGGCATCGTCGACGGCCGGCGCCAGGCAGAGACCGTCGACCGCTTCATCACGGCCATCGGCATCAAGTGCTCGAGCCCTGACCAGCCGATCCGCGAGCTCTCCGGGGGCAACCAGCAGAAGGTGCTGCTCGCCCGCTGGCTGTGCACCAATCCGAAGCTGCTGATCCTCGACGAGCCCACCCGCGGTATCGACGTCGGGGCCAAGCGCGACATTCAGGTGCTGATCCGACAGCTCGCCGACGAGGGCCTGGCCGTCCTCCTCATCTCCTCGGAACTCGAGGAGATCATCGCCGACTCCGACCGGGTGGTGACGTTGCGCGACGGCCGGTCGGTCGCCGAACTCACCGGCGACCAGATCAGCGAGGACGCGCTCATGCAGGCGATGGCCACCGGGGCCGCGGCCGACGACGCCGGACCCGACGGCACGTCGTCCGGGAGCCGGGCATGACCGACCGGCGTACGGCGGACCCGACCCCGGAGCGGGGGGCGCCTGCGACCCCGTCCACTGACGGCGCGCCGGTCGCCGAACCGGCTCGCGGCAGGACGACGCTCCTGCGGGGCGGTGGGATCCGGCACGTGCGCTGGACGGTGTGGGCGCAGCGCTACGGCGCACTCGCGGCACTGGTCGTGCTGTTCGTCTACAACGCCATCGATACGCCCTTCTTCCTGACGCCCCAGTCGCTGCTGTTCGTGCTCCTCCGGCAGGCGGCACCGATCGCGATCGTCGCGGTGGGCATGGCCATCGTCATCGGCACAGCCGGCATCGACCTGTCGGTGGGCTCCGTCATGGCGATCGCGGGTCAGGTCGGCGCCACGCTGGTGCTGCACGACCAGCCGTTCCTGCTGGCCATGGTGGCCGCGCTGCTGGTGGCCGCCGTGTGCGGCCTGTTCAACGGCACCCTGGTCGCGCGCTTCGGGGTGCAACCGATCATCGCGACGCTGATCCTCTTCATCGCCGGCCGGGGCATCGCCCAGCTCATCACCGGCGGCGCGCTGCAGCCGCTGGCCAACCCCGAGTTTCAGTGGATCGGTCTGGCGCGGCCCTTCGGTGTGCCGGCGCAGGTGTTCATCGCCGTCCTCGTCGCCGTCGTCGCCTGGTTGGTCATGCGGCTCACCGTCTTCGGCCGCTACGTCCTGGCGGTCGGAGGGAACGAGGCGGCGTCGCGGCTCGCCGGGGTTCCGGCGGCGCGGGTCAAGCTGCTCGCTTACGTGATCTCCGCCGCGCTCGCCGGTCTGGTCGGTCTCATCGCGGTGAGCGCCAACTCGGCGTCGGACGCCAACAACGTCGGGCTCGGGATGGAACTGGACGCCATCGCCGCGGTGGCCGTCGCCGGCACCCCGCTGACCGGCGGCAAGGTCAACGTCTGGGGTGCCGTGGTCGGCGCCGTCCTGCTCAAGCTGCTGCAGAACACGCTGATCTCGCACGGCATCACCAAGGAGGTCGCGCAGATCATCGAGGGCGCGGTCATCATCGGCGCCCTCTGGCTCCAGCGGCACGAGGCGTGAGGACCTGCCATGACCACCACCGTTGAGGTTCCCGGGGGCACGTCGCGCGGCCGCCGCGTCCGGGCCGGCCTGCTGCTGCAGCGCCAAGGCGCTCTTTTCGCGCTGGTGCTGCTCCTCGCCTTCGGGGCGGCGCGCTACGGCTCGAACTTCGCCACCGGCTACAACCTCAGCAGCTTCACCGGCGACACGGCCAAGTACGGCCTGGTCGCCCTGGGCATGACCTTCGTGATCATGACGGGCGGCATCGACCTCTCGGTCGGCTCGGTCGCCGCCCTCGGGGGCGTCGTCGCCATCAAGGTCAGCGAGCACGGGCTGCTGCCGGGTCTGCTGGCCGGCGTCGCCGCGGGCGCGGCCGTCGGCGCGCTCAACGGCGTGCTCATCACCAGGCTGAAGCTGCAACCC
Organism: Blastococcus sp.; assembly: GCA_025965715.1. Classification (GTDB taxonomy): domain Bacteria; phylum Actinomycetota; class Actinomycetes; order Mycobacteriales; family Geodermatophilaceae; genus Blastococcus_B. Next base: position 9,721 of record JAOPWJ010000199.1, on the reverse strand, counting down.
TTCATCGTCACATTGGCCACGCTGCTCGCCGTCCGTGGCCTCGCCCTCAACCTCGCCGGTGCCCGCGCGTCCGTCGCCGCGCCCGGCGGCTTCCAGAAGCTCGGCAACTGGTCGCTGCTCGGCCTGCCGGTCGCCGCGGAGGCAATGTTCCTGGCCTTCCTCCTCGGCGCCGCCGCCCTGCACTTCACACCCTGGGGCCGGCAGGTGCTCGCGATCGGGGGCAATGTCGACGCCGCCAGGCTGATGGGCCTGCCGGTGGCCCGCACCACGTTCAGCGTCTATCTGCTCTCCGGGGCGCTGGCCGGATGCGCCGGTGTCTTCCTCGGCTCGCAGAACGGCTCGGTCGACACGGCCGCCGGGCTGGGCTGGGAACTCACCGCCATCGCGGCCGTCGTCGTGGGCGGCACACTGCTCACCGGCGGCGTCGGGTCGGTGCTGTCGACCCTCGTCGGCGTGCTCCTGCTGCAGCTCATCTTCAACCTGATCGTGTTCGAGAACGGCGAGGGCAGCATCACCATCAGCTCGTACTGGGAGTCGGTGATCCGCGGGGCCTTCCTGCTCGTCGTCGTGCTGCTGCAGGTACGCCTGGTGAGGCGGCGGAACGCCACGGGGAGGACGACATGACCAGCGAGACCGAGCGCGCGTTGCAGGAGATCGGGGACGCCGTCCGCAGCGTTCCCGGGACGGACCTCGACGGCGTCGTCGACGAGTTGCTGCACGCCCGCCGGATCGCCTGCTACGCGGGGGGCCGCGAGGGCCTCGTCATGCGCGGGCTGGTGATGCGGCTCTTCCATGCCGGGCTCGACGCGCACTACGTCGGCGAGATGACCTGCCCGGCGGTCGGGCCCGGCGACCTGCTGGTGCTCTCCTGCGGACCGGGGCGGATCTCCATGGTGGAGGCGCTCGCGGGGGTGGCGAGGCGCGACGGGGCCCGGCTGCTCTACCTGACCGCACAGCCCCAGAACCCGCCCGCCGACCAGGCCGACGTGGTGGTCCGTGTGACCGCGCAGACGATGGCCGACGACCAGGCATCCGCCGCGGCGCTGCCGATGGGCAGCGCGTACGAGATCGCCCTGTTCGTGCTCGTCGATCTCATCACCAATCGCGTCCGCCAACGCCGGACGGAGTCCGTGGAGCGACTGCGGTCACGCCACACGAACCTCGAGTGACACATCGCGGTCGCGCACGTGCCCCTCCCGCCAGGGTGCGCAGCTCTTCTCCACCCAGCGCACCGGCGACAGCGGGGGCGACGTCCCGCTCGGCCCGCGCGGCATGCGGCGTCGACGACGACGCCTGCACCGCGCGGGCCCGGGAACTCCGTACCGGGGAGGCCTGCTCGGCACGGGTAGCGCTCCCGGACTGAGGGCTCGGGGCCGGCCGTTGCGCCGTTGCGCCGAACAGGCGGCTCACGTGCTGGGCACGGTGGCCTTCGCCAGGTGGAGCCAGGTGTCGATGACGGTGTCGGGGTTGAGAGACATCGACTCGATTCCCTGCTCCACGAGCCACAGCGCCAGATCCGGGTGATCGCTGGGGCCCTGCCCGCAGATGCCCACGTACTTCCCGCGTTCCAGGCACGCCTTGATGGCCATCTCGAGCAGGGCGAGCACGGCCGGGTCGCGCTCGTCGAAGCCGGCGGCGACGAGGCTGGAGTCACGGTCGAGGCCCAGCGTCAGCTGGGTCATGTCGTTGGATCCGATCGAGAAGCCGTCGACGTGCTCGAGGAAGTCGCCGGCCAGCAGCGCGTTGGAGGGCAGCTCGCACATCATCACGACCGACAGCTCGTTCTCGCCGCGGCGCAGACCGTGCTCGCCCAGCAGGCGCACCACACCCTCGATCTCCGCCACGGTCCGGACGAACGGGATCATGATCTTGACGTTGGTCAGGCCCATCTCGTCGCGGACGTACCGCAGTGCCTCGCACTCCATCGCGAAGCAGTCGGCGAAATCGGCGGACAGGTACCTGGAGGCACCCCGGTAGCCGAGCATCGGGTTCTCCTCGTGGGGCTCGTAGAGCTCCCCGCCGAGGAGGTTGGCGTACTCGTTGGACTTGAAGTCGCTCATCCGCACGATCACCGGCTCCGGCGCGAACGCCGCGGCGATCATGGAGACACCTTCGGCGACCCGCTGCACGAAGAAGTCCCGCGCGGAGGGATAGGCCACGATCCGTTCCTCGATCTGGGCCTTGAGCGGCTCGTCGAGCGAGTCGAGCTCCAGCAGCGCCCGAGGGTGGATGCCGATCTGGCGGTTGATGATGAACTCCAGCCGGGCCAGCCCCACGCCGGCGTGCGGCAGCCGGGAGAAGGCGAACGCCTGCTCGGGTGTCCCGACGTTCATCATGATCTTGGTGGGGATCTCCGGCATGGCCTCCAGTGAGGTCTCCGCCACCTCGAAGCCGACCTCGCCGGCGTAGACCATTCCGGTGTCGCCCTCGGCGCAGGAGACGGTGACCAGGTCCCCGTCGCTCAGCACGCGGGTGGCGTCGCCGGTGCCGACGACGGCGGGGATGCCGAGCTCGCGGGCGATGATCGCCGCGTGGCAGGTGCGGCCGCCGCGGTTGGTGACGATGGCCGACGCGCGCTTCATGATCGGTTCCCAGTCCGGGTCGGTCATGTCGGCCACGAGCACGTCGCCGGCGGTGAACCCGTCCATCTGATCGATGTCGGTGAGCACCTGGACGGCGCCGGCCCCGATCTTCTGGCCGATCGCCCGCCCTTCGACGAGGACGTCGCCCGTACCGGTCAGCCTGTAGCGCTCGGTGACGTTGCCCGAGCGGGACTGCACGGTCTCCGGACGGGCCTGGAGGATGAAGATCTTCCCGGTGAGGCCGTCCTTGCCCCACTCGATGTCCATCGGCCGGCCGTAGTGCTCCTCGATCCGGCAGGCCTGGCGAGCCAGCTCGGTCACCTCGTCGTCGGTGAGGGAGAGCAGCCGGCGCTCGGCGGGGTCGACGTCGACGAACTCCGTCGTCCGGCCGACCTCGGCGTGCTCGGTGTAGACCATCTTGGTCGCCTTGTCGCCCACGCCCCGCTTGAGGATCGCCGGGCGCCCGGCCCGCAGCGCGGGCTTGTAGACGTAGAACTCGTCCGGGTTGACCGCCCCCTGGACGACGCCCTCACCCAGCCCGTAGGCCGCCGTGACGAAGACTGCGTCCCGGAAGCCGGACTCGGTGTCCATGGTGAAGACGACCCCCGAGGCCCCGACGTCCGAGCGCACCATCCGCTGGACGCCCGCCGACAGCGACACCGCCTCGTGGTCGAAGCCGTGGTGCACGCGGTAGGCGATGGCCCGGTCGTTGTAGAGGGAGGCATAGACCTCCCGCACCGCCTGCAGGACCGCGTCGATGCCCCGCACGTTGAGGAAGGTCTCCTGCTGGCCCGCGAAGGAGGCGTCGGGGAGATCTTCGGCCGTGGCGCTGGAGCGCACCGCGAAGGAGGCCTCTGCGTCGTCGCCGGCGAGCTGGTCGTACGCCGCCCGGATATCGGCCTCGAGGGCCGGCGGGAACGGCTGCTCGACCACGGCCTTGCGGATCTCCCGGCCGGCCGCGGACAACGCGCGCACGTCGTCGGTGTCCAACGTGCGCAGCTGGTCGGCGATCCTGGCGGCCAGCCCGGTGTCACCCAGGAAGCGCTGGTAGGCCGCCGCCGTGGTCGCGAAGCCGTCCGGAACGCTGACCCCGGCATCGGCGAGGTTGGAGATCATCTCGCCGAGCGAGGCGTTCTTCCCGCCGACCACTTCCAGGTCGCCCAGCCCGAGCCCCGCGAACCAGCGGACGTTGTCGCCGTCCTCGGCCGGCGCCTCGGGTGTGGTGTCGCTGTTCATGAGTGGTTCGTCCTTCCTCGCTGAAGATCGTGGCCGGTCTGCCGGCGCCCGGAAGTGCGCCGTTGGCGGGCCAGGGTCTGGATCACCACGGCGGCGATCTCCTCGACGGAGGCCGACGAGGTATCCACCGTGGGCAGATGATGCCTGTCGTACATCGCGGTGGCCCGGCGCAGCTCGAAGCGGCACTGCTCCTCCGAGGCGTACCGGGAGTCCGGGCGCCGCTCCTGGCGGACACGGCTGAGCCGGGCCACCGTGGTGGTCAACCCGAAGCAGCGGTCGCCCAGCTCGCGGACCGGTCGAGGCAGGTCGGTCGTCTCGAGGTCCTCGTCGACCAGGGGGTAGTTGGCCACGAACAGACCGTGCTGCAGCGCCAGGTACATGGCGGTCGGGGTCTTGCCACACCGTGACGGCGCCAGCAGGACGACGTCGGCCCGGTCCAGCCCACGGGGGCTCAGTCCGTCGTCGTGCTCGATGGCGAACTCGATCGCCGCCATCCGGTTGTTGTAGCGCCGGACGTCGCCCACCCCGTGCAGCCGGCGGGCCTCGTGCAGCCCGCGGGCCCCCAGTTGCTCCTCCAGCCGGTTCATGTGGATGCCGAAGAAGTCGATGATCGGCGCCTTCGTCTTCAGCAGCTCCTCGCGCACCTCGTCGACCGCCGCGGTGGTGAACACCAGCGGGGTCACCGGGCCCTGCATCGCCTCGTCGAGCTGGGCCACCACGTCGCGAGCCATCTCCACCGTCGAGATGAACGGGATCAGGGTCCGCTCGAAGTACAGGTCCGGGAACTGGATGAGCAGGGCGTTGCCCATCGTCTCGGCGCTGATCCCGGTGCTGTCGGACAGGAAGAACACCGGGACCACCGCCGGCTGGGCGGCTGGGGCGGCACCCTGGACACGTGACTCCGGGGTCATCGCGCGGGTGCCCCGGTGCCGACGTCGGACCGACCGAGAGGTGGGCGGGCCGATGCACGACCACAGAGATTCATGCCGCCCCTCCCCCAGCTCCGTTGTGGACACGCAGTTCACCATGCGGCGGGTCGCCCATGTGGACGTTCGTAGCCCACTACAGCGGATCGAGCGACCCAGGAGCGGGCACTCGACGCCTCGGCCCCACGCTCCCTCGTCTGCGGGGCATCCGACCGTGGACACGCCGGCGGCATCCCCCGCTCGCCGCCGGCCGCACCGCCGTCGGGACCTGCGACTGCCCTCAGGGGCCCATCGCCCCTGCGCTGCCACCTGGGGCATGGCGCACAGTCGGAGTGACCGGTCGAGGCGTCCACCGATCCGCTTCCGCGTTCGCGGCGCGCCCGTAGGACGGAACGGAGCCCGAATGGCGGTGGTCCACATCGACGGCAGCCTGCCCTGGACGGCCGAGGCACTCGATGACGTGGAGTGCCGACGTCTGATGTGCACGGCTGACGTCGGCCGGCTCGCCTTCACCGAGGGGGCCCTCCCGGTCGTCCAGCCGGTGCGTTTCGGCATCGGGGACGGACAGGTGGTGATTCCGACGCATGCCGGCAGCAGACTCGGCCGCGCGGTTCGCGGCGCCGTCGTCGCCTTCGAGGTCGACTGTCTGGATCGGCTGACCGGTGGTGGGTGGACGGTCACCGCCGTGGGGCCGGCGCGCGTACTCACTCATCCCGACGAAGTCGCCGGTGCCGCGCTCCTGGGACTACGAACGTGGATGCCGACGGAACACTACGGTTACGTAGCGGTACAGATCAGCCTCCTCCGGGGTTACCGTGTGCGTCCGGGCACCGATCGGACGCCCACATTGCTGTGATGGGTCGCCTCCCACAGAGGTGAGCGACGCAAGGCAGATGAGACGGCGGGCGGACACGTGACCGACGACGGCCCTCCCCCAGCAGGGGCCCGTTCCTCGCTCGCGGGAATGCGGCTGACCGAACTCCTGGACGAGGTGCAGGAACGGCTGCGCGCCGTCGCTCGCACCCAGGAACGGGTACAGGGGCAGCTCGACGCGTTCCTCAGCGTCTCCACCGGCTGGAACCTGGACGTGACCCTGCGGCGCATCGTCGAGGCCGCCACGGAGCTGGTCGACGCCCGCTACGGGGCCCTCGGCGTCCTGGGCCCGGACGGGTCGCTGGCCGCCTTCGTCCATGTCGGCGTGGATGAGGAACTCGCCGCACGGATGGGGCATCTACCCGAGGGGAAGGGTGTGCTGGGTGAGCTGACCGCCGAACCACGGGCGCTCCGGCTGGACGATCTGAGGAAGCACCCGTCGTCCGTCGGCTTTCCGCATGATCATCCGAAGATGACCAGCTTCCTGGGCGTCCCGGTCCGGAGCCGCGGGGAGGTGTTCGGCAATCTCTATCTCACCGCCAAGCGCGACGGCATGTTCACCGCCGAGGACGAGGCCGTCCTCACGGCGCTGGCAGGGGCCGCCGGTATCGCGATCGCCAACGCCCGCCTGTACGAGGCAGCGGAGGTGCAACGCTCGTGGCTGGCCGCGGTCACCGATGTGCGGACCGCGCTGCTGCAGGGCCTTCCCCCGCAGGAGGTGCTCGACCTGGTGGTCGACCGCGTCGCGAAGTTGACCGACGCGGACGCGACCCTTCTCCTGCTCGGTCCCGACACGACGGACGGCTCCTACGAGGTCCGGGCGCAGACCGGTGCGGACCTGGACAGGCTCACCGGGGTCGGGCTGGGCGAGGACGCACGTTCGGTCCTCGAGGCGGTGGCGATCTCCGGCACCGTCGTCGTCCTGGACATGACCGGTATGGCCGAGAACGGTTCCGACACCCCTGTCGCCTGGGGGCCGTGCCTCGCGGTTCCGCTGCGCAGCACGGTGGGTGGGGCTTCGGTGATCATCGCCCTCCGACGGGTGGGCGCGATGCCCTTCGAGGCCGCGCTCGCCGAGCTGATCAGCTCCTTCGCCGACGAGACGGCGCTCGCCCTGGACCTGGCGGCCCGGCAGCAGGTCGCCCGCCGACTCGACGTCTTCGAGGACCGCGATCGCATCGCCCGGGATCTGCACGACCACGTGATCCAGCGGGTCTTCGCCGCCGGGCTCAGCCTGCAGAGCGTGCTGCCCCGGATCGACGACGCCGAGGCCGCGAACCGGGTCAGGTCGGCGGTCGACCAGCTCGACGAGACGGTCCGTGACATCCGGACGACGATCTTCGACCTGCACACCGCGGCCGGCGCTCGGGACGGCGACAGCCTCCGGCGGCGCCTGTTGGACATCGTGACGGAGACCGCCGGCGCCGACCTGCGAACCACCGTCCGGATGTCGGGTGCGGTGGACAGCCTGGTCACCGGTGACCTGGCGGCCGACGTGGAGGCAGTCGTGCGGGAAGGCGTCAGCAACGCCGTGCGGCATGCCCGGGCAGCCGCCGTCACCGTCACTCTCGACGTGACCGACGACGTCGTCGTGGAGGTCGTGGACAACGGGACCGGCATCGACCCCGGAGCGCCGCGCAGCGGCCTGCGCAACCTGGAGGAGCGGGCACGCCGCCGCGGGGGTGGCGCCATGGTCGTTCCGGTGGACGAGGGAGGCACCCGGCTGCGCTGGCACATCCCGCTGCACTCGTGAGCGACACGGAGCTCACCGAACCCCTCTGAACGGGTCCGCCGGCGTCTCCGCTGCTCAGTGCCCGGCCATGGCCGGCTGCGAATCCGGGTCCGCCGCGGCCGACCCGCTCCGCTGCGGATGTGGGGGCATCACCGGACCGGGGGCGCGCATGGCGCGGTGCAGAGCGACCGAGCCGAGCACAAGACGGCTTTCGCACACCACCAGCCGGACGTCGATGGTGTCCAGGCCGGGCAGCCCGTCGGTGGAGAGCTCGCTCCGCACCTCGTCGACGAGGGCCTGGACGCGGAACTCCGTGGCGACGTGGATCGCGTCGGTGTCGGGCACCTCCGGTGGGAGGTCGCTGGACCAGCGGAGGTTGACCGGGAACCTGGTGACGACGGCGAGTTCGGAGAAATCGGACCGAACGCCCCGCGCGGAGTGCGGGCGGGACGGAGATCCCGCCCATCGGCTACCGCCCGGCTGGCCCGCGGCGATGGCGACGGCCATGTGTGCGCCGGTCGGCGACCTCCGCGACCGGGACGCCGTCCGGAGCTGGGCGGAGGAGACAGCCGCCGAGCTGGCCGCCTGCCCCCCGCCCGGGCCGTCGGGGGCTGAACCCGGGGGCGGACTCCCCCGGCGTTCAGCGCGTACGGAGCACCTCTCCGATCGGGCGTCGTCCGCTGACCGTGCCCGTCGTGGCCGGATAGCCCAGGCGGAGCAGCATCTGGGGATGTCCCACCAGGGACAGCCGCGAACGGAGTTGGCTGCGGGTGGCGGGCCAGTCGAGCGCCTGGGTGAGGGGGGACGCCGCGAGGCCCGCATCGGTGGCGCTGAGCAGCAGGCGGCCGAGCGCACGGCCCGCGTCCAGCCAGGCGTAGCGATCGTCGTTCTCGGTGCCCAGCAGCAGAACTGTCGGCCGCTCCACCGGAGGCGGCGGCGCGTCCCGGTCCTCCCCGGCCGACGGGCGATCCTCCGGCCGTGAGCCGACGACGAAGTCGCGGATGAGCCAGTTGGACGGCCGGGTCGCCGGATCAGCGCTGGGCACCGCCTCCACCGGCACCCCGTCGACCGCGGCGGGGTCGGTGCGGAGCCACCGCTCGAGTTCGGCCAGATAGGCCGGCTCGCGCTGCTCCATCTCTTCGGCCCGGGAGGTGAGGAAGACGCTGGCGACCTCTTCCTCGGACTGGCTGACGTGTTTGACCCAGATCCCGAATTCTCTGGCCTCCGCCTGCAGGCTGTCGACGAGCTCCGACGGGACGGCCCGTGGCAGGAAGGCGCCACGCTGGGTGTGGCGATGCTCGATGGCGGCCGCCCGCTTCCTGTCCGTCTCCGTCGGCGCCACCGGCTCCGTCACGCGCAGGGTGGCCAGGTGGTCGGGATCCCCCGCATCGGGCAGCTGGGTCACCTCGACGCCGTATCCCTGCGCACGGATGGCGACCACGGCGAACTCCACGGCGCCGCCACAGCTGATCACGCGCTGGCGACCCGTCGGGTCCAGCACCGGAAGGGCGCGCCCGGGGTCGGTGGCGACCTCCAACCGGTCCGGCGAAGCGGTGAAGACCCACGGCTGGGTGTTGTGGATCGAGGGCGCCTTCGTGGCCGCCGTGACGATGTCGGTCCACTGGCGCTCGTTCATTCCATCTCCTCTGATCGCCCGGCCTCGGGCCGGGCGCGGGTATGTCCGCCGTCGTGACTGGTCATCGGTCCGACCCTGTCCCCTCGGGCCTGCGCAGCGGCCACTCGGAGCCGGCCCGCGACCAGGTGATGCTCACGCGGCGGCCGCCAGCAGAGCATCTTCCTCCACGGGTGACCGGGCCGTTCCCAGCCGCCCACGCGTGAGCGCGACGAGAACCGGTACGGGAGGCGGATCGGTGCCCCGAACGGCCATCACTCGCCCCCTGCGTCTCGGGCCGGACGTCGGGCCGCGCGGATCAGGAGCACCAGGGTGCCGGGCAGCAGAGCCGGCCCGACCGCGAGAAGGGTTTCGTTCATGCTCAGCGGCTCGGTGCCGAGCAGGTCGGTCAGGCCGGGCAGGAGCACCGCGGCCGTGAGCAGGACGAGGTTCCCCGCGACGGCGATGGGCAGCCACGGCGCGCCGCCGGACCACGCACCGGCCGGCCGCAGTGCGAGCGCGAGCATCAGTTGGCCGACGGACAACGTGACGAACAGTTGGGTCTGCCACGGCCCACCGGCCGATTCCGACCATGCCGCCACGCCGAGGCAGACCACCGTCAGCGCCAGCCCGTTCACCACCAGCGCGGTGACCAGCGACCGGTCGAGCACCCCGGTGGCCGGGTCGCGGGGCCGACGGCGGAGCACGTCGGGCGCAGCCGGCTCCCCACCCATTGCCACGCCGACCGGCCCGTGGGTCA
>JAOPWJ010000193.1 GCA_025965715.1 Blastococcus sp. | reverse complement strand
GCGGCACCGACCGCCGGCCGGCACAGTCCCGCCGCACGCGGCCCCGGCGCGCCCTGAGGTCAGTCGCTGCCCCAGTGCGGCGGCCGGTCCTCGAGGTAGCGCCGATCGCTGTCCTCCGGCTCGGCCGGTCGCTCCCCCCAGCCCACGTCGCTGTCGTCCGCCGCCCGCGACGGCCGCGCCGCGGCGGGTACGGGGTCCGCTGCCGGCGTCTGCGGCAGGCCCAACCCGTCGAGGATCTCGGCGCCCGGCAGCGCGGCCAGCACGGCCCCTGACACGGCGATCTTGCTGCCACGAGTGCCCGAGCCGATCACGACGAGCTCGGCGGCCGCGACGGCGGCGTCGACCAGCACCGGCAGCCCAGGCGGCAGCCCGATCGGCGTGATGCCGCCGTAGGCCATGCCGGTCTCGGCGACCGCGACGTCCTGGGGCGCGAAGGATGCCTTCCGGGCGCCCAGGTGGCGCCGCACCAGGCCGTTCACGTCGGCGCGGGTCGTGGCCAGTACCAGGCAGGCGGCGAGGCTGGTCTGCCCGGCGCGGCGGGCGGCGACCACCACGCAGTTGGCCGACGCCGCCAGGGGCACGGCATAGGCGTCGGTGAAGGCGGCGGTGTCGGCCAGGTCGTCGTCGATCTCTGCGACCCAGGCGGGTCCGCTCAGCGACGGGAGCGCCGCGGCGACCGGCGCGCCGAGGAGATCGGGCCGGTCGGCGGCCGGAATCCAGTTGAGTGAACCGAGCCGCGGAGCGGTCATCGGGCAGGGGCGGGTCGCAGCGGCACGTACCGATCCTGCGACATGCGTTCGGCCCGCGCGCAGCCCGGGTCGGCCGGATGCCTGCGCGGGGCCGCCGAGGACCGACTGGTCGGCCACCGCGGCCGCGGGTCAGGATGGGGGCATGACCAGCGGCATTGGCCAGCTCCACTCCGTCGTGATCGACACCCCCGACCCGCACGCGCTCGCGACCTTCTACGCGGGCGTGCTGGGGATGGAGATCACGGGCTCCCCCGGCGACGACTGGGTCGTCGCCAGCGGCGCCGGCTACCGGCTGGCGTTCCAGGAGGCGCCGGACCTGCAGCCACCCGACTGGCCCGATCCTGACCGTCCCCAGCAGTTACACCTCGACATCCGGGTGGCCGACGTCGACGAGGCCGAGCCGGCGGTGCTGGCGCTCGGGGCCCGGCGGCTCCCCGGTGGTGGAGGCGACTTCCGCGTCTACGCCGACCCGGTCGGCCACCCCTTCTGCCTGGTGTGGGACGCATGAGCGCCGAGCAGCCCCGCACCGACCGGCCCCCCGTCGGCATGCCCGCGGTCGACCTCGCCTCGAGCAGCCGGTTCACCGCTGCCACGGGCTTCGAGCTGACGGACGTCAGCGGCACCCGCGTCACCGGCTGGGCCGAGCTCGGCCCCGACCAGCACACCCCGTGGGGTGTCGTCCACGGCGGCGTCTACTGCAGCATCATCGAGTCCGCGGCCAGCATCGGGGCGAGCGCGTCCGTGGCGCCGCACGGCAAGTTCTCCGTCGGGGTGAACAACAACACCGACTTCATCCGCGCCATGACCGCCGGCCGGATCGACGTGGTCGCCGAGCCCATCCAGCAGGGGCGCACGCAGCAGCTCTGGCAGGTGCTCCTCACCCGCGCCGAGGACGGCAAGCTGGTGGCCCGCGGCCAGGTGCGGCTGCAGAACGTGGTCGTGCCCGGCGGGGCCGCTCAGCGCGGGTAGACGACAGCCGGGTCCAGCGTGACCTGGAAGAGCGCGCGGGGGTCCTGCAGCGTGGCCGGCGGCCGCGCGGCCGAGCGGGGCACCACGCGGTCCCAGCGGGCCGGTCGCCGGTGCGGCAACAGCTCGCGGCCCTGGAACAGGTACTCCCCCATGACCTCACCGAGCAGCAGCCCGGCGCCGTGCTCGATCGGCATGCCGACCGGGTTCCCCGGACGCATCTCGTCGAGGAACGCCGACAGCTGGCGCAGGTCCTTCGCCGGGCGCCGTCCCGAGAGCTCTTTCGACAGCGCCCGCAGCTCGCCGGCCGACAGTCCCGTGGCGTCGACGTCGATACCCGACTGGGTGCCCAGGCCGACGATCCCGGCAGCGAGGCAGGCCCCGAGTTCGTTGTGCGACCGAGGCCGCACCACCCAGACCCGCACGCCGTCGGGGACGACCGGCGGCGCGACTTGGTCGGGCTCGGGCCAGACGTAGGGCAGATCGTCGGGTTCGGGCCCGAACAGTTCGGTGAAGCGGGGACGGTAGAAGTCGGGGTCCTTGGCGATCAGGTTCGACCGGTGGGACCGGTGCAGCGCCTCGTCGCCCACCCACGACGGCAGCAGCCCCTCGGCGGCCAGATCCTTCTGTGCCGCGCCGACGACATCGGGGGCGAACTCGCCGATCTGGATCTCCGTGGTGTCGGCGAAGCCGCGCTCCCGCCATACCCGGACCATGGCCAGGCCGTAGGCGACCAGGGCCGGTGTCCGGCCGCGCCACATCCGGACGGCGGGATGGCTGGCCCAGCCGTAGTCCGGCAGCTCGAGCGCGCGCAGGATCTGCAACGTCTCCACCCGCTGCTTGCCCAGCCGCGGGGAGTCCAGCAGCCGCGCACCGTCCTCGAAGTCGGGCACCGGCAGGAAGGTCTGCATCGCAGCCATCCTCGGCCAGGCGCGGCCGGCCCGCCGGGTCAGTCGCGCTCAGCAGCCCAGGCGGCCGGCCAGGTCCGGGAGGACGACGCCCAGCGGCGCGTCCAGGCGGACGTCGGCCTTCGCGTCGCCGCGCGTCGGGCCGACGGTGACGATCGCGACCGGGATGCCGAGCTTGGCCGCGCGCAGCACGAACCGGTAGCCGCTCATGACGGACAGGGACGACCCGAGCACCAGGAGGCTGCGCGCCTGCTGGACCAGGCCGAAGCAGTGCTCGACCCGGTCGCGGGGCACGGTCTCACCGAAGAAGACGACGTCGGGCTTGAGCGGGCCACCCCCGCAGGCCCGACAGGGGACCATCACGAAGCCGTCGAGCACCTCGTCGGGCAGTTCGGCGTCGCCGTCGGGGTTCACCTCCTCGACCCGGGGGACGAAGTCGGGGTTGGCCGCCCGCAGCCGCTGGTCCAGCTCGCCCCGGTCGGCGACGTCCCCACAGGACAGGCAGACGGTCCGGTCGAGCCCGCCGTGCAGCTCCACGACGTCCCGCGCACCGCCGGCCTGGTGCAGGCCGTCGACGTTCTGGGTGATGAGCCCGGCGACGACGCCGGCAGCCTGGAGGTCCGCGACCGCCCGGTGCCCATCGTTCGGGCAGGCCGCCCGGATCTTGCGCCAGCCCACGAAGCTGCGCGCCCAGTAGCGGTGCCGGCCGCGGGGATCGCGGGTGAAGGTCTGGTACGTCATCGGGGTGTGCCTGCGCAGGCTGCCGGTCGCGCCCCGGTAGTCGGGAATCCCGGAGTCGGTCGACAGGCCCGCGCCGGAGAGCACCACCACGCCGCCGTCGGCCACCAGGTCGGCGAGGTCGTCGAGCGACGAACCGCCCTCCGGGGCCGGGAGAGGGAGCGGGCTCGCGACGGGCACTGCGGTCACCGGGCCATCGTCCTCTGCGGTCAGCGCTCGTGCCGCGCACCGGGTGGGCCGGGTCACGGGGTCGGCTTACGCCAGGGCGGGTAGACCGCGGGCGTGACCGCACCGCTGTCCGTCGTCCGTTCCGGTCAAGGCGAGCCGCTGCTGCTCCTGCACGGCTGGGGCAGTTCACGGCGCGACTTCACCGCCGTCCTCCCCGCGCTGGCCGAGCGCTTCGACGTCCTCAACGTCGAGCTGCCCGGAGCCGGGCGGTCGCCGCACCTGGAGGTCCGGCCGACGGTCGCGGCGATCACCGATGCGGTCGAGCGCACCCTCGCCGCCGAGGATGTCGGCCGGGTGCACGTACTCGGCAACTCGCTGGGCGCGCGCGTCGCCCTGGAGCTGGCTCGCCGAGGCCGCGCCCGCTCGGTGGTCGCGATCGCCCCGTCCGGGCTCAACATCTGGCCGGAGCGGGTCCTGCAGGGCGCGGGAATGGCAATCGCTCGCGTCGTCGGGCGGGTGGCCGCACCGCTGATCGAGCCGCTGTCACGCTCCCGGTGGGGAAGGACGGCGCTGCTGCTTCCGCTCAAGGCCCGCCCGTGGTCCACGAGCCGCGAGGAGGCGATCGGCGCGCGGGAGGGCTTCGCCGACTCGCGCGACTACTGGCGCAGCCTGTTCTGGGCGCTGCTGGTGGACGTGCCGCGCGGCATGGACCGGATCGACTGCCCCGTCCTGCTCGTGCAGGGCACCGCCGACTGGATCGCCTCGGGGCAGACCGTCCGCTATCTCCCGCTGGTTCCTCGCTCACGCTTCCGGCCGTTGCTCGCGGCCGGGCACTCCCCGATGTCGGACCGGCCGCAGACCATCGTGCGGCTGGTCGAGCAGACCGCCCGCCGGGCGGCGCAGACCGACGACGCCGGTACGGCGCCCGACGAGGCGGACCAGCCAGGGGCGACGGAGCCCCGTGCAGCTACTGCGCCTCTTCGGCGTTCAGGTAGGCGCAGCGGTACCGGGCCTTCGCCATCGCCTCGGTGAACTGCGCCTCCCACGCCGGGTCCGCGGCCGGGAACGTCTCGAGAACCCGCTCCTCGAGCACCGCCGGTCGGCCGTCCAGCCCCGTGTAGGTACGTCGCACCAGCACCCGCGTGACGCCGTCCACCTCGTCGTGCGCCGGCTGCCAGCGGGCCTGCGAGATGGCCGCCGCCAGCTCGGCTCGGGGGCGCGGTGGCAGGCGGAGCCGGACCGACGATCCGGTCGTGTCCGATCGCAGCGCCGTCCACGCCACCCAGCCGCCGAGGGCCAGCAGCCCGAGGACCAGCGCGACGAGCGCGAGCTCGGCCAGCGCGAACACCATGCCCAGACGCTAGTTGTCCCGGCTCTTCATCGGGATCCGGAGCAGCCGCGTCCCGGCGGTGCGCGCCGGGTGGCCGAGGCCGCCCGCTAATCTCGGCGTGTACCCCGGTCGGTTCCGCGCCGACGAGCCCCCGTAGCTCAGGGGATAGAGCATCGGTTTCCTAAACCGTGTGCCGCAGGTTCGAATCCTGCCGGGGGCACCAGCAGGCGCTAACCGTTGCTCCCCAACTGTTCTGGTCAGCCGGACCCTGCTGAACCGGCCTCCGGAAGGGGCGGTCAGTGAGGCGAGGTCCCTCTCGGGCCGGTTGGGGTCGATGTTGCGTACCTCGGACGCTGCGAGGGTCAACGACAGGAAGAAGCCCGGTGGCGGTCACCGCCCCGACGACTGCCGCGAGCGCCTGCAGAGGCCCTGGGACGGGAGGAGGAGGCCGGGCACGGGGAGCCACGGAGCGCGCCTTCCGCGCTGCGGGGACCGGGACGCAGATGTCTTCGTCTGCAGCCACCGCACGCGCAGGACGGACTGGGTGACGCTCGCTGCAACGGCACGGAGCCTCCGTGCTTCGAGAGTGGACTCCCAACGGTGCAGCAGAACGGACAAGGCACCGACAGTGTCGTCGGGTAACGAGGAAGAGACGACGTTGAGAGCGCGGGGCGCGGGCACGTCCGCGCGACGAGGCCCTCCGGACCGGCCGCAGCCGCGGCCCGGCCGTCGACGGGTGGACGGAGTTGCCGCGCACTAGAGCCGCGGCTTGATCGCCGAACCAGCGGTGCGCATCGATCGTGCGGTCACAGGCTCTGCGGTCGGCCTACCCGGGCGCGATGGGGCCCCGAGCAGGGCCGGAGGGGCCTACCGTCCGTCCATGCGCATCGCGGTCCTTGGACCGCTGGAGGTCCGAACTGACGACGGCGTCCCGCTGACCGTGCCGGGCGCCAAGGAGCGCCTGCTGCTCGCGATCCTCACGGCTGGGGCTTCCGGTGCGGTGAGCTTGGACGCGCTGGCCGAGGCGCTCTGGGACGGCGACCCGCCAGCCACCGCGCGGAAATCCCTGCAGATCCACGTCGTGAAGCTGCGTAGCTCCCTCGAGCCAGACCGGCCGCGGGGCTCGACCGGGCGGTTCGTCGCTCGGCGCGGGCCCGGATATGCCCTGACCGTTCCGCGGGACGCCATCGACGCGCTGCGGATCGACAGCCTCGCGGCCCAGGGGCGGGCCCTGCTCACCTCCGGGCGCCTCGAGGAGGCGGCCCGGAAGCTCGCGGCCGCCGTCGACCTGTGGCGGGGCGAGCCCTACGCCGACTGGCCGGGCGCTCCGTTCGCCGGGGTCGAGCGGCGCCGGTTGAGCCAGGTGCACGCCGGCGCCGTCGCCGGGTTGCTCGAGGCGCGCCTGCAGCTGGGGGCGCACGCCGAGGTGCTTCCGCAGCTCGACGGCCTCGTCGCCGCGGATCCGCTGCGCGAGGACTGGTGGCGCCTGCTCATGTGGGCGCTCTACCGTGCCGGCCGGCAGGCTGACGCCCTCGCGGCCGGACGCCGCGCGCGTGCCGTGCTCGCCGAGGAGATCGGCGCCGGACCCGGGCCCGGGCTGCGGGCCATGGAGGCCGCGATCCTCACCCAGGACCCGGCACTCGACGCTCCCCCGCGGACCGCGCAGCATCCGAGGCGCGACGACGCTTCCCCGACTCCGGGAGCGTGCCCCTACAAGGGGCTGGCCGTCTACGAGGCGGCCGACGCGCCGTTGTTCCACGGGCGCGAGCGGCTGATCGCGAGCCTGGTGGCCCGCCTGGTCGACGCGCCGGTCCTGGTGGTCAGCGGCCCGAGCGGGGCCGGAAAGTCCTCCGCGGTCCGCGCCGGGCTGGTCCCGGCGCTGGCGGCCGGTGGGCTTCCGGGCAGTCAGTCGTGGCGGCCAGTGATCCTCACCCCCGGCCGGGCGCCGGTCGACGCCCTCGCCCAGCTGACCGGCGATCCATCGCCGGCCGAACCCGTCCTGCTGGTCTGCGACCAGTTCGAGGAGCTTTGGGCGCCAGGCATCGACCCGGCCGAACGGACGGAGTTCCTCGACGCCGTCGCCGGCCTCGTGGACGACGGCATCGTGGTCCGGTGCGTCGTGGTGATCCGCGGCGACCACGTCGGTCGGCTCGCCGAGCACCGGGTCTTCACCGAGCGACTGGCCTCGGCCTTCGCCCTGGTCCCACCGCTCACGGACGCCGAGCTTCGTGAAATCGTGACGGAACCGGCCCGGTCCGTCGGGCTACGGGTGGACCCCGAACTCGCAGACTCCGTCGTCGCCGACGTCCTCGGACAGCTCGGCGCGCTGCCCCTGTTGTCGACCGCCCTGGTGGGCACCTGGGAACGGCGGCGCGGCGACCTCCTGACCCTCGCGGGCTACCTCGAGGCGGGAGGCGTCGCCGGCGCGCTGAACCGGTCGGCCGAAGCCGTGTACGGAGCGCTCGACGACGCCGGCCGAGGGCTCGCCCGCCGACTGTTCGTCCGGCTCGCGGACACCGACAACGGCGGCGCGCTGGTCCGCCGCCGGGTTCCCTTGGCCGAGCTCGGCCTGGCGGAGGACCCGGCTACGCCCCGCCGCCAGGTCGTCGAATCCTTCGTGGGCCGCCGGCTGCTCTCGGTGGACGAGAACAGGCTCGAGGTCGCACACGAGGCGCTGCTCACCGCCTGGCCACGACTGGTCCGCTGGCTCGAGGACGACGCCGCGGGCCGCGCCGTCCGCCGGCACCTGGACCCGGCCGCCCGGGAGTGGGATGCGTCCGGGCGTCCGGACGACGAGCTGTACCGGGGGGCCCGGTTGACCGCGGCCCTCGACTGGTCGGAGGACTCCGATGCCGTGGTCACGCCGGTCGAGCAGCAGTTCCTCGACGCTTCCCGGGCCGCGGCGGACGCCGATCTGAACGCCGCCCAGCGTCGTGCCGATCGTGAGGCAGCGGCCCGGCATCGAACGCGGCGGCTGGCAGGAGGCCTGGCCGTCGTGCTCGTCGTCGCCCTGGTCGCCACATTCCTCGCCGTGCGTGCCCAGCGAGACGCCGTGCGGGCCCAGCGGGAGGCGCAGCAGGCGTCGCTGGTGGCCGACGCCAAGCGGCTGGCGGCTCTCTCCGCAACTGCCAGCAGCGTGGACGTCTCCCTGCTGCTCGCCGTCCAGGCGGTGCGGCTCGCGGAGACGCCGGAGACGCAGGACGCGCTGCTCGGTGCGCTCACCGAGCATGGGCGGGCAGAGCGGGCGGTGGCCTTCGACGAGGATCCCCTGGGGGCGGCCTACCTGGCCAACGGCGGTCGCACCTTGTTCCTGCGCACCGAATCACAGGTCATCACGTGGGCGGTCGACTCGTCGGCTCGGCCCGAGGTGGCATTCGACATCCCGAACTGGGGCACCTGGTCGAACTCCGCGCCCTCCCCGATCGAGGACGCAGTCATAGGTGGGGGGCAGGACTCCCGCGGCTACTGGCTCCGGATCGTCCACGCGGATGGAACGGGCCGGGTGCTCACGCGGGGGGACGAGCTCGGTGGACTGCCCGTGGGCGGGGTGTTCAGCCCCGACGGCCATCGGGTCACCTGGCTGCTGTCCACACCCGGTCGCGACGATCCGGAAGATTCCTCGCGGTGGACGTTGACCGACGTCGATGCTGAGGACGGAACGACGCGGAAGACGGGGATCGGCGGAACGTACCCGGCGCCGTTCGGGGAGCTGCAGGTCGACTTCACCGACGACGGGAGCTCCGCCGTCCTGTGGAGCGACAGGGCAACCGACCCGGCGATCATGATCGACCTGGCCGACGGGAAGCAGACTCCGACACCCGTGCAGGACGGCCCGGGCAGGGTCCTGGAGTACCGGGCCACGGGCAGCGGAGCCGCACAGCTGTGGCTCGACGGCGGGGTCACCCTCTTCGACCGCGAGGGCACCGCGCAGCATCTGGACGCTCACCGCTCGCCAGTGCGGGACGTCGTCGTGGCACCCGACGGCGGGTGGGGGGCGACCGTCGGCCACGGCCCGCTGATTGTCGTCTGGGACATCGATCCGAGCACCGGTCGGTGGACCGAGCGGGGACAGCTCACCGGCCACGCCGGCGACATCATCCACGCGGAGGTGGATCCCTCCGGCGATCGACTGATCACCATCGGCCTGGACCGGACGATCCTCACGTGGAACATGACCGCCGAAGCGGGCCTCGGGACGTCGAACCCCGGGCTGGACGGACGCTGGATCGCCAACCGCCCCCAGGCGGTGCCCGGCGGCCTGATCGTGGCCCCCACGCGGCCAGGGGCGAGCCCGAGTGACATCCGCAGGGAGTCGCCGGGACCGGAAACGCTCAGCGTCGCGGCCACCTTCCTCGACCCTGACACCGGCGAGGTCGTCGACCAGGTGGTGCTCGGCGACACCACCGAGGACTCGCCCTTCGGGTCCTCCGTGACGGTCAGCCCGGACCGCTCCATGGTGGCGGTCACCTGGGGCCTGGGCACGACGGTCCTCGACACCAGGACACACGAGGTGATCAAGGAGATCGTGCTGCCACCCGATGCCGATGCCGGCGTCGGCGACCGGCCGCTCCCGGCCACGGTCGTGCGGTCGTCGGGGTGGACGCCGGACGGCTCGACGCTGCTCCTCGCCGCCGAGGGGAAGATCGAGGAAAGCACCTGGTCGACGCCTGCCGGGGCGGCTGCCGATAGCCGCCGAGGGGGCTACCTGGTGCCGGTGAACACCACGACCTGGCACGTCGGCACACGGATCGAGATCGGTGGCGGCGTCCAAACGATCGAGACGAGCCCCGATCGGAGCGTGCTGGCCGTGGCGAACACGGCCGACTCCGAGCTCGTGATCCTGGATGCGGCCGGCCTCTACGTGGAACGGCGGCTGCCACTGACCCGGGTGGACTGGGCTCTCGACCTCTCCTTCTCACCCGACGGCCGGTTCCTCGCCGCCGGCGGCAGCAACTTCCTGTACGTCTTCGACACCACGACCTGGCAACTGGCCTGGGCACCCGCGCGGGTGCACGACGGCTGGGCGCTGCAGACGGAGTGGCTGGACGACGGACGGACACTCGCGACGGCCGGCAGCGATGGCACGGTCGCCCTCTTCGACGTCGAGCGAGGGCTCGTCCGCGCCCAGGCGCTGCCGGCGTCCGGCGACCCCGGAACCGGCTACACCCACCTCGTGCCCGGAGCCGGGGACGAACTCGTCGTGCTCAGCGGCGACCGCTCCGGCCGGCGCTACCCGCTGGACCCATCGGTGTGGCTGGACGAGGCCTGCGCCATCGTCGCGGGGCGGGACCTCACGCCGGCGGAGTGGGACCGCTATCTGCCCGGGCGCGACGACCAGCCCACATGTAGCGATGTGCCCTGACCTGCGAGTTCCCCCGCGGACCCTCACGAGCCTTCGGCCGGCACGAACGTCGCAGTGGCGACCATCTCCTCGAGCTCGGCCACCTCGTCCGGGCTGGTGGCCGGTTCATAGGCTGCATCGAAGACGAGGCGCTGACCGTCCACGTCGACGATCCACACCATGTCGACCTGCCCCAGGATCTCCCCCCAACTCTGCGCACGCCCCGGCCAGAGGCCCAGAACGCCACTGGGGCAAGCGCTGGCGTCAACCTCGCCTGGAACGGACAACTCCACGTACAGCCCGTCGTACCCGCCGACGGTGACCGTCACGGGATCGGTGCTGGTGCGCAACGCCTGGGCGGCGAGGGCCTCGGCGAGGTCGGCCACGGAGGGCCCGACCGGCTCGGGAGTCGCGTCGCACGGGTGGGCGAACACGCTGTTGACGTCCCAGACCCACAAGTAGCGCGCGAGGTCGTCGGCGCCGACGCCGACTCCGTTGCCGATGGCCGCATACCCCTCGGGAACGGACAGCACAGGCAACAACGGCGCGACAGGTGCGTCCGCGACGGAGACCACGTAACGGCCCGGGTCCAGCGGCGAGTCCGCCGGCAGCTGCGCGGGCGGCACGGCGTCGCCCGGGTTGGCGGTCGAGGAGCCCGACGGGGCAGCCGTCGATTCAGGCTGCCCCGTCGTGCAAGCCACCAGCGCGGCGGTCATCATGACTGCGGAACCGGCGGTGCGCAGGACGCACAGCGTGCGAGCGGACATGACCAGCTGCCTCCTCGAGTGGCGCCGGACCGGTCCCGGCGACGCACCCAGCCCACCGCCGCCACCCTGCGGTTCCACTGCGAGCGCCTGCCGTCCGGCTGCCGAACCGCGCGATCAGCGGCGGCCGCCGACTGCGCCGCCGCTCGTCCGCTGGCGCAGGTCCTCGGAACCGTCCCGGTATCGAGCCGACACGCTCGGCGGAGCTCCATGCCACACGGGCCGGGAAAGGGAGGCCGAACCAGAGCTACCGGCGCCGGATCCGCGACTGCTGCCGTTCTGCCACCCAGCGGTCTACCCGGCATCAGCAAGGGGGTTCGGCCCCGCAGTCGCGTCCGCATCCAGTCCGCACGAGGTCCGGCGTGGCGCATCGCCCGCTCAGACGGCAGGCCCGTCGATGACCATCGACGATCGGAACCTCTCTGGACGCCTTCCTCCACCGCACGCCGCAGGTTCGATTCCCGCCGCGGACGCAGCACTGCGCAGGTCAGGGTCGGCCAGTAGGAAGCCGGCTGCCGCCGCAGCGATGAGTTCGCCGGCGCCCGCAGGTCTACCCCCCGACCGAGACAACCGACTCATCGGGAGAAGCGCATGGGCCTCATCCACATCGAGCTGTTCGCCACCCTCGACCTCGTCGGGCAGGCGCCCGGCGGCCCCGAGGAGGATTCGGCGGGGTTTCCCTTCGGCGGCTGGCAGGCGCCCATGATGGACGAGGTCTCGGGGGCGCAGGTCAGTGCCGCATACGAGGGCACCGACGCCCTGCTGCTCGGCCGGCGGACGTTCGACATCTTCGCCTCCTACTGGCCGCACCAGGAGAGCGGCGAGGACAACGAGATCGCCACGCTGTTCAACAGCATTCCGAAATACGTGGCCTCCCGCGGCAGACCCGACCTCTCGTGGGCCGGGGCCACGCAGCTCGGCCCGGACCTGGCCGGCGCCGTGCGCGAGATCCGGCGCCGGCACGAGCACGTGAAGGTCGTCGGGAGCCTGAACCTCGTGCAGACCCTCCTGCGCGAGAAGCTCTTCGACCGTCTCGACCTCTGGGTGCACCCGCTCGTGCTCGGCGTCGGGAAGAAGGTGTTCGACGGTGGCGCGGTGCCCACGAACCTCACCCTCCTCGAGCCACCCGCGGCCACTCCGAACGGCACCGTGTACCTGCGCTACGCCCTCGCCGATGGCACCCCCGGAACGGGCGACGTGACCGCGTCCGACCGAGAGGTCGGGCAAGACGCCTGACGCCGTCCATCGCCAGGCCGGTTCCTGTCGTCGGCCCCCCGCCGGTCGGGTAGTCCGCCGGATCCGGTATTCCGCCCGGTCGGGTTGGCTCAGTGCGGGTATGGCCGCGTTCATGGCAGTGGGCACCGCCGCGGTGGCGGCCTCGGGCACGTGGGTCGACCCCGACGACGGGATCCGGTACCCCGCCGGCGAGGTCCACGCATGGGAACGAGGCCGCAACGAGACCGTCTGCCGGCTGGCTCTGAGCAGATCCCGACTGGCCCGCTTCCCCCACGTCAGCTGGGCCGACGTCCAGCCGGAGTCCGGGCGGCACGCGGAGGAGGTGCAGTCCGTGTGCCGGCGGTGCCGGGCAGCCCAGGGCCCCCGGCGGGACGAGCGCGGCTGGACGCGCACCAATCCCCGTCCCTGACCGGATCCGGCCGGAGCGCTGTCCGGGAGGTCGATCCGCGTGACCACCCGCCGGCGAGTGGGGCGGCCGACCTCGAAGCCGGCGTCCGCGAACACCTGGCGGGCACCGAACACCTGGCGGGCACCGACGTGCTGCTCGCCCCAGGTGATCCCTGCCCGGATGTCGTGAGCACCGGAGAGGCCTCGAGCGCCCTCCGCGCGGGCGAAGTCGATCCGGCACGGCCCGCAGCGGAGGTGCCGAGGACGGCGCTGACGACGTCCTCCGATGCCGGGGTGGCCAGGGTGGCGGTCACCTGATCGGGCCGGACAGCCGCCGCCATCTCACTCGCGGCCACTGTTCCCGAGGACCGCCCCGGTCTCTGTCAGCTCCCGCGCCACCTCGACCAGCTTCCGGTTCATCTCCTGCGAGACGCGGGCGAGCACGTCGAACGACTGCGCAGCGGTCAGCTTGTGCCGCTCCATCAGGATGCCCTTCGCCTGCCCGATCAGGTCCCGGTTGTTCATCCCGGCGCGCAGGTCCGCCTCGTGCTCAGCGCCGGCCAACGCCACGGCGGCGTGCGCGGCGAGGATCTGCCCGATCTCCTGGCACTCGTCGTCGAACGCGCCGGGCGTGGAGGCGTACAGGTTCATGGCGCCGAGGTTGTCCCCCACGACGAAGAGCCGGAAGCACATCATGCTGCCGACCCCCAGCTCCGACGCCTGACGAGCGAACTCGGGCCACCGCTCCTCGGCGCCGACGTCGTCGACGCGGACGATCTCCCGCTCCCACACGGCGTCCATGCAGGGCCCCTGCCCGAGCCTCTCCTGCAGGGCGTCGACCTCCTTGGGGAGATCGCCGGTCCACGCCCGCGGCTGGATCTTGGACCGGCGGATGACGTAGCTGATGCCGCACTGCTCGGCATTCGGCACGGTGTGCACGGCGGCGGACGTGATCGCCTTCAGGGTGCCCTCGACGTCGCCGTGCTCCTCCTGCAGGTGCCTGGCCACCCGGCTCATCACGTCACCGAGGGGTTGCGTCCCGTTGCGGTCGCTCCCGGTAGCCGCCATGCGAAGAACTTAGTCAGGGCAACGACCTCCGCGGAAGTGCCGTCGTCCCCGTCCAGCTCTAGCCGAGACCGCCGCCCCCGCCGAACATCCAGGTGCTCCCCGAGGGCGACGCCTCGGCCGGTCGGGCGCGCTCGCTCCGAGCCGCGTCGGCCGGCGAGAACTCCGCGGGCGAGGAACCCCGGCGTCGGTAACCGGCGAGCAGCACCAGCGCCGACAGCAGCAGCGCGGCCCCGAGCAGGGCGATCAGCAGCTCCACGTGTCCTCCTCAGCCCACCGGTCCCGCCGGACGGCGGGGTACGCCGCCGGCTCGTCAGGAGCGGCCGGCGTGGTCGGCACACCGTAGGTCCGGGACCTCCCCCACCGCCCTCGACGCGGCGAGGGCGGCACCGGCAGAGGGAACCTCAGCCACAGGCGACTCGTCAGTACCGGATAGCGCGCGTCGGCACGCCCCGGGGTTACCGTTCAAGCGCACGTCGGGCTCCAGCAACGGCGCCGGAGGGACGGAAGGTGGGCAACAGATGGACGCCAAGGTGGTGGACGTCCCCGAGAAGGGACGTTTCGAGGTCCGGCTCGACGACCGCGTCGTCGGGCTGGCCAGCTACCACATCGACGGCACCGCAATGACGCTCCCGCACACCGAGGTCGACCCGAGCATGGGTGGGCGTGGCATCGGGACGGCGCTGGTCGCCGGGGTGCTGGATGCGGCGCGGGAACGCGGGCTGCACGTCCTCCCCTACTGCTCCTTCATCCGCCACTACATCCAGCAGCATCCGGAGATGGTCGACCTGGTCGCCGCCGAGGACCGGCCACACTTCGGCCTGGCGACCGCCGACCACTGAGGTGCCGCCCGGCCGTCGGGTGCCTACGCTCCGCCGGTGCCTGAAGGACACACTCTCTTCCGCCTCGCCCGCGACCAGTCCGCCTTGTTCGCCGGCCGACCGGTGCACGTCACCAGCCCGCAGGGCCGGTTCGAGGCGGGCGCGGCGCTGCTGGACGGCCGCGTCCTCGACACCGTTTCCGCCTACGGCAAGCACCTGTTCGCCCGCTTCGGTACCGACGTCCTGCACGTGCACCTGGGGCTCTACGGCACCTACACCGGCGGCACGGGCACTCCCCCGCCCCCGCGCGGTGCGCTGCGGATGCGCTGGGTCGCCGACGGACCGCACGG
This sequence comes from Blastococcus sp., assembly GCA_025965715.1. Classification (GTDB taxonomy): domain Bacteria; phylum Actinomycetota; class Actinomycetes; order Mycobacteriales; family Geodermatophilaceae; genus Blastococcus_B. The sequence continues at coordinate 34,375 of JAOPWJ010000193.1, read as the reverse complement.
GGACGGCGTGTGGACCGACCTCCGCGGACCCACGGCCTGCGAGGTGCTGACCGAGCCGGAGGCCGACGCGATCCTCGGTCGCCTCGGCCCCGATCCACTGCGGCCGCGCCCCGACGGCGCCCGCGCGTGGCGGCGCATCGCCGCCAGCCGCACCCCGGTCGGCGCGCTGTTGATGGACCAGTCGGTGCTCGCCGGGGTCGGCAACGTGTACCGGGCCGAACTGCTCTTCCGGCACGGCGTCTCGCCCTTCCGGCCAGGCCGGGGCATCGATGCCGATCTCTGGTCGCGGATGTGGGCCGACCTGGTCACGCTGATGCGCGCCGGCGTGCGGATGGGCCGGATCGTGACCACCCGGCCCGAGCACCGGGCCCGCCGGCGTGGAGCCGTGGAGCTGGAGGACGCGCGGTACGTGTACCGGCGCACCGGTCTGCCCTGCCGGATCTGCGGCATCGAGATCCGCACCCAGGTGATGGCCGGCCGCAACCTCTACTGGTGTCCCGCCTGCCAGGCGGAATGACCGTTCCGGGCTGTTCGGGAGCCATCCGACGCGAAGACCAGCCCGTGCCTGACCGATCAGCTGGCCTCGTCCTGGACGTCTGAACGTCCTGGACCAGGACTACTCCTGCCGCTGACGCCGGCAGAATCCGGCGCGCTGCGCTGGTGCCCGGGTGCCTCGCGGGGTCAGGATGCGAGTCGTGTCGGACGACGGTGCCCCCTCATCCCCCTCGGGGGACCATCCACTGCGCGTCGCAGTCGTCGGTGCGGGGCCGGCCGGCATCTACGCGGCCGACGCGCTGACCCGCCAGGACGCCGTCCCGGTGGCCGTCGACCTCATCGACCGGCTGCCGACTCCCTACGGCCTGGTCCGGCACGGCATCGCGCCCGACCACCCGAAGATGCGGGCCATCCGCGACACCCTCCACCACACGCTCGAGCATCCGCGGGTGCGGTTCGTCGGCAACGTCGAGGTGGGTGTGGACATCCCGCTGGAGAAGCTGCGCGCCCACGTCGACGCCGTCGTCTACACCTATGGCGCCGCCCTCGACCGACATCTCGGCATCGACGGCGAGGAGCTGCCCGGCAGCCTGGCGGCCACCGAGTTCGTCGCCTGGTACTGCGGCCATCCCGACGCCGACCGGGAGCGGGTCGAGGCGGCGCTGGCCGGCGTCCGGAATGTGGTCGTGGTCGGAGTGGGGAACGTGGCGCTCGACGTCGCGCGTGTGCTCGCCCGCACCGCCGACGAGCTGGAGCCGACGGAGATGCCGCAGCACGTCCTCGACGCCCTGGCCGCGACACCGGTGGAGCAGATCACCGTGATCGGCCGACGCGGTCCAGCGCAGGCCACCTTCACCACCCAGGAGCTGCGCGAGCTGGGCGAGCTCGCCGGCGCCACGGTGCTGGTCGACCCCGCCGACCTCGTGCTCGATCCCGACAGCGAGGAACGCGCCGCCGCCGACCGGGTGGTCAGCCGGAACCTCGCCGTGCTGCGGAACTGGGTGACCCACACCCGCGAACCCGGCCGGACGCGGCTCACCCTGCGGTTCTACCGGCGCCCCGTGCGGCTGCTGGGCGTGGACCGCGTCACCGGCGTGGAGGTGGAGCGGACCGCCGTGGACGGGGACGGGCGTGCGATGGGCACCGGGGAGCTCGAGGAGCTGCCCGCCGACCTCGTCGTCCGTTCGGTCGGCTACCGGGGCCTGCCCCTGCCCGGACTGCCCGTGGACGAGCGATCGGGCACGGTTCCCCACCACGCCGGACGGGTGCTGCGCGGCGGGCAGCCCTCCCCTGGCGAGTACGTGGCGGGCTGGATCAAGCGCGGGCCCAGCGGGGTCGTCGGGCACAACAAGCACGACGCGCGGGAGTCGGTCGCATCGCTGCTGGCCGACGCCGCCGAGGGCCGGCTCGCGGTCCGCGGTCCCGTGGGTGACCTGGTGCAGGAGCTGATCCGCCGCGGCGCCGACCCGGTGCTGCTCGACGACTGGCGGGCCATCGACGCGGCGGAGAAGGCCCTCGGCGCGACCCGCGGCCGGGCCCGGACGACGCTGCACGAGCGGGAGTCGCTGATGGCCGCCATCCGGGCGGCCGCCGCACGCGCCTGAGCTCAGCCGATGGCGCGCAGCAGCTCCCGCGCGGACGCCGCGTCGGGGGCGGCGACGAGCCGGATCAGGTCGTGCGCGTGCGGCTCCAGCAGCAGCGGCTCGCCGTCCGCCCTCAGGGCAACCCCGCCGGCCGCCAGCAGGACCGCGAGGCCCCCGGCGACGTCGTAGACATGGCTACCGCTGCGGTCGACGTCGAGCCAGGCGGCGGCCGACCCGTCGGCGACGAGGCAGAGGTCGACGGCGGTGCAGCCGGTGACGCGCACCCGGCGGGCGGTGGAGGGGACGACGGGGTCGCGGGGGGGCGCGCCGGGCAGCACCGCGGTGCCGCCCGTCCGGGGCGACACCGGAACGTCGTCCCGCCGCGCGCCCCGACCCTCGGCCCCCACCCATCGCCGGCCGGAGGAGAGGTCCGCGACCAGCCCGGCGATCGGCCGCCCGGCGGACACGAGCGCCGCGGAGAACGCCCAGGGCGGCAGCCCCGCGGCGACGTTGCCCGTGCCGTCGAGCGGGTCCAGCACGATCCAGGGCCGGCCGGGTGGCACGGGCTGCTCAGGCCGCTCCTCGCTGAGGACGGTCACGCCCAGCCCACCGAGGACGTCGACCGCGGCCTCGTGCGCGGCCTCGTCGGCGGCCATCACCGCGCCGCCGTCGTCCGTGGTGTGCACCTGGCCGACGTCACGGGCGAGGGCGAGGGCGGTCTCCACCTGCGTGGCGGCACGGGAGGCCAGGTGGCGGAAGCGGTCGACCAGTGGGGCGTCGGCGGGTGGCTCGGGCACCGCCACGGTCCGCCCCGTGAGTTGGTGCCGCACCCGGTCGCACCCCCAGCCTGCGGCGGTGGCCAGCACGGCAGGGTGGTCCTGCGGCACCCCGGCGCGGGAGACGATCACCGCCTCGGCGGCGCCGTCGTCGGCCCATCCCCGGCGGAGGAGCACCGCGCTGCCGGCGTCGTCCAGCAGCAACCGGCCGCCCGGTTCGACGACCGCGGCGGCCAGCGCGGCGGGCGCCATGCAGAGCCGCTCCGCCGCGGCCGCGATCTGCGCCGAGGTCGTGGCCACACGCAGCTCTGCGCCGGCGGCTGCGGCTTTCCAGGCCGGATGCGGTTCAGCCACTGTTCCGAAGGGCCGTCGCGACGCCGTTGATGGTCAGCTGGATGTTGCGGCGGGTCAGCTCGTCGTCGTCGCCCGCCCGCCGCCGCCGGAGCATCTCGACCTGCAGGTGGTGCAGCGGCTCGAGGTAGGGGAACCGGTTGCGGATCGAGCGGGCCAGCGACGGATTGTCGGCCAGCAGGTCCTCGTCGCCGGTGACGGCCAGCAGCATCCGGCAGGTGCGCTCGTGCTCGGCGGTGATCTGGTCGAAGACCCTGGACCGCAGCTCTTCGTCCGGCACGAGCTCGGCATAGCGGGCCTCCAGTCCCAGGTCGGTCTTGGCCAGCACCATGCCCATGTTGGACAGCACCGTGCGGAAGAACGGCCAGCGGCGATGCAGCTCGCGGAGGCGGGCCAGCTTGTCCTCGGAGCTGTCGCCGCCATCGCTGCCGACATAGCTCTCCAGCGCCGTGCCGGTGCCGAACCAGCCCGGCAGCATGATCCGCGTCTGTGACCAGCTGAACACCCAGGGAATGGCGCGCAGATCGGCGATCGAGTCGCCGGCCTTGCGCGACGGTGGGCGGCTGCCGATGTTCAGCTCGGCAAGCTCGCCGATGGGGGTGGCCGCGCGGAACCACTCGACGAAGCCCGGCGTGTCGTGCACCAGCGCGCGGTAGGCCTGCTGGGCGCGCGCGGCGAGGTCGTCGAGCAGCGCGTACGCCGGCTCGGCGTCGTCCCCGAGACCCTCGATGTCGAGCAGGCTCGACTCCAGGGTGGCGGCGACGAGCGCCTCCAGGTTGCGCCGGGCGAGGTCGGGATCGGCGTACTTGGCCGCGATGACCTCGCCCTGCTCGGTGATCCGGAGGGCACCGGCGACGGCGCCGGGGGGTTGAGCCCGGATCGCCTCGTAGCTCGGGCCACCACCCCGGCCGACCGTGCCGCCGCGGCCGTGGAAGAGCCGCAGCCGGATGCCGTTGGCCCGGGCCACCTCCACCAGCTCCAGCTCGGCGCGGTAGAGGGCCCAGTTGGCGGCGAGGTAGCCGCCGTCCTTGTTGCTGTCCGAGTAGCCCAGCATGACCTCCTGCGCGTCGCCCCGGGAAGTCACCAGGGCGCGGTACAGCGGCTGGTCGAGCATGGCGGCGAGCGTCGTCCCGGCGCCCTTGAGGTCGTCGATGGTCTCGAACAGCGGGGAGATGCCGACCGGGCAGGAGGGCCCTCCTTCGGCGCCCGGGTCGAGGAGCCCGACCTCCTTGAGCAGGACGGCGACCTCGAGCACGTCGCTGACGGACTCGCACATGCTGATCACGTAGTTGGGGATGGCCCGCGGCCCCAGCAGGGCCATCTGCTCGGCCGCGGCGACCACCACGTCGAGCTCGCCGCGGGCCAGCTCGGACAGCTCCGCGCCGGGACGGACCAGCGGACGGCGCATCGTCAGCTCGCCGGCCAGCAGCTCCACCCGGGCTGCCTCGTCGAGCGCCGCGTAGTCGTCGCAGACGCCGGCCCAGGCCAGCAGCTCTCCCACGACCTCCTCGTGGACGGCGGAGTTCTGCCGCAGGTCCAGCCCGCAGAGGTGGAAGCCGAAGACCTCGACGGCCTCCCGAAGGCGCAGCAGCCGGTGGTCGGCCAGCGGCCCCGCCCCGTGGCTGCGCAGCGAGGCGTCCACGACGTCGAGGTCGGCGCGGAGCTCGTCGGGTGAGTCGTAGGGGGTCAGCTCGGCGTGCGGCGCCGACCCCGGCACCCGGCCCAGGACGGCCCGCGCGGTGGCGGCCAGGCGGGCGTGCATGCCGTTCATCGCCCGCCGGTAGGGCTCGTCACCACGGAAGGGCGAGTCGTCGCGGGACGCCTCCGCCATGGCGTAGAGCTCCGGCGTCGGCGTGACCAGACGGTCGGACATGGACAGCTCGTCGCGCAGGGCCTCCAGCTCGGCGAGGTGGTGGGCCAGCGCCGTCTCGGCCTGCCGGGTGGTGGCGCGGCGCAGGGCGTCGGCCGTGACGAAGGGGTTGCCGTCGCGGTCCCCGCCGATCCACGAACCGGGCAGCAGCATCGGCCGGGACGGCAGCGATGCCTCCGGCCAGCGCTGGGCCAGGGCCCGGCGCACCTCGGCGTTGATGGCCGGGACGACGTCGAACAACGACAGCTCGTAGTAGCGCAGCGCCTCGTCGATCTCGTCCTGCAGCCGCAGCCGGGACAGCCGGAGCAGGGCCGTCTGCCACAGGGTGAGCACCGAGCGCCACAGGTGCGCCGACCACTCCTGCTCGTCCAGCTCGCCCGGCGCCGCCCGGTCGCGCTGGCGGAACAGGTCGGTGATCTGTCGCTGCACCTGGAAGATCGTCTTGCGCCGCACCTCCGTGGGGTGCGCCGTGACGACCGGGCACACGAGGGCTCCGGCCAGCTCGCGGGAGACCACCTCGTCGGGGATGTCGTGCTGGTCGAGCAGCGCGAAGGTCGCGGCCAGGCTGCCCTGCTGCGGCGGTGAGCCCTCGCGGCGGTGGAAGCGCCGCCGCCGCTCGTGGTGGATGTCCTCAGCGAGGTTGGCCAGCACGGAGAAGTGGCTGAACGCCCGGATGACGTGGTTGGCCGCGCGGACGTCGAGGCCGGAGAGCCGGTCGGCCAGTGCGGGACGGGCTACCTCGGAGCGGCGGACCGCGAAGGACTCCACGCGGGTGGACTCGACCAGGTCGAGGACGTCGATCCCGGCCTGCTCGCCGATGACCTCGCCGAGCACCCGGCCGAGGACCCGGATGTCCTCGCGCAGGGGCGCGTCGTCGGCACGGCCGTCAGGATCGGCACCGGCTGGCCCGCCGTTACGACGGAGGTCCGCGACGTCAACAGTGGCTTCGGACACATCCCGAGTATCCGGGACTCATGTGACGCGCTCGTGTCGGCCCCAGAAACGACCCCGTCCCCCGCACCGCTCGCACGCTCGCGATGAGCCTAGGAACGGGCCCTAGTCCCGCTGGAGCTGGCGCAGCGCCACGGCGGCGAGCTGGTCGCCGGCCGCCGCACCGAGCCCGAACTGCTCGGTCGCGCCCTCGAGGTCGCCGCGGTCGGCCAGCAGCACCCCGAGGTTGTGGTGGCAGTAGATGTCGCCGGCGGCGATACCGCTGCGGTATGCCTCCTCGGCGGCCTCGACGTCCAGGAGCTCGTCGGTGTAGAGGTTGCCCAGCGGCAGCCACGCCTCCACCTCACCGAGCTTCGCCCCGCGCTCGAGCACGAAACGCGCCTCGACGAGGCGACCGGTGTCGCGGAGCAGCTGGGCGAGATCGCTGCGCGCCGACGGGAAGTGGTCCGCCCCGGCCCGCAGGGCCGGCTCGAGCGAGGGGTCGGAGGTGCTTCCCCACCGCCAGGAGGCGACGACGGCCGCGGCCTCGTCGTCGCCGGCGGCGGCCAGCTCCTCGGCGACCGCCAGCGCCTGCTCCGGCTCGCCCTGCTCCTGCAGCAGGAAGGCCAGCTCCAGCCCGCCGTGCAGGTCGCCGGCCTCGGCCGCTCCGCGGTAGGCCCGCATGGCACCGGCGAGGTCGCCGAGCTGTTCGAGCACGCGGCCCAGGTTGCGCCACGCGTCGGGCTCGCCGGCGGCGATGGACTGCTCGTAGGCCGCCACCGCCTCGGTCCACCGGCGCTGTCCGGCGAGGCAGTTGCCGAGGTTGAACGACGCCACCGGGTCGCCGAGGTCGGCGGCGCGTCGGAAGCACCACTCGGCGGCGCTCTGCCGGCCGGAGTCGGCCAGGTCGCAGCCCAGGTCGATCAGCTCATCGACGTCGCTCGAGGCCCGCAGGCGCCGGAGGCGTCCGTCCAGGTCCTCGGTCATGCATCGATGATCACCGCCACCTGGGGTTTCGCACGTCCACCGTGGGGGTGATCTCACCCCATCGTGGCGTCTGCCCTGCGGTTGCCGGTCAGCTGCCGAAGGCCTCCCGCCAGGCCGGCATCAGCGCCGTCCGGCTCCACTCGAGGTAGGGCACCTGCTGGTCGCCACCGATCTGCACCAGCGCCAGCTGCGTGAAACCGGCGTCGGCGTAGGCCTGGGCCGCCTCGATCACCGCCCCGACGTCGTCCCCGCACGGGATGGCGGATTCGACGTCCTCCTCGCGCACGAACTGGCTGGCCGCCTCGAAGGCTGCCGTGCCGGGCAGCTCGGCGTTGACCTTCCAGCCCAGGCCGAACCAGCGGAACAGCGTGTGCGCGCGGGTGAGGGCCGCGGCCTTGTCGGTGCCGAAGCTGATGGGCAGCTGCCCGATGCGCGGCTTACCGGTACCGCCGGCGGCGTCGAAGTACTCGCCCAGCTCGGCCTTCGGCTCGGTGGCGATCATGGCGTCGGCCAGTTCCCCCGCGATCTCGCAGGCCTGCTTGCCGCCGACGGCCACCCCGATGGGCACGCGCGTCTCGGGCAGGTCCCAGAGCCTGGCCGACTCGACGTCGAAGTGCTGGCCGCGGACGTTGGTGTAGCCCTCCCCGTCGAACAGGTCGCGGATGATGTGGAGAGCCTCGACGAGCATCTCCTGCCGGACGTCTGCGGGTGGCCAGCCCGCCCCGACGACGTGCTCGTTGAGGTTCTCCCCGGAGCCCAGACCCAGGGTGAACCGGCCGTCGGAGAGGAGCTGCAGCGTTGCAGCCTTCTGCGCGACGATCGCCGGGTGGTACCGGAAGCTCGGGCAGGTCACGTAGGTCATCAGGGGGATGCGGCTGGTGGCCTGCGCCGCCGCACCGAGCACGGTCCACGCGTGCGGCGCGTGCCCCATCTCGTCCAGCCACGGGAAGTAGTGGTCGCTGCAGACCGCGAAGTCGAATCCGGCGTCCTCGGCGCCCACCACATGCCTCACCAGGTCCTTGGGACCGGCCTGCTCGGTCATCATCGTGTAGCCCAGCTGCATGCCCATGCGGCGCGGCTACCCGGGGCCGCCCGGACGCAATCCGGGAACGTGCTCGAACGCCCACCTTCCACGGTCGCGCGCCCCGCGTGCGAGATGAGGCGGTCCTCCGTCAGATGCGCTCGGCGCGGAAGGCGTCCTTGAGCTTGGTCTTGCCGCTGGTGCGCAGGAGGGCGGCGGAGTACACCCGCCCGCCGAGCCGGACGACGAGCGCGATGGCCGCGAGCATGAGGACGACGGCCAGCGCGATCTCCCAGGCCGCCACCTGACCCGCGGCCTGCCGGACCGGCATCACCATCGGCGAGAGGCCGGGTATGTAGGACGTGACCCTGGCGAGGGTGCCGCCCGGGTCGCCGGCGGCCCGGATGCCGATCACCAGCGAGCCGACGAGCAGCAGGGTCGTGGGCATGAGCACGGTGCCGAGGTCCTCCTGCCGGCTGACCAGCGAGGCGGCCACGGCGAAGATCGCGGCGTAGAAGGCGTACCCGAGCACGAACCAGGCGACGACCGACACCGCCGTGCCGACGACGTCGCCGGGCACGTCGATGACGTCGAACGCCAGCGCGCCCCCGACCCCGATCACCATCACGACGACGATCTGGCCGAGGCCGAGGACCCCCAGCCCGATCACCTTGCCGGCCAGCAGCTGCCACGGGCGCAACGTCGCGAGCAGGAGCTCGACCACCCGACTGGACTTCTCCTCCACCACCCCCTGGGCGATGAACTGCCCGAACAGGATGAGCAGTCCGTACAACAGCGAGACACCGATGATGGCGGCGCCGATCCGCTGACCGTTCTGCTCGGCGTCCGGCTCCATCGGCGTGACCGCCACCTCCGGTACGTCGAGGTGCGTGATGCCGGCCCGCGCCAGCTGCTCGCTGACGGCGAGCTGGGAGACCGCGCCCTGGACCACGGCCAGCAACGAGCCGTCGGCCGACTCCTCGACGATCAGCTGCGGGTCGGCGGCGTCGAGTACGGCACCGTCGACGTCGCCGTCCTCGACCGCCGACCGGGCGCCGGCCTCGTCGTCCAGACCGACGACGGTGACGTCGACGGCGACCGCCTCACCCTGCGCCTGGAGAGCCGGCCCCAGCGCGCCGCTGTCGTCGACGATGCCGATCCGCAGCTGCGCACCGCCGGAGCTGACCGCGACCTGGAAGCCGATGCTCCCGACGATCAGCAGGATGATCACCAGCGAGCTGATGATGAAGCTCTTGTCCCGGATGCGCGTCGAGATCTCGCGGCCGGCGACCAGCCGGACGATCCCTGCGCTGCCGAGGTCCCGGGGCTCGCTCATGCGGCCACCTCCCGGGGGGGCGCGGCGACGGCCTCGCGGAACAGCTCGACCAGCGTCGGCTGCCGCCAGGCGAAGTGGGTGACGCGGCCGGTGCGCAGGGCTGCGGCGAGCACCGTCTGGTCGTCGGTGCCGGCGGCCAGTTCGACCAGGGTGTCCCCGGCCTGCTCGGACACGACGCGGACGCCGGCGAGCTGCGCGGCCCAGGAGGGCTGAGCATCGGGGACGACGACCCGCAGCAGCCGCCCCGCCTCCCGCCGGCGCAGCTCGTCGACCGTGCCGGCGGCGACCATCCGGCCGCGGGCCAGGATGCCGACGGAGTCGCAGAGCCGCTCCACGAGGTCGAGCTGGTGGCTGGAGAACACGACCGGCACCCCCTCCCGCGCCTGGCTCAGCAGCGCCTCGGCCAGCGAGTCGACGCCGATCGGGTCCAGGCCGGAGAACGGCTCGTCCAGGATCAGCACCTCGGGCCGGCTCACCAGTGCCGCGGCGAGCTGAACCCGCTGCTGGTTGCCCAGCGACAGCTTCTCCACCGCGTCCCCACGCCGTTCACCGAGGCCGAGCCGCCCGACCCACTCCTCGGCCGCACGGGCAGCCGCGGCGGCGCGCAGACCGTGCAGGCGGGCGAAGTAGGCGACCTGCTCGCCCACCTTCATCTTCGGATAGAGGCCGCGTTCCTCCGGCATGTAGCCGATTCGCCGGCGCGCTCCCGCGTCGAGCAGGTGGCCCTGCCAGCGGACCTCCCCGGCGTCGGGCCGGACCAGTCCCATGGCGATGCGCATCGTGGTGGTCTTGCCGGCGCCGTTGGACCCGCAGAACCCGAACATCGAGCCGGGCGCGACCGTGAATCCGACGCCGTCGAGCACACGGTTGTCCCCGAAGCTCTTGCGCAGCCCGTCGAACTCCAGCACCGGTCCTCCTGCCGTCGGCATTCCTGCTCGGCACCGTATCGGCTGCTCCCCCTCGCGCCGTGCGCGTTGCTGAGGTGTCATCGACGGCATGAGCCAGGAGAACCATCCGGCGCAGCCGCCATCGGACGCGGGCCTCGACGGGTTGCGGACGGCGGCCGCGAGCTGCCGGGCATGCGAGTTGTGGGAGCCGGCGACCCAGACGGTCTTCGGGGAGGGGCCGGAGACGGCGCGGGTCGTCTTCGTCGGCGAGCAGCCCGGCGACCAGGAGGACCGCACGGGCGAGCCGTTCGTCGGCCCGGCCGGGCGGCTGCTGGACAAGGCGCTGGCCGATGCCGGCATCGACCGACGCGACGCCTACATCACGAATGCGGTGAAGCACTTCTTCTTCGGTGTGCGTGGCAAGCGCCGCATCCATCAGACACCGCGGCCCGAGCACCTGCGCGCCTGCCGGCCATGGCTCGAGGCGGAGTTCCAGGTGTTGAAGCCGGAGATCGTGGTGTGCCTCGGGGCGACGGCAGCCAAGGCACTCATCGCGCCGTCCTTCCGGATCACGCACGACCGCGGAAAGCTCATCCCTTGGACGCCCCCCGGTCAGGCCGCCGTCGAGAACGTCGGTGCCGAAGCCGACGACGACGAGCCGGACGAAGGAGCGCCAGCTCAGACCTGGGTCCTCGCCACGACGCATCCCTCAGCAATCCTGCGAACCCCCGACGAGAGCCGAGCGGCCGCCTACGACGCGCTCGTGGGGGATCTGCACGTCGTCGCGACCACGCTGGCGGGATAGGGGGCACCCCGGCCGGGGCGAAGCCGCTGCAGCTGCGTCATCGCACCTTCGTGGCCGCTGCTCTCAGCGCGTCGAAGACGCTTCCCTGAGCCCTGCCCTCTCGCCGGACGGGCGTCGCCTTCCGGTCACGCGGCTTCGCGACCGGGCAATTCTGCCCACAACTGCAGATCCCCTTCATGTCCGTTCCCGCCAGGTCCAAGGAGCGGGTCCACGACGCCCGTGGCGGCCGCTGAAGGTGGTCGCGCACCCGCGCCTACGACGGGCGGGGTGAGACCTCTGCCGCCGAGCGGGAGGCGCGGAACAGCCAGAACGAGGGCACGAGCAGCGCGACGAGGGCCATCGCCACGACGATCAGCACGCCCCCCGACACCATCGCCACGGTGACGCCCGCCGTGGTGGCGATCGCCCCGGCGCGCAGATCGCCCAGGCGCGGCCCGCCCGCGACGACGACGATGAACACCCCCTGCATGCGGCCGCGCATCCCGTCGGGGGCGGCCAGCTGCAGCATCGACGTCCGCAGGACGGCGCTGACCATGTCCCCGGCACCGGCGACCGCCAGGCAGAGGACGGCGAACCACAGGGTCGGGGCCAAGCCGAAGCCGATGATCGCGACGCCCCACACGGAGATCGCGCCGAGAACCACCGCACCCTGTCGGTCGACCCTCGTCACCCATCCCGACGTCAGCCCCATGGCCAGGGACCCGATCGAGACGCCGGCGAACAGCCAGCCCAGGCTGTTGGGGGAATCGGCGAAGCGGGTCCCGGACAACTCCGGGAACACCGCCTGCGGCCAGGCGAAGAGCATCGCGATGATGTCGACGACGAAGGTCATCAGCAGCACCGGCTGGGTGCGCAGGAACCTGAAGCCCTCCCCCACCCCGCGCACCGCCGACCGCAGCCGAAGGGGCCCGGCGTGCCCTCCGGGGGGCAGCGGCGGCAGCCCGCGCAGCAGCAGGGCGGCGAGGAGGAAGCCGGCGGCGTCGACGGTGTAGGCCAGGAAGATGTCCCCCACCCCGATCAGGACCCCGGCCAGCAGCGGACCGACGATGACGCCGGCCTGCCGCACCGTCATCGCCAGCGCGTTGGCCGCCGGGACGCCCTCCGGGCCGACCAACGCCGGGATGACCGCGCTGCGCGTGGGCTGGTTCACCGCGGCGAAGCCGGAGACGCAGGCGGTCAGCACCCACAGCACCGCCAGATGGCCGTCCCCCGGAAGCAGCGCCTGGACGGCGAGCAGCGAGCTGGTCACCGCGGCCCCGCCGGAGGTGATCAGCATCAGTCGTCGTCGGTCCATCGCGTCGGCGATCGCGCCGCCGAGCAGGCCGAAGACGATGAGCGGCACGAGCGCCACGACCGAGGTCACGCCGACCATCAGCGACGACCCGGTGAGCGCATAGACCTGGAACGGGACGGCGACCAGCGTCATCTGCTGGCCGAGCATCGTGGCCGCCACCCCGCCGAACAGCCGCCGGTAGGCCGGGTTGCGCAGCGGCGTCGTGTCGATCGCCCACCCGCGCCGGCCGCGGACGGCGACCGGCTCCTCGACCGACCGCCCGCCCTCGACCGGATCGACGGGATCGAGCGGGTCGCTCACGGGGCCAGCCGCTGCACGATCCAGCCGCCCCCTTCCGACTCATCACGGAGGAACCGGATCCGGTCGTGCAGCCGATCGGCCCCGCCCTGCCAGAACTCCACCCGCTCGGGCACCACCCGGTAGCCGCCCCAGGCAGCCGGGCGCGGCACCGGCCCGGGTGGCACCTGCTCGTCGAGCAGCCGCACCCGCTCGGCGAGCTCATCCCGCGAGTCCACGACGGTCGACTGGACCGAGGCCGAGGCCGCCAGCTGCGCGGCCCGCGGGCGGGGATCCCACAACGCGTCCGAGGCGGCGTCGCCGGCCCGTTCCACCCGACCGGTCACCCGCACCTGCCGCTGCATCGGGTGCCAGGGGAACACCAGCGCCGCCCGCGGGTTCACGGCCAGCTGGGCGCCCTTCGCCGAGGCATAGCTGGTGCCGAAGAGGATCCCCTCCGCGTCGTAGCCCTTCATGAGCACGATCCGAGCGTCGGGGGCGCCGTCGGCATCTGCTGTGGCGACCACGACGGCGTTCGCTTCGGGGAGTTCGGCGGCGACGGCGTCGACGAACCAGCGGTCGAACTGCTCCACCCACGTGGGGGCGAGGTCGTCCTCGCGGAGCTGTCCGGCGGCGTAGTCCCTGCGCATGCGGAAGAGGTGGGGCACGCGGTCATGCTGACACCGCGGTCGGTTCGCGGCGCGGGAGGCTCCCTGCGCGGCGCCCGTCCGGCTGCCCCGCGTGGATCGGGGGTGTTGGCACCGCCTAGGGTCGACCGGCAGAAGTGCGCGTATTCCCTACCGCACCTGGTCCGCGCGCAGAGGAGCTTGCGAGATGTCCGACGACTTCGTACCGGGCCTGGAAGGTGTCATCGCCTTCGAGACCGAGATCGCCGAACCGGACAAGGACGGCGGCGCCCTGCGTTACCGCGGTGTCGACATCGAGGATCTGGTCGGCAAGGTCACCTTCGGCAACGTCTGGGCGCTGCTTGTCGACGGCAAGTTCGGCCCAGGTCTCCCGCCGGCCGAACCGTTCCCGATCCCGGTGCACACCGGGGACGTGCGCGTCGACGTCCAGGCCGCACTCGCGATGCTGACCCCGATCTGGGGCTACCGCCCGCTGCTCGACATCGAGGCCGAGGAGGCCCGCGAGGAGCTCGCCCGGGCCGCCGTCATGGCGCTGTCCTACGTCGCGCAGTCCGCCCGCGGCATCGGCACTCCGGCCGTCCCGCAGAAGCGGGTCGACCAGGCCGCCACCATCGTCGAACGGTTCATGGTCCGCTGGCGCGGCGAGCCCGACCCCCGCCATGTCGCCGCGGTCGACGCCTACTGGACGTCGGCCGCCGAGCACGGCATGAACGCCTCGACGTTCACGGCCCGCGTGATCGCCTCCACCGGCGCCGACGTCGCGGCCTCGTTGTCGGGCGCCATCGGTGCCATGTCCGGCCCGCTGCACGGCGGCGCGCCCTCCCGCGTGCTGCACATGCTCGACGGCGTCGAGCAGAGCGGCGACGCGGAGAAGTACGTGAAGGACCTGCTCGACCGCGGCGACCGGCTGATGGGCTTCGGCCACCGCGTCTACCGGGCCGAGGACCCCCGCGCCCGCGTGCTGCGCCGCTCCGCCGAGGAGCTCGGCGCCCCCCGGTTCGAGGCCGCGCTGGCCCTCGAGCAGGCCGCGCTCAAGGAGCTGCGCGAGCGGCGCCCCGACCGGCCGATCGAGACCAACGTGGAGTTCTGGGCGGCCATCGTCCTCGACTTCGCCGAGGTGCCCAGTCACATGTTCACCTCGATGTTCACCTGCGCCCGCACGGCCGGCTGGTGCGCGCACATCCTCGAGCAGAAGAAGACCGGACGCCTGGTGCGCCCGTCGGCGCGCTACGTCGGCCCCGATCCGCGCAAGCCCGAAGCGGTCGAGGGCTGGGACACCATCGAGACCAAGGCCACTACTGAGGTCGCGCCGGCCTGAACCCGGCGTCGGCTACCCATCTGCTCCTTGAGAGGCACTACCCGATGAGCATCACGATCCCCGCCGAGCTGCTCCCTGCCGACGGGCGCTTCGGCTGCGGCCCCTCCAAGGTCCGGCCGGAGGCGCTGCAGGCCCTGGTCACAGACGGCGCGGGCATCATGGGCACCTCGCACCGGCAGGCACCCGTCAAGGGTCTGGTCCGCCAGATCCGCGAGGGGCTCGCCCAGCTGTTCGACCTGCCCGACGGCTACGAGGTGGTCCTCGGCAACGGCGGGACGACGGCCTTCTGGGACGCGGCCCTCTTCGGGCTCATCCGGCAGCGCTCCGCGCACGGCGCCTACGGCGAGTTCTCCGCGAAGTTCGCCTCGGGCGTCGCGGAGGCACCGTTCCTGGACGCTCCGGTGATCACCAAGGCCGAGCCCGGCTCCCTGGCGCTGCCCACGGCCGAGGCCGGCGTGGACGCCTACGCCTGGGCACACAACGAGACGTCCACCGGCGTGATGGCCCCGATCGTGCGGCCGGCGGGGAGCGACGGCGCCCTGGTCCTCATCGACGCGACCAGCGGCGCGGGCGGCCTGCCCGTCGACGTCGCGCAGACCGACGTCTACTACTTCGCCCCCCAGAAGAGCTTCGCCGCCGACGGCGGGCTGTGGGTGGCGCTCATGTCCGCCGACGCGCTCGCCCGCGTCGCCGAGATCAAGGCGTCGGGCCGGTGGATCCCCGGGTTCCTCGACCTGTCGATCGCGGTCGACAACTCCTCGAAGGACCAGACCTACAACACGCCGGCCGTCGCCACGCTGTTCCTGCTGGCCGACCAGATCAACTGGCTGCTCTCGCTCGGTGGGCTCTCCGGGGCCGTCGAGCGCACCCGCAGCTCCTCGAGCCGGCTCTACGGATGGGCGGAGAGCTCGCAGTACGCGACCCCGTTCGTGACCGACCCCGGGGAGCGGTCGCTGGTGGTGGGCACGATCGACTTCGCGGAGTCCGTCGACGCGGCGGCGATCGCCACGACCCTGCGTGCCAACGGCGTCGTGGACGTCGAGCCCTACCGCAAGCTCGGCCGCAACCAGCTGCGGATCGGCATGTTCCCCGCGGTCGACCCCGACGACGTCACCGCGCTCACCGCCTGCATCGACTACGTGGCCGAGCGCCTCTGAGAACGGCCCCGTCCCCCGGGACGGGGCCGAGCACGAGCCCACTCGCCGCCGAGCACCCCGGCAGCGCCGCGGGCTGACACCTGCCTGACACCTGGCTGCTCAGGCCAGCAGCCAGGTGTCCTTCCCCGCACCGCCGCGGTCGGCGCTGGTCACGCGGGAGCCCGCCGCCGGGGCCACCCGCGTCAGCGGGGCCGGCAGCACCCGCGTGGCCGGGCCGGCGACGGAGAAGACGCGCAGGTCCACGTGCCGGGGCTGCAGGCCGCCCTCCACCAGCGTCGGCGCGGTCGAGATGTCCACCGGTTCCTGGGCGACGAATCGGTGCGGCGCCGCCGCCACCTCCGCCTGCAGCCGGGCCAGCTCGGCGGCGGAGCAGGACGGGCCCACGACCGCGCCCCCACCGCCGTACCCGGCGACCGGCGTGAGCACGAGCTCGTGCAGGCGGTCGCGCACCTGCGCCCACTGGTCGGGGTCGGCCAGGACCCAGGTGGGCACCGAATCCAGCAACGGCTTCTCGTCGAGATAGAAGGAGATCATCGCCGGCACCCAGGCGTAGGCCGCGGCGTCGTCGGCGACCCCGTTGCCCGGCACGTTGACCAGTCCGAGCCGGCCGGCGCGCACCGCCTCGGTGAGCAGTACGTCGACCGGCTGGCCGATGGGCGTGGGATAGGCGCCCAGCGCTCCGTCGTCGAACCGGCGGTACAGCACGTCGACGGGCGTGCGCAGGCCGTCGGCCAGCACTTCCACGCCGCCGTCGATGCGCGGCCAGATCTCCGAGGCCCGCACCAGCGGGACGCCCAGCGCATCGGCCAGCAGCCGATGCTCGAACCAGGCGCCGTCACCCTCGCCCGCGGTGAGGACGGCGAGGCGTGGCGGACCGCTGCAGGCCGGTGGGGCGGCGGACTCCAACGCCGCACGGAGCATCGGCACGGCGTCCCAGGGGTCGACCGGCGCCGCGCCGCCGGAGCCGAAGAGCTCCGGCATGGCGGCGCGGGCGCTGTCCCGGTTGGCCAGCGCGAAGCCCAGTCCCGACGGCACCTGCAGGTTGTCCCCCAGCACGATCCAGCTCCCCGTGGCGGTGCGGAGCAGGTCGGTACCCGCCAGGACGGCGCGCGCCTGCCCTGGCCAGGCCAGGGCGACGGCCTCCGGATCGCGGCCGGGGCTGTGCGCGACCGCCCACTCGGGGACCACGCCGGCCCGCACGATCTCCGGTGCCCGGTCGGCGTCGCCCCGACGCCGCCCAGCGGGCCGGTAGGCGTCGGCGAGGAACGCGTTGAGCGCCCGGTGGCGCTGCTCGACGCCGGCGGCCAGACCGGCCCACTCGGCGAGCGGGACGATCCGGGGCAGCGGGTCCAGCGGAAAGGGATGCGCCCGCTGCCGGCCGTCCGCCCAGCCGGCGACCGCGATCCCACGGCTGCGCCGCTCCGCGGCCAGCGCGGTCGCGGCGGCGGTCAGGCCCGCGACGCCGAGCCGCTCCAGCCACGGCCCGAGGACGGCGTAGCCGTCGGTCAGCCGGCCGGCCCTGTCGATCCCCTCGTCGCCGCGGGGTGTGGAATAGCCGGTGAACAGTTCTCCGTCCCCACGCCCGCTGCTCACAGCCAGCGGTCGAACCAGGTGACGACCGAGGTGCTCAGCTCGACCAGGTGATCGTGCCCGACGATCGTGTGCCCCTCGCCGGGGAGCAGCAGCAGGTCGCTGGAAGCACCCAGGGCCTGCAGGGCCTGGTGCGCCTGCACCGACTCCGCGACCGGGACGTTCGTGTCGCGGTCTCCGTGCGCGAAGAGGACCGGTGCGGTCAGCCGCTCCAGCGCGGTCATCGGGGACAGCGCCGCAAGCAGATCGCGGTCGGCCACCGGGTGTCCGTACTCGGTGACCGAGGCCGCTGCCATCCACGGCTCGGTGCCGGCGAAGAAGGTCCGCAGATCACTCATCCCGGCACCGGTCACCCCCGCGGCGAACAGGTCGGGCCATCGCGTCAGCGCGACCAAGGTGAGGTATCCGCCGTACGACCAGCCGTGCGCCCCCACCCGACCCCGCTGCGCGATCCCGGCGGCGACGAGCTCCTCGACCGTCGTGCGGACGTCGTCGAAGGAGGCCTCCCGGGCCTCGCCGTCGTCGGCGGTCAGGAATGCCCGGCCGAATCCGCCCGAGCCGCGCACGTTCGGCGCGAAGACGGTGAAGCCTGCAGCGACCAGGGTCTGGGCCAGTGGTGAGTAGTCGGGCCGCTCCTGGCCCTCGGGACCGCCGTGGAAGGTGATCACCGTGCGGTTCGGGCCGTGCACGCCGGCCGGCACGTAGAGCCAGCCAGAGAGCGGCATGCCGTCGGGCGCCGAGTACTCGTAGCGCACCGGCGGCACGAGCGCGCGGAGATCCGGACGGACGGGTGTCGAGGGCAGCGGCGTGGGGGCGCCCTGCCCCTCGAGCGGGATCAGCCAGAGGCCACGCGGCGCCTGGGGCCCGGTCAGCTCGGCCACCATCGTGGCCCCGTCGCCGGCCAGGGACCAGCCGGGCATGACCGGCTCGGGCAGGGCGATCGTGCGGATCAGCGCCCCGTCGGAGAGGGCGTGCACACAGAACTCGGTCTCCTCCTCGGCGGTCCAGACGGCGAGGACGGTGCCGTCGGTACGCAGGGCGTAGCCGTCCAGATCGGCGTCCGGGCGGTACAGGACCGTCCGGCCCCGGCCCGGCTCCCCGTCGGGCGACAGGGCGACGGCCACCAGGCCGGACCGGTCGGTACCCGGTTCGCCGGGCAGTGAGGCGCGGAGGTAGATCGATGCGCCGTCCGGGCCGAAGCGGCCGTCCTCCGAGGCAATGCCGCCGGGCGCGTCGAGCGCGAGGACCCGTCGCTGGAGACCGGTGGCGACGTCGCAGAGCACGATGTGCCGGTAGGCCCGCGGGCCCCGGCGGGCCAGGACGAAGCGCTCGTCGGCCGACACCCAGGTGACCGACAGGAAGCCGCCGCTGGCGAGGGTTCGCTGCTCGCCGGTCAGCACGTCCACCAGCACGACGTCGGCGTCGGGACCGTCGCCGGGGGCGATCGAGCACGCGTAGTGGCCGGGGCCGGTCCAGGCGCCGGCGAAGACGGTGGCGCGCGGGTCCTGGCCCGCGAGCAGCCGTCGGCCCGAGCCGTCCGGGCGCACCACGTGCAGTTCGGCGCAGATCGAGCCGCCCGGGCTGACCAGGTACGCCAGCCAGCCGCCGTCGGGCGACCAGGCGACGGAGACGACCTCCTCGTCGGGGCCGGAGAGCACCGCTGGCGGCGTCCGCCCGTCGACGGCCGCCACCTCCAGGCGCGGGCTGCCCGACCGGTCGGTGACGTAGGCGACCCGGTCGCCGTCGGGTGAGAGCGCCGGGCACCAGGTGCCGGCCGCGCCGGCGATCTGGGCGACGGCCAGCGCGACGGAGTCGGGTAGCAGCTGGGCGGGAGACGGGCCGGTCAGCAGGCCGGCGACGTCGGCCGCGGGCGCGTAGGGCGCGAGGGGCCGGTCGGTCAGTGGGCTGGCCATCGCACCTCCTCAGGTGGAACTCGGCTGTCGGCGTTCGGTCTCGGCGGAGCCCGCGCGACCCACTGTGCCGAGCGCGCGTTTCACAGACGTGACATTGCTCCTCATCGGCGCTCGAGCGGAGGTTCTGCACCCCCCGGGAGAGGGACCGGGTCCAGCCCGGGGCGCGCCACGCCGGGCGGCCTGCCGGCCCGGCCCCCCGCACGCCGATAGCCTCGTGTCCCGGGTCTCTGTCCAGGTGGGACCCGCGCACGTTACAGGAGGCCGTCCATGCGCTCGTTGCGCCTCGTGGCGCTCTCCGGCGACGGGAAGAGCCTGATCCTCACGACCGAGGGCGCAGACGCCCCGGACGGCGACACGTTCGAGCTGCCGATCGACGACCGCGTGCGCGCCGCCGCCCGCGGCGATTCCCGTCGCCTCACCCAGATCGACGTGGACCTCGGTACCGAACTGCCCCCTCGGGTCATCCAGTCCCGCATCCGCGCGGGTGAGACGCCCGAGCAGGTGGCGGTCGCCTCCGGCACCCGCGTCGAACGGATCATGCGCTTCGCCCATCCGGTACTGCAGGAGCGGGCCCGGGTGGCCGAACAGGCCCTCGAGGCGCGCGTCCGCCTCTCCGAGGGCACCCCGGGCACCACCCTGCAGCGCTTCATGGCCGACCGGCTCCGACTGCTCGACACGGACGTCGACGTGGTGCAGTGGGACGCCTACCGCAACGACGACGGCGCCTGGCTGGTCACCGGCGCGTGGCGGGCCGGTGACAAGTCCGGAACGACGCGCTGGATCTTCGACTTGCCCGCGCGGCTCGTCACGCCCGACGACGCCGCGACGACCGACTTCGCCGAGGGCACCCGCCTGGTCCGCGTCGTACCCGATGTGCCGACCGGACTGCCCGGCGGCCCTCCGCTCCGCGCGCGTCCGGTCTCCGTGCTGCGGGACAGCCCCCGCGAGGACGAGGTGACCGGCCCGGCACCCGCCGCGACGGACGACCAGCTCGAGGACGGCGGCACCGCGCACGACGGCTACACGGACGACCGCTACGTGGCCGACGGCTACGTGACCGACGTGGTCAACACCGACCTGCTGGCCACCGACGTACCGGCAGACCACCTCACCGCACCCGTCCGTGCCGAGGACGACGTCCGGGACGTCCATCCGCCGACCGGTTTCGCCGATCGCCAGCGCTCGGTCGACGCACTGCTGGACGAAGTGGCCGACCACGACACGGTGGTGCTGGCCCGGACCGAGGCCGACGGCGACACCGACGACCCACGGGCGCGCGTCCCCGCCTGGGAGGACATCGTCTTCGGGGTTCGACGGCACCGCTGAGAAGGGGCCGCTCCGCAGCAGCAGAAGCCCTCGGCCGCTGCACTCGCAGGCCCGCGGCGGGCCCCTGCAGCGAGGCCGGGGCGCGAAACTGGTTCGCCTCGGTCACTACCTGTGCCTAGCCTCGACGGCGACATGGACACCACCCCGCACCCCGCGCCACCCGACGACCGGGGCCGGTTGGCCGCACTTCTGCGCCTGTGGCCCTTCACCCGCCCCTACCGCGGGCTGGTCGCCCTCACCTTCACCGCTGCGCTGCTCGCCACCCTCACGCAGCTCGCCGTCCCGCTGCTCACCGCCGCCGTCGTCGACGGCCCCATCGCCGCCGGCGACCGGTCCGGGCTCCTCCCCCTGCTCGCCCTGGCCCTGCTGTTCGGCGTCGCCGAGGCCGCACTGTTCTTCCTGCGCCGCTGGGCGATGAACCGCAGCTCCCTGCGGATCGAGCGCGACCTGCGCGACGCCCTCTACCAGCGGCTGCAGCGGCTGCCGGTCGCCTTCCACGACCGGTGGGGCTCCGGGCAGCTGCTCTCCCGCGCCACCACCGACATCTCCACCGTCCGGCGCTTCGTCGGATTCGCCGCGGTCTTCCTCGCGGTCAACCTGATCACCTGCGTCGTCGTCCTGGTCCTCCTGCTGGTCACCTACTGGCCGCTGGGGCTGGCCGTCCTCGTCACCACGGTGCCACTGACGTTCCTCGGGCTGCGCTGGGAGCGCCGGTACAACATCCAGTCGCGGCAGGTGCAGGACCAGCAGGGCGAGCTGACCACCGACGTCGAGGAAGCCGTCCAGGGCATCCGCGTCGTGAAGGCGCTGGGCCGCAGCGGGCTGGTCTTCGACCGATACGACGCCAAGGCCACCGTGCTGCGCCGGATGCAGCTGGAGCGGGTCCGCACCCTGGCCCTGCTGTGGTGCATCTTCGAGCTGCATCCCCAGGTGACGCTCGCGGTCATCCTCGTCGGCGGCGCGGTGGCGGTGAACACGGGCGCGTTGACCGTCGGCGGCCTCGTCGGCTTCGTCGCACTGTTCACCGTGCTGCTGTGGCCGATCCTCTCCCTCGGCTTCCTGTTCGCCTTCGCCCAGGAGACCGCCAGCGCCTGCGACCGCATCGGCGAGCTCCTCGACGAGCCGGTCACGGTCACCGACCGGCCCGGCGTCCGCTCCGCGGCCATCGGTACGCCCGCCCGTCTCCGTCTCGAGGGGGTCGGCTTCGCCTATCCGGGCTCAGCGGACCCGGTGCTCAGCGGCATCGACCTCGACGTCGCGCCCGGCGAGACCGTCGCGCTGGTCGGCGCAACCGGGTCGGGCAAGACGACGCTCACCGCACTGGTCGGCCGGCTCTACGACGTGACGGCCGGGCGGGTGACCCTGGACGGCGTCGACGTGCGCGACCTTCCACTGGCGCAGCTGCGCAGCGTCGTCTCCACCGCGTTCGAGGACGCGACGCTATTCTCGATGAGCGTCAGGGAGAACGTCACGCTGGGCCGCACCGACGCCACGGACGCCGAGGTCGACGAGGCGCTGCGCGTGGCCCAGGCCGAGTTCGTCCACGACCTGCCCTGGGGACTCGCGACCCGCATCGGCGAGCAGGGGCTGTCCCTGTCGGGCGGCCAGCGGCAACGCCTCGCGCTGGCCCGTGCCGTCCTCGGCCGGCCATCGGTGCTGATCCTCGACGACCCGCTGTCGGCGCTGGACGTGCACACCGAAGCGCTCGTGGAACAGGCGCTGCGGAAGGTGCTCGCGGAGACGACCGCCCTGGTCGTCGCGCATCGGCCCTCGACCGTGCTGCTGGCCGACCGCGTCGCACTGCTCTCCGGCGGACGCATCACCGCGATCGGCAGGCACAGCGACCTGCTGGCCGAGGTCCCCGAGTACCGCGACCTGCTCGCTCAGGACAGCGAACTGGCCGACGCCGGCTTCGCCGAGGTCGCGTCGTGAGCCAGCCCGCCGACCGCGGTGCGCCGCCCGCGCCGTCCCCGGACACCGCGCACAACTGGCGCGGCGTCGCGACCGAGGACACCGAGGAGCTGTCGGTCGGCGCCGGGGTCTTCCTCCGCGACCGCTCCCGGCGGCTCCTCGGCGAGCTGCTCTCCCCGCACCGTCGCGCGCTGTGGGGGCTGCTGAGCGTCATCACCGGCCAGAACATCGCCTGGCTGGCGGGGCCCTTCCTCATCGGCGTCGGCATCGACGTCGCCGTCCCCGCGCTGATCGACGGCGACGCTGGGCCGCTGGCGTGGGTCACCGGCGCGATGCTCGCCGCCGCGGCGGTGGACACGGTGCTGCGGTTCGTCTTCCTGAGCTGGTCCGGGCGGATCGGCCAGGCGGTGCTGCTCCGGCTGCGCCGACGGGTGTTCACCCACGTCCAACGGCTGCCCCTGTCCTTCCACGAGCGCTACACCTCCGGCAAGACGATCAGCCGCCTGACCAGCGACGTCGAGGCCATCGAGGAGCTGTTCGACGAGGGCCTGGACAACCTGGTCACGGCCGTGTTCAGCGTGCTCACGATCGGCGTCGTCCTCGTCGTCCTGGACCCGCCACTGGGTGTGGTCGCTCTGCTGGGTTTCCCGGCGCTGTTCTGGGTGGCGCGCTGGTTCCAGCGGAACTCGACGGCGGCCTACCGGCGAACCCGGCAGACGATCGCCGCGCTCATCGTGCAGTTCACCGAGACGTTCGGGGGCATCCGCGCGGTGCAGGCGTTCCGGCGGGAGCCCCGCAACGACGAGCTGTACGCCGTCCTGAACGAGGACAACCGACAGGCGCACGACCGCGCCTTCTGGCTGATCGCGGTCTTCATCCCGGCGGTGACGCTGATCGGCAACCTGGTCACCGTCGCCGTGCTCGGCTACGGCGCGCTCCGGGTGATGGACGGAGCCCTGGCCGTCGGCACCCTGGTGTCCTTCCTGCTCTACCTGCGCCGGTTCTTCGACCCGCTGCAGGACGTCGCGATGTTCTACAACTCCTACCAGTCGGCGACTGCGGCGCTGGAGAAGCTGTCGGGAGTGCTCGAGGAGGTGCCGACGGTGCCCGAGCCGACCGATCCGGTGCCCCTGCCCGAGGCGCGTGGAGAGCTGGTCTTCGACGGCATGCGGTTCGGCTACACCGACCGCGTCGTGCTCCCCCTGCTCGACCTGCACGTTCCCGCCGGGCAGACGGTGGCGCTCGTGGGGGCCACCGGCGCCGGCAAGTCGACGCTGGCCCGCCTGGCAGCCCGCTTCTACGATCCGACGACGGGTGCCGTGCGACTCGACGGGGTGCCGCTGACCCTGCTGTCCGACGCCGACCTGCGCCGGGCGGTGGTCATGGTCACCCAGGAGAGCTTCCTGTTCTCCGGCACGGTCGCCGACAACATCGCCTTCGGCCGGCCGGGTGCCGGCCGGGCCGAGATCGAGGCGGCTGCCCGGGCGATCGGCGCGCACGAGTTCATCGCCGCCCTGCCGGCGGGCTACGACACCGACGTCAGCAAGCGGGGTGGGCGACTGTCGGCGGGGCAGCGGCAGCTGGTCAGCTTCGCCCGTGCGTTCCTCGCCGACCCCGCGGTGCTGATCCTCGACGAGGCCACGAGCTCGCTCGACGTCCCCAGCGAGCGCCTCGTGCAGCATGCGCTGCAGACCCTGCTCGCCGACCGGACGGCGCTGATCATCGCCCACCGGCTCTCGACGGTGGAGATCGCCGACCGGGCGCTGGTCATGGCCGACGGCCTGATCGTCGAGGACGGCTCCCCCGCCGAGCTGGTCGCGGGCACCGGCCGGTTCGCCGATCTGCACCGCGCGTGGGCCGACAGCCTGGTCTGAGTGCAACGCCGCCGCAGCGGGTAGTCGACCGGGCATGAGTGCTTCTGTGTCGATGCCGCTGGGCGGCGTCCAGGTGGGTTCCTACGACAGTTACGAGCAGGCACAGGCCGCGGTCGACTACCTCTCGGACGAGAAGTTCCCCGTCGAGAACGTGACGATCATCGGCACCGACCTGCGCATGGTCGAGACGGTGACCGGCCGGCTCACCACGGGCCGGGCGATCGCCGCCGGGGCCGCCGGAGGCGCCTGGTGGGGCTTGTTCGTCGGCCTGCTGCTGGGCATCTTCTCGGCCGACGGCGGCGCCTGGATCGGCATGGTGCTCTCGGGCCTGCTCATCGGCCTGGTGTTCGGCGCGCTGTTCGGCTGGATGGGTTACGCGGCGACGCGCGGCCGCCGTGACTTCACCAGCACCAGCAAGATCTCGGCGGGCCGGTACGACGTGATGTGCAACCCCGCGCACGCCGAGAACGCCCGCGCGCTGCTCGCCCGCTTCTCGCTGCGCGGCTGAGTTCCGGGCCGTGGCGGGTTCGGCCCCGCACCGACCGCCCGGCTGCTACGGCTGCTGTCCCGGTGCATCGGTGAGTTCGCGGCGCATGAGAGCGCGTTGCGGATCGGGGCTTGCGACGCGCCGAAAGCCCAGGTCCTCGAACATCGACTGCCGTCCGACGAACGCGCCCGCGGAGTGCCGATCCGACCCAGCGATCGGCCACCCCTCGATGGCCAGGGCACCGTGCTGTCGGGCCAGCTCGACGGCCGCTCGCACCAGTGCGTAGGGGACCCCCCGGGCTCGATGGTCGGCTCGGACGAACAGGCATGCCACCAACCACACCGCTTCGTCCTCGCCGGGGTCCCGACCACCCAGCAGCTTCCTTCGTCGGCCCTCGCTGCCGGCGTATCGAGATCTGGGTCCGCATGCGCACCAGCCGATCGGCTCACCCGCCACGGAGGCGAGGACGCCCATGGGGAGGCCGCCGGAAGTGGCCGCGCTCTCGAAGCGACGCCGGTTGCCGCCGGCCACCCAGCCCGCAGCGAACTGTCCGCGGGTCGCGCAGAAGGCCATGCACCAGCAGCGGCGGGTATTTCGATGATCGTCGAACAACGCGGCGAGAGCCGACAGGCCGGCCGGTCCCACGGGACGTGTGTCGACGCCGGCATGGCCCACGCCGCGACCGTACGCAGTGCGGCGGCTCGCCGGCCTCCCCCGGTCAGCGGAGGGTGGCGAAGGCGATCGCCGCCGCGGCGGCCACCCCGAGCGAGTCCACGTCCGGTCGCATCGGGATCCGGGCCCGCACCCGTGCCGCCTGCTGAGCCTCCGGCGTGAGACCGGGCCCCTCCGCGCCGAGGAGCACCGCCGTCCGCGGGTGCGCCGCCGGGTCGATCGACGTGAGGTCGACGGCGTCGTCGGCCGGGGTCAGGGCGACCGTCAGGTAGCCGGCCTCGTGCACCGTGTCCAGGTCGCGCGGCCAGTCCGGCAGGACGGCGAACGGCAGGTTCAGGATGTGCCCCATCGAGACGCGCACCGACCGGCGGTAGAACGGGTCGGCGCAGCGCGGATCCAGGAGCAGTCCCTCGATTCCCAGGGCCAGTGCCGAGCGGGCGATCGACCCCAGGTTCTCCGCGTCGTTGAGCCCTTCCAGGACGGCCAGCCGACGAGGGGCGGCTGGATCCGGACCGGCGAGCAACGCGTCGAGGTCGGCGGGCGGGCGCCGGTCGGCCGATGCGATGACACCGCGGGTGAGCCGGAAGCCGATCACCTCCGACAGCACCCATTTGTCGGCCTCGAACGCCGCGACGTCATCGGGCAGGCCGAGGGCGGCGACCCGGCCTGGGACACCGAACACC
Source organism: Blastococcus sp. (assembly GCA_025965715.1). Taxonomy (GTDB): domain Bacteria; phylum Actinomycetota; class Actinomycetes; order Mycobacteriales; family Geodermatophilaceae; genus Blastococcus_B. The sequence continues at coordinate 8,186 of JAOPWJ010000193.1, read as the reverse complement.
GCCCGCACCCGGTAGGTCGAGGCGAGCAGTCGCTGCACAGCCGGAACGCCCTCGACGATCACCGGCCCCGACCAGCGAGGCGCTCCCTCCGGCCGGTCGCCCGCCTTGAGGTTGCGGAAGTCGGCCACCCGCGGATCGTCCGGGTCGGTGATCAGTTCGGGAGGGGGCACGGGTGCCAGTCTCCCCGGTCGCCCGTCCGCGACGTTCCGCCGTCCCGGCGAGACGAGATCGGCGATCTCGTCGCCACCCGCCCCGCATACCGCCGACATCGGCGATGTGGGCGCGCAAGGACCGGGACCAAGGACTCCGTTGACATCCGAGAGAACTCATCTAGCGTTGATTTCATCGGTTGACGAATTCGAGAGGCGCGCCATGGACGCCGCAATCACCGTCTCCGGGCTCGTCGTCGACCGCGGTCGGCGTCGGGTTCTGCACGGCCTGGGCTTCGCCGTCCCGCCGGGTCAGGTCACCGGTCTGCTGGGACCCAGCGGCAGCGGGAAGACCACCCTGATGCGCACCCTCGTCGGCGTGCAGCAGGTGCGCTCGGGTGAGGTGACCGTCCTCGGCGAGCCGGCCGGCTCGCCCGGTCTGCGCGCCCGAGTCGGCTACGTGACCCAGGCGCCGAGCGTCTACGCCGACCTCACCGTGCGGGAGAACGCCCGCTACTTCGCATCCCTCTACGGCCTGACCTCCCGCGAGGCGGACGCCGCCGTCGCCGACGTCGGCCTCACCGGCGCCGCCGGGCAACTGGTGAACGACCTCTCCGGCGGCCAGCGCGGCCGCGTCTCGCTGGCCTGCGCGCTGGTCGGCGGCCCGGAGGTCCTGGTGCTCGACGAGCCCACGGTCGGCTTGGACCCGGTGCTTCGCGTCGAGCTCTGGGAGCTCTTCCACGCTCTCGCCCGGGCCGGGACGACGCTCGTCGTCTCCAGCCACGTCATGGACGAGGCCGCCCGCTGCGACCGGCTGCTGCTGCTCCGCGACGGCGACCTGCTCGCCCACTCCACGCCGGCGCAACTACGCGCCGACGGCCGGTCCCCGGACCTCGAAGAGGCGTTCCTCACCCTCGTCCGCGCCCGCGAGGAGGTGGCGGCATGACCGCGGCCCGGGAGCGGCGGAGCACCATTCACGTCAGCCCGCGGCTCACCGCGGCCACCGCCGGGCGGGTGCTCCGCCAGCTGCGGCACGACCACCGCACCATCGCGATGCTGCTGGTGCTCCCGAGCCTGCTCCTCGGACTGCTCTACCTGCTGTGGAAGGACGTGCCGACCCTTCCCGGCCAGGCGAGCGTCTTCGACCGCGTGGGCCTGACGATGCTCGGCATCTTCCCGTTCGTGGTGATGTTCCTGGTGACCAGCATCGCGATGCTGCGGGAGCGCACCTCCGGCACATTGGAGCGGCTGCTCACCACTCCCTTGGCCCGGCTCGACCTCCTGCTCGGCTACGGCCTTGCCTTCGGGCTGGCGGCCGCATCGCAGGCGCTGGTCACGGTCGGGATCGCGACCACGGTGTACGGCCTCGACGTCACCGGCTCGATCGCGCTCGTCGTGCTCATCGCCGTCGCCGACGCCGTCCTCGGGGTCGCTCTCGGCCTGCTGGCCAGTGCGTTCGCCCGCACCGAGTTCCAGGCCGTGCAGTTCATGCCGGTGATCGTGCTGCCGCAGTTCTTCCTCTGCGGGCTGCTCGTGCCGGTCGACCGGATGGACGGCTGGCTGCAGGCGATCAGCAACGTCCTTCCGCTCACCTACGCGGTCGAGGCCCTGCAGGAGGTCGGGTGGTCCGCGACCGCAACGGCCACGATGTGGACCGACGTCGCCGTCGTGGCCGGAGCGGCCGTGCTCGCCCTCGCGCTCGCGGCGGCGACCCTGCGGAGGCGGACCAGCTGAGCGCCGCGGAGAGCCGGCGCCCGGGCCGGCGCCCGGGCAATCCCGACACCCGGGAGGCGGTGCTCGCCGCGGCGCGCACGGCCTTCGCCGAACGCGGCTTCGACGGCGCGACCATTCGCGGGATCGCGACCGCAGCCGGGGTCGACCCGGCGCTGGTGCACCACTACTTCGGAAGCAAGGACAAGCTCTTCCTCGCCGCCGTGGAGGCGCCCGCCGACCCCGACGAGGTGCTGCCCGCGGTGCTGGCGGCCGGTCGCGACGAACTGGGAGCCAGCGCCGTGCGCATGCTGCTCAGCCTGTGGGACGGCCCCGCCCGCCCCGCCGGCCTGGCACTGATCCGCTCAGCCGTGAGCAACGAGTGGACGGCGAAACTGCTGCGCGAGTTCCTGGTCGCCAAGGTGGTCGGCCGGGTCGTGGGCACCCTCGGCTACTCCGACGAGGAACGCGACGCTCGCGGTGCCCTCGTCGCCTCGCAGCTGATCGGCCTGGTCATGATCCGGTACGTGCTGTGCGCCGAGCCGATCGCGTCGGCGTCGCACGAGTCGTTGATCGCGGCGATCGGGCCGAACGTGCAGCGCTACCTCACCGGCGAGCTCGAGCCGCCGGCACCGGCCCGTCCTCGGCCGCACCCGCCGTCCTAGCTCACCGTTCGGGGTCCTGGCTCACCATCGACAGTGAGCCAGGACCCCTGTCGATCAGGTCACCTGATCATCGGGGGGCGCGGGCGAGCTGACGGCTCTGCGCGACCAGCCTGCCGGTGGAGTCCCAGATGCGGTAGTCCTCGTCGACCCAGCCGCCGGCGAGCTCGCTGGAGCGCGCCTCCACCAGGCACCAGCCCGGCGCGGGCAGCGCCCGCACGAACACCTGCAACTGCACCGTCGGCGCCCACCCGAAGTTGCCCATCGCGAAGCTCGTCGGCGGCAGGGCGTCGGCGAAGGTGAGCAGTGCCAGCGGATCGGGCTCGCGGCCGTCGGCGAACCGCATCCACGCCCGCAGCACCGGCTCCCCCGACGGCTGTCCGAACGCCCATCCGGCGGTGGCGATGTCCAGCCGGGTGTCCACCCGCAGCGACAACCCCGGCACCTGGACGCCGGGCGGCGCGAGGTGGGCGTGCTCCGCGAGGGAGAAGCACTCCTCGACCGGCGACACGTCGGGCATCGGCTGCGAGTAGACCGACGCATAGTCGGTGAGAGTCGCCGTCGTCGCCTGCACGGTGAGCGCCGGACCGCTCGGGTCGGACAGCGTGACGTAGGAGTGCGCCAGGGTCCGTCCCGCCGTCCCGGGGACAACGGTCAGCGTGGCCGGTCCGGCCGCCGGGGCGCGCAGATAGCTCGCCGAGAGCGCCACCGGGTGCGCATGCGGGCTGGCCATGACCGCGGCCCGTGCCGCCACCGACAGCAGGTAGCCGCCGTTGAGGATGCCGCCGCCGACGTCCCAACCAGGGTCCAGGCCGGCGACCAGCCCCCCGCCCTCCGTCCGCTCGACGGCGGTGGCGGCGTCGAAGGAGGGAAGTCCATCGTTCTGCGGCACGACGGTCAGAGTGCCAGGGTGGTTTCCCATGGAGTACACGCATCTGGGACGCAGCGGACTGTCGGTCTCCCGCCTGTGCCTCGGCACCATGAACTTCGGCTGGCAGACCGAGGAGGCAGACAGCCACGCGATCATGGACCGGGCGCTGGCCGAGGGGATCAACTTCTTCGACACCGCCAACGTCTACGGCTTCGAGGCCGGCAAGGGCCGCACCGAGGAGGTGCTCGGCAGCTGGTTCGCCCAGGGCGGCGAGCGGCGCGAGAGGACCGTCCTGGCCACCAAGGTCTACGGCGGGATGTCGGACTGGCCCAACGACACGTTCCTGTCCGCCCGCAACATCGTCCGTGCCTGCGAGGGCTCGCTGCGCCGGATGCGGACCGAGTGGATCGACCTCTACCAGTTCCACCACGTCGACCTGAAGACGCCGTGGGAGGAGATCTGGCAGGCCTGCGAGACGCTGGTCGCCCAGGGCAAGGTGCTCTACGTCGGCTCGTCCAACCACGCCGCCTGGCAGATCGCCGCGGCCAACGAGGCGGCCGCACGCCGGAACTTCCAGGGTCTGGTCAGCGAGCAGTCGCACTACAACCTGCTCACCCGGCACGTCGAGCTCGAGGTGCTCCCCGCGGCCCGGCACTACGGCGTCGGCATCATCCCGTGGAGCCCGCTCGCCGGCGGACTGCTCGCCGGCGTCCTCGAGAAGGCCGAGGGCTCCCGCCGCAAGGAGCCGCGCAACCAGGAGCGGGTGGAGAAGCACCGTCCGGCGCTGGAGCGGTACGAGGCCCTGTGCCAAGAGATCGGCCAGCATCCGGCCGACGTCGGGGTGGCCTGGCTGCTGCACCAGCCGGCGGTCACCGCGCCGATCGTCGGCCCCCGCACGATGGAACAACTCGAGGGCGGGCTCCGCGCCCTCGACGTGCACCTCGACGACGACGTGCTCGCCCGCCTCGACGACATCTTCCCGGGCTACAAGCCCGCCCCCATGGAGTACGCCTGGTAAGCGGAGACCGCACGCCCCACCGCCCACGGCCGGGGGCGGAATTCGTCACGGCCGGTCAGCTGACCGCCCAGGCCGCCACCGTGTCGTACCGGGGGTCCGGGCCGAGGTGGCTGTCGAGCAGCCGCACGTCGGTCACCGGCCAGGCCGGTCCTCGGTAGTCGGCCAGCCGGTCCATGACGGTGCCGTCGGCCGGGCGGCCGGGGCGCCACCGGCCGAGGGTCAGGTGCGGACGGAAGGGCCGGTCCTCGACCACCAGGCGTAGTGACCGGGCTCCCGCGGCGAGCCGCCGGGCGAGCTCGACGAGCGGTCCGACGTCCCCCTCGAGGCCGGCCCAGGCCACCTGAGGACGGCGTGTCGAACCGAACCGCCCGCCGCCGGCCAGGCGCAACGTCATGGGCGGCGCGGCCTCGACCGCACGCGCCGCAGCCTCGATCAAGAGCTCGGCCCGATCGGCCGGGACCTCCCCGAGAAACAGCAGGGTCAGGTGCCAGCGCTCGGGTGCGCCCCAGCGGGGCGCACCGGGAACATCCCGCAACGGTGTCAGCGCGCGGTCGAGGTGGGCGCGCGCCTCGTCGGATGGATCGGCGGCGAAGAAGAGCCGGGCGCCCGCGCGGATCAGGCGCGCACCACCAGGCCCGCGCTCTCGAGAGCCGCGAGCACCCGCAGCCGCTCGATGTCGCGGGGCATACCCACGCAGGTGGCCGTGAGCTCGTGAGCGACCTCGAGTTGCTCGGCCGCCTCCATGAGCACCGCATCGTAGGCGGTCCAGAGGGCCTGCCAGCGCACGAGCGGCGCGCCCGCGGGCACCAGCGCGAGCTGCCGTGCCAGCCGGCGCACGTCGGCGGCGACGACCTGGAGCGGCCGCCGCGCGGGCTCGGGAAGGGCCGCGCGCGGCGAGTGCCCACGCTGGCGCTGCCGTTGGCGCGCGACGGTGCCACCGGAGAGCCAGCGGCCGACGAGGTCCAGCCCGACAGCCACGGCGACGAGCAGGGCGAGTATCGGCGCGAGCGCGAGCGCGGCCATGGCGCCTCCCGGACCCGATCGGACGAACGATTCGACGGTACCCGCGTCAGCCGCCGGCAACCGGTTGTCCCGGTGCACGGTCCGCGACGGCCTCCTCCGCCGCCCGCAGGCGCGCGGACGGCACGGCGCCGACCGCCGGCCCGACGCGCAGGCGCAGTCGAAGCGGGGCCAGGCCCGCTTCGATCCGCACCCGTCGCCCCCGCCCCAAGAAGAGCGCGGCGCCGACCCCGGCCACGACGACGACGGCGCCACCCAGGATCAATCCCCACGGCGCGCCCAGGTTCTCCGAGATCCAGCCGATCAGCGGTGCGCCCACCGGGGTGCCGCCCAGGAAGCACATGAAGTAGAGCGCCATCACGCGACCGCGCATCTGCGGGTCGACGCCCAGCTGCACGAAGCTGTTGTTGGCCACGCTGAAGACCAGCGCCGCCGCCCCCGTGGGGATCAGCAGCAGGGCGAAGGACAGGTACGTCGGCATCAGCCCGGAGATGACCGTGAGGGCGCCGAAGACCACGGCCGAGCCGACCAGGAATCGTTGCCGCGGCCGGACGCTGCGCCTGGTGGACAGCAGCGCCCCGCTCAGGGAACCCAGGGCGAAGAAGGTGGACAGCAGCCCGAACGCCTCCGCCCCGAGATTGAAGACCTCGCGGGACATCAGCGCGATGGTCACCTGATAGTTGAACCCGAATGTGCCGATGACGAAGGCGAGCACCATCGCGAGCACCAGGTCGGGGTGGGCCCAGGTGTAGGCCACTCCCGCGCGCAGTTGCCCGCCGGCCCGCGCGACGGGCGGGCTGGGTTGCAGCTCGGACTGGCGCATGCCCAGCAGGCCCGCGATCGTGAAGGCGAAGCTCGCGGCGTTGATGAAGAACGCCGGCGCGGTGTTGCCCGATGACGCCCCGATGACCAGCCCCGCGACCGCCGGGCCGACCAGCCGGGCACCGTTGAAGGTCGTGGAGTTCAGGCTCACCGCGTTGGCCAACAGGCCGGGCCCGACCATCTCGGACACGAACGCCTGCCGCACCGGGGCGTCGATGGCCGAGACGGCGCCCAGCCCGCCGGCCAGCGCGAACACATGCCAGAGCGCCACGCCGCCGGTGGCGACGAGCAGCCCGAGAACCAGGGCGAGCACACCCATGAGCGCCTGGGTGATCACCAAGGTGCGGCGCTTGTCGTACCGGTCGGCCAGCACGCCCCCGTACATGCTCAGCACCAGCGTCGGCCCGAACTGGAGCGCGGTGAGCAGACCGAGGGCGACACCGCTGTCGCCCGAGAGCTGCAGCGCCAGCCAGTCCTGCCCGATGCGTTGCATCCAGGTGCCGGTGAGGCTGATCAGGTTGGTCGAGGCGAAGATGCGGTAGTTGCGCACCCGTAGCGCCCGGAACATTCCGGTGCCCGGGTCCTTCGGCGGCTCACGGTCAGCGCTCGTTCAGGTCACCCACTGGCCAGCTTGTCCATGATCACCGCGGCCTCGCGGAGCACCGTGCGGTCCTCGGCGCTGAGCTGCTGCAGCCGGCCGCTCAACCAGGCCTCGCGGGCGCGGGCCTCGGCGTCGAGCAGCTCGTCGGCGGCCGGGGTCAGCCCGATGACCACCTGCCGGCCGTCGGTGGGGTGTGCAGTGCGCGTGACCATCCCCATGCCTTCGAGTGCGACGACCACGCGGGTCATCGACGGTGGCTGAACCCGCTCGTGGCCGGCCAGCTCCCCCGGGCTCATGGGCCCGTACCGCTTCAGCGTCGACAGGGCCGCCAGATGGGTGAGCGTGACCGACGTGTCCACCCGCTGGTTGCGCAGCCGGCGGGAGAACCGCATGACGGCCAGCCGGAGGTCGTGGGCCAGCGCCGCGGTGTCCAGCGTCGTCCGGTTCACACCTCTCACACTAGCCCGTGATGGTTAGCTCGGCTCACCACACGGCTGGACCGGACGCTGGCAGGGAGCATCGCGTACTCCTACCGGAGCGCCAGGGCGGCTCCTTCCCGGGCCCCGCCGCGAGCCTGCGAGGGACTGGGGCGAGTGGCGCCCTCATTCAGAACAGCTGCTGCAGGGGCTCCAGAGCGAAGTAGATGACGAACAGCACAGCGATCAGCCACATCAGCGGGTGCACCTGGCGCCGGCCACCGGTGACCGCCCGCAGCAGCACGTAGCTGACGACGCCGGCGCCGATGCCGTTGGTGATCGAGTAGGTGAACGGCATCAGCGCGATCGTGAGGAATGCCGGGATGACCAGGACCATGTCGTCCCAGACCAGGTACCGGATCTGGGTGATCATCAGGGCACCGACGATGACGAGCGCGGGGGCCGCGGCCTCCGAGGGCACGACCTGCACCAGCGGGCTGAAGAACGTCGCGACGAGGAACAGCACGCCGGTCGCGACGCTGGCCAGACCGGTGCGGGCCCCGTCGGCCACGCCGGAGGTGCTCTCGATGTAGGTCGTGTTGGACGAGACGCTCGCGGCGCCTCCCGCGGCGGCGGCGAGGGAGTCGACGAGGAGCACCGACTGGGACTTCGGCAGGTTGCGGTCCTCGTCGAGGAGTCCCCCCTCGGCGCCGACGGCGGTCACGGTGCCCACGGTGTCGAAGAAGTCGGCGATCATGATCGCGAAGACGATGAGCAGCGCGGCGATGACGCCGATCCGGTCGAACCCGCCGAACAGCGAGAAGTTGCCGATCAGCGAGAGGTCGGGGCTGCCCACGACGTCCTTCGGGAGGGTGGGCACCTGCAGCGCCCAGCCGTGCGGGTTCACCGCACCGTCG
>JAOPWJ010000056.1 GCA_025965715.1 Blastococcus sp. | reverse complement strand
ATGTCGATCGTCGTGTCGGTGGTCGCCGGCTGGATCCTGCTCATCGGGCTGACCTTCGCGATCCAGAGCTACGACGGCGCCGTCGGCACCCCGACCGCCGTCCCGCCGGCCCAGATCTTCATCGACGCGGTCGGGGACACCGGCGGAAAGCTGCTGCTGCTCATCGCCATCGGCGCACAGCTCTTCTGCGGCATGGCGTCGGTGACGGCGAACTCACGGATGATCTACGCCTTCTCCCGGGACGGCGCGCTGCCCGCCTCGGCCTTCTGGCACCGGATCAACGCCCGCACCCGGACGCCGACCAACGCCATCTGGCTCGCCGCCGGGGGGGCCTTCGTGCTCGGGCTGCCGTACCTGTGGAACGCCACCGCCTACGCGGCGGTCACCTCCATCGCCGTCATCGGGCTCTACATCGCCTACGTGCTGCCGACCTTCCTCCGCCTCCGGCAGGGCGACGCATTCGAGCGGGGACCGTGGCACCTCGGCCGCTGGAGCCGGCCCATCGGCATCATCGCTGTCGGCTGGGTGGCCTTCATCGCCGTGCTGTTCATGCTGCCGACGGCGAGCCCCGTCGAGGCGGCGAACTTCAACTACACGCCGCTGGCCGTGCTGGTGGTCCTGGGCTTCGCGGGGATCTGGTGGCTCGCGTCCGCGAGGAACTGGTTCACCGGCCCCAAGGTCCAGGGCTCGCCCGAGGAGTTGGCCGCGGCGGAGCGGGAGCTGGAGAGCCTTGCCTGACACCCGCCGTCCCGTCCTCTCGGTCGAGGACCTCCGCCGCCAGGTCGAGTCGGGGGACGTCGACACGGTGCTCGTCGCGATCACCGACATGCAGGGCCGGCTGCAGGGCAAGCGCCTGCACGCCCGGTACTTCCTCGACGTCGTCCTCGAGCACGCGACCGAGGGATGCAACTACCTGCTCGCAGTCGACGTCGACATGAACACCGTCGAGGGCTATGCGATGTCGTCCTGGGCGAGCGGCTACGGCGACTTCGTGATGCAGCCGGACCTGTCGACGTTGCGGCCGGTGCCCTGGCAGCCGGGCACCGTCCTGGTGCTGGCCGATCTCCGCTGGGAGGACGGCAGCCCCGTGGTGGCCTCTCCCCGGCAGATCCTCGCGCGTCAGACTGCGCGGCTGTCCGACGCGGGCATGGACGCCTACGTCGGGACGGAGCTCGAGTTCCTGGTCTTCCGGGACACCTACGAGCAGGCGTGGACCGCCGGCTATCGCACCCTCACGCCGGCCAATCAGTACAACGTCGACTACTCGATGCTGGGCACGGCGCGGATCGAGCCGCTGCTGCGGAGGATCCGCAACGACATGACCGGCGCCGGCCTCGTCGTCGAGTCCGCCAAGGGCGAGTGCAACCTCGGCCAGCACGAGATCGCCTTCCGCTACGACGAGGCGTGCCGGGCGTGCGACGGCCACGTGATCTACAAGAACGGCGCCAAGGAGATCGCCGCCCAGGAAGGGATGGCGCTGACCTTCATGGCGAAGTTCGACGCCCGTGAGGGAAACTCCTGCCACATCCACTGCAGCTTCCGCGGCACCGACGGATCGATGGTCATGGCCGAGGGCGGCGGCCTGTCCGCGCTCGGGAAGTCCTTCATCGCCGGGCAGATCCGCTACATGCGGGAGCTCACCCTGTTCCTGGCGCCCAACATCAACTCCTACAAGCGCTACGTCGAGGGGTCGTTCGCGCCGACCGCCCTGCGTTGGGGCCGGGACAACCGCACCTGCGCCTTCCGGCTGGTGGGACACGGCGCCTCGCTCCGGCTGGAGAACCGGATCCCCGGTGGTGACGTCAACCCCTACCTGGCGACATCGGCGGTGATCGCCGCCGGCTTCGCGGGGATCGAGGAGAACCTCGAGCTGGAGCCGGCGTACGAGGGCAACGCCTACGGCGACCCCGACGCCGAGCACGTGCCGACGAGCCTCGCCGAGGCCCTGGACCTGTGGCGGGCGAGCGATTTCGCGCGCCGTACATTCGGCGACGACGTGGTGGAGCACTACGCCAACATGGCCGCCGTCGAGCTGGCGGCCTTCGGCGCAGCGGTCACCGACTGGGAGCGCTTCCGGGGGTTCGAGCGGTTGTGAGCAGTACGTCCTTCGACGTCGTCGATCCGGCAACCGAGCAGGTCATCACCACCGTGCCGCTGGCGGGCGTGCCGGAGACCGACGCCGCTGTGTCGCGGGCGCGTACGGCGTTCGACTCCTGGCGGCAGGTCGCGCCGGCCGACCGTGGCCGGCTCCTGCGCCGGTTCGCCGAGCAGGTCGAGGCCCACGTCGAGGAGCTCGCCCAGCTGGAGGTGCGCAACGCCGGGCACACGATCGGGAACGCGCGCTGGGAAGCGGGCAACGTCCGCGACGTCCTCACCTACTACAGCGCGGCACCGGAACGGCTGCTGGGCAAACAGATTCCCGTCACGGGCGGGGTGGACATCACGTTCCACGAGCCACTCGGCGTCGTCGGGGTGATCGTTCCCTGGAACTTCCCGATGCCGATCGCCGGCTGGGCCTTCGCGCCGGCCCTCGCCGCGGGCAACACCGTGGTGCTCAAGCCCGCGGAGCTGACTCCGCTGACCGCGATGCGCCTCGCGGAGCTCGCCCGGGAGGCGGGCCTGCCCGAAGGCGTCTTCACCGTCCTGCCCGGCAAGGGGTCGGTCGTCGGGCAACGGCTGGTCGAGCATCCGGATGTCCGCAAGATCGTCTTCACCGGCTCGACGGCCGTGGGCAAGAGCGTGATGGCCGGCTGCGCCCAGCGCGTGAAGCGGGTGACGCTGGAGCTCGGCGGCAAGAGCGCCAACGTGGTCTTCGCCGACGCCGACCTGGAGCGAGCCGCGGCAGCCGCCCCCTACGCCGTGTTCGACAACGCCGGGCAGGACTGCTGCGCGCGCTCCCGGATCCTCGTACAGCGGTCGGCCTACGACCGGTTCCTGGAGCTCCTGGAGCCGGCGGTGCAGGGACTCCGGGTGGAGGACCCGTCGTCGGAGACCGCCGAGATGGGGCCCCTGATCAGCCGTACCCAGTGGGAGCGCGTGGCCTCCTACGTGCCGGAGGACGCACCGGTCGCCTTCCGCGGCACTGCTCCGGACGGCCCGGGCTTCTGGTTCCCACCGACGGTGCTCGCGCCCGTCGACCCCGCGGACCGCGCCGCGACCGAGGAGATCTTCGGCCCCGTGGTCGCGGTCATGCCGTTCGAGGACGAGGACGACGCCGTGCGCATCGCCAACCAGGGCGAGTACGGCCTGTCCGGCTCCATCTGGACCCGGGACCTCGGCCGCGCACTGCGTGTCTCGCGCGGGATCGAGGCCGGCAACCTGTCGGTCAACAGCAACTCGTCGGTGCGCTACTCGACGCCCTTCGGTGGCTCCAAGCAGTCCGGCCTCGGCCGTGAGCTCGGGCCTGACGCGCTGCACTCGTTCACCGACGAGAAGAACGTGTTCCTGGCGACGGAGGGGTGACGGTGACGGAACAGGCAGTGGTGCGGCGGCTGGTCGGCCGGGTGGCGGTGGTGACCGGCGGGGCCAGCGGCATCGGGTTGGCGACCGCCCGCCGGTTCGCCGCCGAAGGCGCGCACGTCGTCGTCGGTGACGTCGATCCCGCCAGCGGCACGTCCGCGGCCGACGAGGTCGGCGGTCACTTCGTGCAGGTGGACGTGACGTCCGAGCACCAGGTCACCGCACTGTTCCAGGCGGCTGTCGACACCTACGGCGGCCTGGACATCGCCTTCAACAACGCGGGCATCTCGCCTCCGGACGACGACTCGATCCTCGTGACCGGGCTGGACACCTGGCGCCGCGTGCAGGAGGTCAATCTGACCTCGGTCTACCTCTGCTGCAAGGCGGCGATCCCCCACATGCAGGCGCGCGGCCGGGGCTCGATCATCAACACCGCATCCTTCGTGGCCCGCATGGGCGCCGCGACGTCCCAGATCTCCTACACGGCGTCGAAGGGCGGCGTGCTCGCGATGTCGCGGGAACTCGGCGTCCAGTTCGCCCGCGAGGGCATCCGGGTCAACGCGCTGTCGCCGGGTCCGGTCAACACTCCGCTGCTGCAGGAACTGTTCGCCAAGGATCCTCAGCGTGCCGCCCGGCGCCTGGTGCACATCCCGATGGGACGGTTCGCCGAGCCCGAGGAGATCGCCGCCGCAGTCGCTTTCCTGGCCTCGGACGACTCCTCCTTCTTGACCGCCTCGGAGTTCCTGGTGGACGGCGGGATCAGCGGGGCCTACGTCACGCCGGAGTGACGGCTCTCCCGATCGCTCCGGTTCCTTCCCCGATCCGCTCGGGCCACCGGACTGGGCCGGGGGTCACCGCAGGGGCTGCTGCTCGTCGGATCCCGTGCCGTCGTCGTCGAAGTGCACGTCCACCCGCTGGAAACCCTTGGCCCGCTGCGCGCGCGCCGCCTCGGAGTACACCCGCTCGTCGCCCTCGGTCAGGTCGACGTCGTCGGTGAACGGCGTCAGCAACGCGCGCGGATGGAGGTGGTCCACCCGGACGACGTTGATCTCGACGGACAGGACGAGCACGCTGGCAGCCACGTAGATGAACGCCATGAGGCCGAGGACGAGAGCGAACACCGCGTTGAGGGCGCTCGCGCTCTTGACCACCTGGGACACGTACATCCCCCCGAAGGACTGCAGCAACTGCCAGCCGACCGCCGCGACGAGCGCTCCGGGCGCCACCTGCCGCACGGTCAGGCCCCGCGCGGTGGTCAACCGGAAGCCGAGCACGAACACTCCCGAGTTCACGACCACCGAGGCCGACGTCAGGACGATCTCCCGTCCCCCGCCGAAGCCGGTGCCCCCGGTCGCGGCGCCGCTGCCCAGCACGGACAGCACCGTGCTGCCCACCACCAGCAGCCCCAAGCTGCAGAGCAGCAGCAGGCTGCGGCCGCGGGACGTCAGCGGATCGGGGCGGCGGTGTCGCGGCACGGCCCAGGCGGTGTTCATCGTGTGCTGGAGCGCCTGGCCGAGGCCGGTTCCGCCGTAGAGCGCGACCGCGATCCCCACGACCAGGCCTGTCACGCCGCCACCGAGCTCCTCGGGGCGCGCCAGTTGCGGGCCGATGACGGGCAGTTCGCGGAGTGCCGAATCGAGGAACCGCTGCTGGAGTTCGGGGTTGCCACGCAGGAGGAAGCCGAGCACCGTGGACAGCAGGAGGAGCAGGGGGAACAGCGCCAGGAAGCCGTAATAGGTGAGGAGGGCGGCCAGGAAGTGACCGTCGTCGTCCCCGAACTTGTACAGCACCGCGATGGGGAACCCCGCGCCTGGATGGCGCCGCTGGAAGCGGTCCAGTCGCTCAGTAGCTGTCATGTCCACCTCGGTTCCGTGGGCGTGCGGGCGGCATACCCCAACCGGCCGCGCTGCTAGCAGAAGCCGACGGGCGAGGACGGCGACCCCTCTTCCGCCGGCAGGACGCCGGGTCCGCGACCGGCCCGGGCGCCACGGACGGCGCCCCGCGCGGTCGTTGCCGATACTCCTGACCATGGACGGCAGGAACCACGACCGGCCGAGGCCGTTCTGGCCGCGGGGGCGGGTCCGCCGACCCTCCGACGCCGCCCGGCTGCTCGCCGTCGTCGGTCTCCTGCTGCTTCTCGCCCTCCTGTCGACCCTCGTGCCCAGGCTGGGCGACGCGGCCCTGTCCCGGGTGCACGGCCTGCCGCGCACCGTCCTCGAGGTCGCCAACGCGGTGTCCTCCCTCGCGGTGCTCCTCTCGCTCGGCGCCGTCGTCGCCACCGCCGTCCGACGGCGGCGGTACGCGCTCACGTCGGCGGCGATCGCCTGCGCCCTGGGCGCCGCCGTGGCCATCGCCGCGCAGGAGGCCGGCGAGGCCGGGTGGGTGGCGTCGCTCGGGCCTGCGCGCGAGTCGGCCGTGGTCCCGGTCGCGGCCACTCTCGCCTTCGTGGTCGGCGCCGACCTGCGGTGGGGTCGGCGACTGCAGGAAGCCACCTACACGGCCGTGGCGATCGCCTCCGCCTGCGCCCTGGTGCTCGGCAGCCTGACGATCGCCGGTTCCGTCGCGGCCGCTCTCCTCGGGACGGCGGCCGGACTGGCCGTGCGGGTGGCAGCCGGGGTCGTTCCCGCGCGGCCTCCGCAGGATCTCGTCCGCACGGTGCTCGCCCGGGCCGGCATCGTCGTGGACCGACTCCGGCCGCTGGACCAGGCGACCGGCCGGGCGCGCTACTCCGGCGCCGATGCCTCCGGAGACCTGGTGATCACCGTGATCGACCCGGACCGCCGGGGCGTCGCGCTCGCCCACCGCGTCTGGCGGGTGCTGCGGTTCCGCACCCCGGCGGTCGGCCGGCCGGCGTTGACACTGCGTGGCGTCACCGAGCGGCAGGCGCTCGTCGCCGGACTGGCCCGGTCGGCCGGGGTCGACGTGCCTGCGGTGCTGGCCTTGCTGGCCGCAGGTCCGGCCCTCGTACTGGTCCAGCGACCGCTGGATGGAACACGACTGGCCGACGCGGCTGAGCCGGGCCCGGCGGCACTCGCGTCGGCGTTCCGCGCGCTCCGACGAATGCACGGCGCAGGTCTGGCCCACGGCGCCCTGTCGGCCGACACGATCGTGCTGACCGCCGGCGGGGCAGGTTTCACCGGCCTGCAGTTCGCGCAGCCCGCCGCCGGGGAGCTCCAGCGCGATCTCGACGTCGTGGCCCTGCTCGTCGCCGTGGCGGCACGGGTGGGTGCCGAAGGATCGGTCGAGGCCCTGCACGCGGGATACGCGGGAACTTCCGTGGACCAGGCCCGGCTCGTGCCGCTGGTGCAGCCGCTGGGCCTGACGAGGGCCGCTCGGCGGGCCGTTCGCGGCACGACCGTCCTCGACGACCTTCGCGTGGCGTTGAGCGGCAAGGACAGCCCAGCCCCGGTCGCCGCCCCCCGCCTCCAGCGGATCCGAGCGCGCACCGTCCTCGCCGTGGCCGGCGCGACCGTCGGCGCGCACGTCCTGTTCACGCAACTCTCCGACGTCAGCATCGGCAGTGCGGTCAGGCAGGCGCAGCCGGCATGGCTGGCGATCGCACTGCTGGGGTCGGCCGTGACCTACCTGGGGGCGGCGCTGGTGCTCAGCGCGTTCTCACCGACCCGGCTGCCGCTGGGACGCACCGCGCTGGTGCAGCTGGCCTCGTCGTTCGTGACCCTGGTGACACCGCCGACCGTCGGCCACATCGGCCTGAACATCCGGTATCTCCAGCGCGCGGGGGTGCCCACCGCGACGGCCGCGGCCACCGTCGGCGTGAGCCAGGCAGTGACCGTGGTCGTCACGGTCGGAATGCTGCTGGCCTGCGGCTGGCTCAGCGGCGTCTCCCCCTCACGGCCCTCCTTGCTGCCCAGTGGCGACGTCCTCGCCGTCCTGCTCGTGGCGGCCGCGGTGCTCGGGCTGGCCGTGGCCGTGCCGGCGAGCCGCCACGCGCTGTACCGGCGACTCCAACCGCTGGTCCGGCGGACCGTGCCGCAGTTGCTGGCCGCGGCGACCGATCGCCGCCGGCTGGGCACGGCCGCACTGGGCGTCCTGATCCTCAACGGCGGGAACGTCCTGGCGCTCGACGCCTCGCTGCGTGCGTTCTCGACGTCCCTGGCGCTGCCGTCGCTCGTCGTGGTCTACCTGGTCGCCTCCACGGTGGGATCGGCGGCGCCCACACCCGGCGGGCTCGGTGCGGTGGAGGCGGCGCTCGTGGGCGGGCTCACCACGACCGGGGTTCCGGTGGCGGCCGCACTGACCGCGGTCCTCGCCTTCCGCACCGCGACGTTCTGGCTGCCCGCACCTGTCGGCTGGATCGCCCTCGTCGCGCTGCAGCGTCGCGAACGGATCTGATCCCGCATCCGTCAGCGCGCCGCCGTCGGACGTAACCTCGGGAAGGTGAGCACCGCCCGGCAGGAAGACACCGCCCCGCAGGAAGACACCGCCTCGCACGTCCTCCTCGGCAACCGCTTCGCGCGCGAGCTGCCGGAGATGGCGGTGCCGTGGCGGGCCGAAGGGGCTCCCGGCCCGCGGCTGCTCCGGCTGAACGAGGCGCTCGCGGCCGCCCTCGGGCTCGACCCCGCCTGGATGCGCAGCCCCGAGGGCCTGCGGCTGCTCGTCGGCACCAGTGTTCCCGGCGACGCGACTCCCGTGGCGCAGGCCTACGCCGGGCACCAGTTCGGCGGGTTCGTCCCGCGGCTGGGCGACGGGCGGGCACTCCTGCTCGGCGAGCTGGTCGACGGCCACGGGCGGCTGCGCGATCTCCACCTCAAGGGATCGGGGCGCACGCCGTTCGCGCGCGGCGGCGACGGCCTGGCCGCGGTCGGGCCGATGCTGCGCGAGTACGTCGTCAGCGAGGCCATGCACGCGCTCGGCGTCCCGACGACCCGCGCGCTCGCCGTCGTCGCGACCGGTCGGCGCGTGCGGCGTGAGACCCTGCTGCCGGGAGCGGTCCTGGCCCGGGTGGCGAGCAGCCACCTGCGCGTCGGGAGCTTCCAGTACGCGGCGGCGACCGGCGACGTGGGCCTCCTGCGCCGACTGGCCGACTTCGCGATCGACCGCCACCACCCTGCTGCGGCGACGACGGAACGTCCCTACCTCTCGCTGTTCGTGGCGGTGGTCGCTGCCCAGGCGGAGCTGATCGCCCGGTGGATGCTCGTCGGGTTCGTCCACGGCGTCATGAACACCGACAACATGACGATCTCCGGCGAGACGATCGACTACGGACCCTGCGCGTTCCTGGATGCCTTCGACCCGGCCGCGGTCTACAGCTCGATCGACTCGGGTGGGCGCTACGCCTACCGCAACCAGCCACTGGTCGCCGAGTGGAATCTCGCCCGGCTGGCCGAGGCGTTGCTTCCGCTGATCCACGACGACCAGGAGCAGGCGATCACCCTCGCCGTCGAGTCCCTGGACACCTTCCGTCCGCAGTACGCAGACGCCTGGTCGGCCGGCATGCGCGCCAAGCTGGGTCTGCCCGCCGGCCTGGACGACGCGGTGGGCTCCGCGTTGATCGACGACGTGCTCGGCCTGCTCGAGCAGGGCCACGTCGACTTCACGTCGTTCTTCCGCGCCCTGGGTGCGGCGGCCCGGGGGAACGCCGAACCGGCGCGTCTGCTGTTTCTCGACCTCGCCGGATTCGATGCCTGGCTGGAGCGCTGGCGCTCGCTGGGGCCCGACGCCGGCGCGATGGACCGGGTCAACCCGGTCTACATCCCGCGCAACCACCGGGTCGAGGAGGCTCTGGACGCCGCGACGGCAGGCGACCTGCAGCCGCTCGAGCAGCTCCTGGACGCCGTCACGGCGCCGTACGACGAGCGCCCCGGCCTCGAGCGCTACGCGGCCCCCGCCCCGGAGGACTTCGGCGCCTACCGGACCTTCTGCGGCACCTGAGGAGTCAGCGCGAGGAGCGGACCTTCTCCTCGTGGCCGGCGATCATCCGGGAGGCGACGTCCCGCAGCTTCTCGTTGTTGCGCTGACTCGCGTTCTTGAGCAGGTCGAACGCCTCGTCGCCGGTGCACCGCCGCTGAGCCATGAGCAGCCCCACGGCCTGCCCGATCACCTGCCGGGTGACCAGGCCCCGGGTGAGGTGGTCGACCGCCTTCTCCCGCTCCGCCATCCGCCATGCGACCGACAGGGCGCCGCTGGCCTGCCCGGCCCACGACTGCCCAACCTGCGCGTCGGTGTCGGTGAAGGCGTGCGGGCGGCTGGCATAGAGGTTCAGGGCGCCGCGGCCCCCCTCTCCCACCGTCAACGGCAGGGACAGCGAGGCGCGCACCCCCGCGTCGACCGCGCGCTCGGGATAGCGGCCCCAGCGCCGCTCCTGGGCCATGTCCGCGACGGCCACCACCTTTCCGGAGCGCAGGGACTCCAGGCAGGGGCCGTCGTCCAGCTCGTACTGCCGCTCGTCGCCACGGGCGGCCAGCTCACCGCTGTAGGTCACCGTCATGCCTCGGCCGGCCTGCTCGAGGGTCAATCCGCAGGCCTCCGCACCCGGGGTCTGCTCCACCGCCCACCGGACCAGGGAGTCGAGGAAGCTTGCGACGTCCTGGAACTGGTCCAGCATCCGGACGACGTCCAGACCGCCTTCTTCCACGGACCGCCGGCCCGCCATGGCAACTCCCGCTTCCACCCGTACCGATTGTGCACAATCGACCCTGTTGACGATTATGCCCGGTGCCGCCGTCCACCGCCGGACCGCCGCGCGGCTGATGCCGTGCGGGGACGACGACCGGCGCGCGAATGCGCAGGTGGGGCGCCCGTCCCAACGTGTCATCGGCTGCCTAGATCACCGCGCGGAGCCCAAAAGCCGCGTAGCGTCCCTGTCAGCCGACGACGTTCATATCGGAGCTCGCACGGTCAGGCCTCACCGGCACGGCGCCGCTGCTGGTGGGGCCGCCCGCCACCGCACGGGTCACTCGGACACCGATGAGCTGTGGCTCTCCCGCTCCTCCCGGTCGTAGCGGGACTCGTAGAAGCGGTCCCGGTTCTCTTCCGTGGGCCACCCGTGGGCGCGCCCGTACTTCTGCACCGTGTTGGGCGACAACCCGAGCTCGGACACCGATCGCACCGATGCGCCGTGCTTCAAGGCATCGGCGACCACCTGCTCCAGCTTCTCCTGCGCCTTGGCCACCCCCGCCAATGCAGCGCGGATCCGCGTGGCGTCGGCCCCGGGCACCGGTCGCGTATCGGGCACGTCTCCAGGCTAGGACTGTCACGACCGTGTCACCAGGTGACACGACCGACGCTGCGGAGGCGACGTCGCCCGCTCCCCTGCCGGAGGCCACCCGACCGTAGAGTCCTCCGCCCGAGACGGTGGAGAGATCGTGGGCGAGATGCACCAGGTGGGGTCGGCGGCGCCCGGGTCAGACGCACGGCAGCCGGAGACGAACTGGGCGGGGAACCTCACCTACCGGGCTGCGCGGCTGCACCGGCCGCGGACGGTCGCCGAGGTGCAGGCGATCGTCGCGGGCAGTGAGCGGGTCAAGGCCCTCGGATCGCGGCACTGCTTCAACGACATCGCCGACACCACGGCCGACCTCGTGTCCCTCGACGCCTTGGACATCGGGCTCGAGCTCGAATGGCTCGATGACGTGGCCACCGGCGTCGCCTGGGTCCCCGGCGGCATGCGGTACGGAGAGCTGGTCGTGGAGCTCGCCCGGCAGCGCTACGCGCTCCACAACCTGGCGTCCCTGCCGCACATCACTGTGGTGGGCGCCACCGCGACCGGTACCCACGGCTCCGGCAACCGCAACGGCTCGTTGAGCACCTCGGTGGTCGGCCTCGAGATCGTCCGGTCCGACGGGCAACTGGTCACCGTCACACCCGACCACCCCGACTTCGCGGGCGCGGTCGTCCACCTCGGGGCGCTCGGCGTCGTGACGCGTATCGGTGTGCGCTTCCAGCCGACCTTCTCCGTGCGCAACAACGTCTACGTCGACCTGCCGTGGGACCGTCTGCTCGCCGATCTCGACGCCGTTGCCGATGCCGCCTACAGCGTCAGCGTGTTCACCGACTGGCGGGAGGTCACCCAGGTCTGGGTGAAGTCGCGGATCGACGAACTCGACATGGCCCCCGAGGAGTTCTTCGGTGCACGGTCGGCCACCGCCCCGACCCACATGCTGAAGACTTCGTCCATCGAGAACCTGACCGAGCAACTGGGCGTGCCCGGCGAGTGGCACGAGCGTCTCCCCCACTTCCGCGCCGGCTTCACGCCGAGCAAGGGAGAGGAGCTGCAGAGCGAGTACTTCGTTCCGCGGCGGCATGCTCGAGCGGCCTGCGACGCCCTGCGTTCACTGGCCGGTCGGATCGCGCCGCTGCTGCAGATCAGCGAGATCCGGACCGTGGCGGCCGACGAGCTGTGGTTGAGCCCGGCCTACGGCGGCGACGTCCTGGCGCTGCACTTCACCTGGCTCCCCGACGAGCCCGGGGTGCGGGCTGTCCTGCCGCAGATCGAGGACGCTCTCCGCCCGTGCGCGCCCCGGCCGCACTGGGGCAAGCTGTTCTCTGCCGAGGCCGACGAGATCGAGAGCCGGTACCCACGGTTCGACGACTTCCGGGCGCTGGTCCGTCGGTTCGATCCGCGCGGGGCGTTCCGCAACGACTACCTGGACCGGACCATCGGCGCGTTCCGATGACGCCGCTCCCTGCGGTCGGATAGTTTCCGGCAGCGACCGGACGTCGACGGTGCACGCCGCCCGGCTGACGTCGTTCGGCCTGCGACCCGGCGCATCCGGCGCTTCGCCGTCGGCACGGGCGACACCTCGGAACTCGGAAGCGACCCGCGGGACGACGGCGAGGGCGGCGAGGGCGGCGAGGGCGGCGAGGGCGGCGAGGGCGGCGAGGGCGGCGACCCGGCCTATCCGGCGCCGGAGGTGACCCCGCTCCGGCTGGTCGCGGACACACCCGCCCTCCTCGACCGGCCCTGTCCTCTGCCGCAGCCGGAGCGGGCTCGCGGGACTCGCCCGCTCGCGGTGGCCGAACTGGCGGACCCTGTCTCCCTCGACGTCATCGACGACGGCGTTCCCCGCCGGAGGCATGACGCGATCGGGATCAGCCCCCCGGAACGATCAACACGAACGGCGGCGAGCGCGTCGTCCACTGGAAGGCCCCGAACGATCACATGCTCGAGATCACCGCCCCTACGCGGGGATGACCGGCTCGACTCAGCCCGCGTCGGCCCACGACTCGACGATCGCGACGTCGAGGGGAAAGTCGACGGGAAAGGCGCCGAACAGCAGGCGGCCTGCCTCGGCCGCGGCTCCGCGCACGACCGTGACGACGTCCTCCGCCAGGTGCTCGGGCGTGTGGACGACGACCTCGTCGTGCAGGAAGAACACCAGGTGCGGCCGCTCGGTGAGAGGTCCGCCACCCAGTCGCCACAGCCGGTTGCGGAGGTCGGCCAGCCAGCAGAGAGCCCACTCCGCGCCCGTGCCCTGGACGACGAAGTTGCGGGTGAATCGGCCCCAGGCGCGGCGGTGCCGGTCTCGGTCCTCCCGCGAACCGACGGCGTCCGGCGCCTCGCCCAGGTCGACGGCGCGCTCGGCCCACGAACCGGTCGGGAGGGGCGAGCCACGGCCCAGCAGGGTGTGCACCACCTCCCCGCGCTCCCCCGCGCGCGCCGCCTCCTCCACCAGACCGATGGCCCGGGGATAGCGACGGGTCAGCCGGGGCATCATGCGCCCACTCTCGCCGCGGGTGCCGCCGTACATGGCGCCGAGCATCCCGAGCTTGGCCTCGGCACGGGTCGCCACCGCACCGCTGGCGACCATGCCCTGGTAGAGGTCGGTCGAACGCGCAGCCTCGGCCATCGCCGTGTCCGCGCTCATGCCGGCGAGCACGCGGGGCTCCAACTGGGCGACGTCGGCGACGACGAAGCGCCAGCCGTCGTCGGCGATGGCCGCCGGGCGCACCTGGATGGGCACGGACAACGCGCCTCCGCCGTTGGAGGCCCACCGTCCGGTCACCACGCCCCCCGGCAGGAACCAGGAGCGGAATCGGCCCTCGTGCACCCAGGTGTCCAGCCAGCTCCAGCCGTTGGCGGTGAGCAGTCGCGACAGCTTCTTGTACTCGAGCAGCGCCCGGATGCCGGGATGCTCGAGCTGCTGGAGGGTCCAGGATCGGGTGTCCTCGAGCTGGAGCCCGGCGTCCTGCAGCGTGCGCAGCAGGGCGGCGGGCGAGTCGGGGTTGAGCGCGGGCGCGCCGAACGTCGCGCGGATCACGCCGGTCAACCGCTCGAGCTCGGCGGGGCGCCGCCCGGCCGCCGGCCTCGGGCCCAGCAGATCGGTCAGCAGCTTCTCGTGCACGTCGGGACGCCAGGGCAGCCCGGCATGGCTCATCTCTGCGGCCGCCAGGGCGCCGGAGGACTCGGCAGCCACCAGCAGGCCGAGCCGCCCCGCCGCCACCGACGCCGCGAGGGCGGTCTGCTGGCGTCCGTGCTCGGCGACCGGATCGAGCAGGTCGGCCGGGTCCTCGAGCGGAAAGAGGGCAGGGGCGGTGGCCGTGACCGGCTCGAGGGCCTCCCAGCCCGCGGCATCCTCGCCCGCGAGCACGGACTGGTCGACGAACGGCGAGCGTCGGAGCAGGGCGTGCGTGAGCCTCAGGTCCGTGCACCGTTCGACCCGGACACCGGCCTGGAGGAGCTGCGGGTACCAGCGCGTGGTGTCGTCCCAGACCCAGCGGACCGGCGCGAGCTCCCGCTGCCGCACGAACCGCCCGAGTTCGTCGGGGGGCAGGCGGGTGAGCGCGGCCGTCGTGCCGTCCTCAGCTGACTCGACGGCCTCCACGAGACCGTCGCCGAGGCGCCGGAGGACGATCCGGTTCACGCGGGCAGTCTGACCGACGGGTCCGACCGGAACCGACCGACGGGGCGGTGGAGCAGCCGGCCGGCTCAGCCCAGGTAGTTCACGTGCACGTGGTCCATGTGGTTGGCGGTGGAACTGCCCCGGTCGCTCATCGGCTCCCAGGAGCCGCCGGGGGAACCGAGATAGCGCTGCTGCCAGATGAGGTACTCCACGCCGAGCTCTCCCCAGTGGTCGCGGTGGTACTGCACGATCGCGTCGCCCAGCGACGAGTCGGACAGGACCATGTAGTCCAGTGCCAGGCCGGATGGGTGGCCGTGCGGGTCCGTGGCGCTCGCGCGCGTGCCGCCGAGGGTCAGACCGGCGACTCCGGGCACGTTGCTGACCACGGCGTTCGCGGCGGCCTGCGTCTGGGTCCGCACGTCCCCGGAGCTGTTGCTGATGTGGGCGATCGCGGTGATCGCCGTGGCGGTGGCGGCCGCCGCGGTCGCCACCGCCTCCTCGGCCTGCGCGGCTGCGGCTGCGGCCTTCGCGTCGGCTTCGGCTCTGGCCTTGGCATCGGCCCTGGCCTTGGCTTCCGCCTCGGCCTTCTGGCGGTCGCGCTCGGCCTGGTCGGCCGCGGCCTGCGCCTGCGCCGCCGCCGTCCGGTCGGCGTCGCGGCTGCTCCGGCTTGCGGCCAGCTCCTCGAGCGGCTGCAGGTCCTCGGAGACGTCGATGGCCCCGGACTGAGCGGTGAGCCCCAGCTGCCGGGCGACGCTGACCGACTCGGACGCCCCGGCCTCGGCCTGCGCGGCCGGCTCCATGCCGATCAGGACGTTCACCAGCAGGGCGCCGGCCGCGGCCGCGCCCAGGTACAGCGAAGGGCGGCGGGCGGGGACGGGCGGACGGCGGTGCGCGTGCCGGCCGCGGTCAGAGCGGTCGGCGGCTCGAGCGGTGGTGGTGCGGGGATCCATGGGAGGGGTTCTCCAGGGGGTGAGCGCAGCTGCGCCAGGGTGGCGGCGCGGATGCCTGCGGCGGGAGTGCGGGCAGCGAGGCGCGGTCGTCCCTGTCACGTCGGAAGCCGGGGAGCCAGCAGAGGGAAGCGGCGACAAGCCGGTCGAGCGAGGGTGCTCGGAGTGCTGGACCCGCGGGGTCGTCGGAACGGCCGCCTGCGATCAGATGCGGGGGTGCATCCGGTTGGTCGGATGCCCGATGAGGCGAGGTCGTGCGGCAGGGCAAGGGCGCGCCATCCGGCGGCTCTCCGTTCTTCCGTCGGCCGCCTACCGAGTTAGCTGACGGGTTCGGGCGGGAAGCGGCCCTACCTGCCCCGGTTGGAACGTCCGGGAGCAGGATTCACCCCAGTGCTGCGGTGGGTCCCCGGCTCGCCCACAGGGCGACTCGGCGGCGCCCGGTCGGACTCCCCGGATGGGGATGTGACGCCGACCGGACCGGGCAACGGTAACGCCGTTATGCAGTCGTGACAATCGGCAGCCGAAGATTTGGAGGGTGACACACTCCACGGGCTGGCGACTCGACGGCCGAGGGGTGTATGTGCCGTCAGTACCTCGGCGAGCGGCCAGGGCCGGCGCGCCCCCGCTCCTCAGGCGCCGGAGATGCCCGCGGGCTCCTTCGCCCCGCCCCGAGCTGCCGAGCCGTGCCGTTCGAGACCGGCACCCTCCACATCGAGGGCAGGCAGCCAGCGCAGCCAGCGGGGCAGCCACCACGCACGCTCGCCGAGCAAGGCCAGCGCGGCCGGGACCAGCACCATGCGGACGACGAAGGCGTCGAAGAGGATGCCCGCGGCCAGCGCGAAGGCGATGGACTTGATCGTCGCGTCGCCGGCGGGGACGAAGCCGGCGAACACCGAGAACATGATCAGCGCCGCCGCGACGACCACCGGGGCCGCCTGTCGGAACCCGGTGCGCACGGCGTCCAGCGGCGAGGCACCGGAGCTGTGCGCCTCGTGCATCCGGGAGACCAGGAACACCTGGTAGTCCATCGCCAGGCCGAACAGGATCCCGATGACCAGGATCGGGGTGAGGCTGATCAGCGGCCCGGTGCCTTCGAGGTTCACCACGTCGGCGAGCCAGCCCCACTGGAACACCGCGACGGTGGCGCCGAGCGACGCCCCGATGGTGAGCAGGAAGCCCAGCACTCCGACCAGCGGCACGAGCACCGAGCGGAAGACCAGGACGAGCAGCACCAGCGCCAGGCCCACGACGAGGGCAAGGTAGACCGGCATCGCGTCGTTGAGGCTGGCGGCGACGTCCACGCTCACCGCGGTGGCGCCGGTGACGGCGGCGGTCGTGCCCGCGGTGCCGTCGAGTTCGGCACGGAGGTCGGCGACGAGCTGCTCGGTCGCGGGGTCGGTGGGCCCGGACTGCGGTATGACGGTGACCAGGGCCGCGCTGCCGGCGGCATTGGGCACCGGCGGGATGACCATCGCGACGTCCTGCAGGCCGCTGATCGCGTCACCGGCCGCCGTGGCGGCCTCGACCGCGCCGGCGCCCTCGAACAGCACGGTGAGCGGGCCGTTGAAGCCCGGGCCGAAGCCCGCGGCGAGCAGCTGCTCGGCGCGGGCGCCGGTGGATCCCTCCGCCGGGGTCTGGACCAGCGTCGTCCGCATCGAGAAGGCCGGCACGGTGATCGTGCCGAGGGCGGCGACCGCCACCAGCAGGGTGAGGATCCGGCGACGCGTCACCGTGGTGATCCAGCCGGCGAGGAATCCTCGCCCGCGCAGGACCGCCTGGTCCTCGCCGGTGGTCGCGTCCCGCTGCTTGCGGGGCAGCGTGCGCCGCCCGAGCCAGGAGACCACGGCCGGCACGAGGGTGAGGGCGATCAGCACCGCGACGACGACGGTCGCCGCCGCGGCGACGCCCATCTGGGTCAGGAACGGGATGCCGACGACGGACAGGCCGGCCAGCGCGATGACCACGGTGAGACCGGCGGTGAGCACGGCCGAGCCGGCCGTGCCCACGGCGGTGGCAACCGCGTCGCCGACGTCCCGGCCGCGACGCAGTTCCTGGCGGTAGCGGCTGACGATGAACAGGGCGTAGTCGATGCCGACGGCCAGGCCGAGCATGGCGGCGAGGGTGGGCGTGGTCGAGGACAGGTCGGTGAACCCGGTGGCGATGGTGACGCCGAGGACGCCGATACCGACGCCGACGATGGCGGTGAGCAGGTTCATGCCGGCCAGCACCAGCGATCCGTAGGTGACCGCGAGCACCCCGAGGGCGACCACCACGCCCAGGACCTCGGCGACGCCGCCGATGTGCGGCGGCTCCTGGACGGCCTCCCCGGTGACCTCGACGGTCAGGCCGGTGTCCCGGGCGGCGGCGACGGCGGCGAGCAGCGCGTCCTGCTGCTCGGGGGTCACCTCACCGGCACCCGCCGAGTACGTGACGGTGCTGTAGCCGGTCGTCTGCTCGGCGTTGACGGTGGGCGCGGCCGGGTCGAGGGGGTTGCTGGCCGAGCTGGCGCCGGGCAGCGCGGACAGGGCGGCGACCAGGTCGCCCACGGCGGCGGCGTGCTGCGGAGTCGTGAGGGTGTCGCCCTCGGGCGCCTGCACGACCACGCGGGCGGTGGTGCCCCCGGCGCTGCCGAACTCTTCCTGGATCCGGTCCAGCGCGGTCGTGGACTCCTGGCCGGGGATGGAGAAGGCGTTCGACGTCTCCCCGGCGAGGGTGGCCGCGGCGACGCCCCCACCGAGGAGGACGAGCAGCCAGACGGCGACGACCACCACGCGGTGGCGGTGGCAGACGGAGCCGAGTCGGTACAGCAAGCGAGCCATGGGGATCAGGCCTCCACCTGGTCGGGGCGAGCGGAGAGCGCATCGGTGCGGCGGTGGCCGAGTGCGTCGAAACAGGTGGCGACGACGAGAGGCCGCCAGGCGGTGGTCGTGTCCTGGTGATGGGCGGCGAGGGTGAGGACGGCGAGCGCCGAGAGAGCGCCGATGACCCGGACGAGGCGCTCCTGGTCGGTGGTCGCGAGGTCCACGCCGAAGGCCTGCAACACCGCGACGGTCGTGACGTCCCCCGATCGGGCGGCGACGGCGCCGTCCTGGGTGGCGGGCACCAGCATCAGCGCGACCAGGCCCGGATAGGCCAGCGCCACGTCGACGATGACATCGACGGCGCGCCGGTCACGCGCCATGCCCAGCGGCAGGTCCTGCACGTGCTGGAGCACCCGCTGCCCCAGGGATTCGGCCTGGGCGAGCACCGCCTCGCGCAGCGCTTCCTTGCTCGGGAAGTGGTGCAGGAGCCCGGCCTTGGACAGCCCGACGGCGTCGGCGACGGCCTGCACCGAGGTCTGCTCGAAGCCGCGCCGAGCGAACAGTGCGGCGGCGCGATCGAGGATGCCCTCGTCGAACTGCTGCCGGAACGTCCGTGTCACCCGGAGGACGTTACGACTCTCCCGACCATATTGGTCGGCGGAACGACCGATCCGGTCCGTGGGCTTCCTCACAGGCTCCGGGGAGACTGCCTGCCATGACTGTTCCTGAGTCGACCGCCGGCACGGGTGGCGGTCTGGTCCGGCTGCTCAACACCGCCGGCGGGCGGGTGCTCTGCCTCGCCGGTGAGGTGGACGCGACCTCCGTCGACTCCTTCGTGCGGCGATACGGCCGCGAGCCGATGCCGGTCGACGGCATCGATGCCGGCTCGGTCACCCGGTTGTCGAGGCCGGCGCTGGACCTGGTGCTCGACCACCTGGCCGCGGCGGAGCGGGCGGGCCGGCCGGTGCGCGTGCGCCGCTCCCCCCCGGTGGAAGCCCTGCTCACCGACGCCCGGGACAGCGGGTGACGGCGCTCGGGCGACGCCTCAGGACGGGCTGCCGCCGGGCCCCGGTCGGTCGACGGCGTAGACGTGGGAGAGGCCGTACTCGTCGACGTAGTCGTTCCAGAGCAGCGTCATGCCGAGCTTGACGGCGACGCCCCGGGAGGCGCGGTTCTCCGGATCGAGCAGGCAGATCAGCCGGTCGACCGGAAGCGTGCCGAACGCGTGCTGCACGATCGCGCGCGCCGCTTCGGTGGCCAGCCCGCGACCCCAGTACGCCGGGTCGAGGAGGTACGCCACCTCGACCTCGGTACGGCCGGCGATCTCCCAGGGCAGCAGTCCGCACCGGCCGATGAAGGCGCCGGTCTCCTTGAGCACGGCCGCCCAGAGGCCGTAGCCGTACTGCCCGTAGTAGACGTCGATCACCCACTCCAGCTCCGCACGCGTCTGCTCCCGGGTACGGACGCCGTCGGGGAAATACCGGCGCACCTCCGGATCGCGGTAGAGCGCCGCCAGGGCGTCGAGGTCGTCGAGTGTCAGCCGACGCAGGATCAGCCGCTCGGTCTCCACAACGATCGCCGTCACGGTGTGTCCCGCTCCGGGCCGTCGCCCGGACGGTGCCGCTGGGACGGGCGAGTTCGCGCGCAAGCCAGGAGGGGGCTCACGTCGAGCGGTCGCAGGCCCCGCCGCCGCTGGTCGACGGGCAGCGAACCCTGCCGTTCCACGAGGCGCAGCCATGGCGGCGCAGTCGGGCCGCCGAACGCGGCCCGTGCGTCAGCACGGCAGTGCGCGGGCTTCTCACGCGCTCCGGTCACGTGGCGCGACCGGTCGACCGACGGGATGGAGCGGAATCCGACACCCACGCGCCGCAGGCGCCCGCCCACGAAGGCATTGCCGGCGTACGGGTACCGGGGCGCGATGACCTGCGTCGTCCGGACGCCCGCGCCCGACCGGGTCGGCTGGCCGGCCCGTGGCCAGGTGGGCCGCCCGGACGGCGCCGGCCTCCCGACGGGTAGGGGGTCGTGGCCCACTCGGTCATGCCGGTCCCCCCGTTCGGCGGATCCGCCGGTGTGGCCGACGGCCGGCCAACTTAGCGTCGACCGCGTCACCGGTCCGTCACGGGAGCCTCCGCGACACGCCCGGCCGAATTCGTAGGCCTCAGATGCGCCAGAACGGGTAGCGGCTGAGCAGCGGAACGTAACCGCGCCAGCGGGGGGCAGTCGACTGGCAAGGAGAACACGTTGCTTTCGGACCGATCCCGACCCGTCATCGAGGCGACCCTCCCGGCGGTCGCCGACAACATCGAGGAGATCGCGACCCGCTTCTACGCGCACCTGTTCGGCGAACACCCCGAGCTGCTCGACGGCACCTTCAACCGCGGCAACCAGGCCGAGAAGACGCAGCAGATGGCACTGGCGGCCTCGGTGGCGGTCTTCGCCAGCTCGCTGATGAAGGTGCCCGAGCAGCACCCGGAGCACCTGCTGTCCCGGATCGCGCACAAGCACGCCTCCCTGGGCATCACCCCGGCGCAGTACGACGTCGTCCACGACCATCTCTTCTGGGCCATCGTGGACGTGCTCGGCACCGCCGTGACGCCCGAGGTGGCCGCCGCCTGGGACGAGGTCTACTGGCTGATGGCCTATGCGCTGATCAACCAGGAGCGCGGCCTCTACAGCGCGCGCGGCGTCCGGCCGGAGACGGTGTGGCGCGAGTGGGAGGTCGCCGAGAAGGTCCGTGAGACCGACGACGTCGTGACCTTCCGGATGCGCCGGACCGACGACCGTCTGGTGAAGACCTCGCTGCCCGGCCAGTACGTCACCGTCCAGGTCCCGATGCCCGACGGCGTGCGCCAGCCCCGCCAGTACAGCCTCACACGGGCCGACGACGGGGAGCATCGGCAGTTCTCCGTCAAACGGGTGCGCGGGAACGGCACGCCCGACGGCGAGGTCTCGAACCTGCTCTGCGACTCGGTGGAGGTCGGCGACCGGCTGACGATGTCGCTGCCGTTCGGCGACGTCGTCCTGGACGACTCGGGCCGCCCCGTGGTGTTCGCCAGCGCGGGCATCGGCGTCACCCCGATGGCGGGCATGCTGTCGCATCTGGCGACCGCCCGCTCGCACGTGCCGATCACGCTCCTGCACGCCGACGTGGACGAGGCCTCCTTCGCCCTGCGGCACCAGGTGCTGGAGGACGTCCGTGCCCTGCCCGGGGGCTCCGCGCACGTCTGGTACGAGCGCGGCGCGGACAGCTCGCTCCCCGTCGAGGTCCACGCCGGCGTCATGGACCTCGACGACGTGAAGCTGCCTGAGCATGCGCTGTACTACCTGTGCGGACCGCTGCCGTTCATGCGGGCCGTCCGCAGCGCGCTGATCGACCGCGACGTGCCGGCCCGCGACATCCAGTACGAAGTGTTCGGCCCCGACCTCTGGCAGGCCGACCTCGTCACCGAGGCGACGCCCGGCGCGGACGGCCGGGACGCTGCCGACGGCGCCTGATCACGCGGTCCCCTGTTCCCACGCCCGGCCCGCCGCGTCCCGCACCGCGGGCGGGGCGGCAACCACACGATTGAGGAGGCGCCCGTGGACGTCGCGGCGATGCGGGCCAACTTCGGCAAGGCCGCAGCCACCGGGGACGAGGCCCCGCTGTACTTCTACTCGCACCTCTTCCTGAGCCATCCCGAGACCCGGCAGCTGTTCCCGGTGTCCATGGCGCACCAGCGCGACCGCCTGTTCGCCGCCCTCGGCGACGTCGTGGCCCGCGTGGACGACCTCGACGCCCTCGTGCCGATCCTCCGGCAGCTGGGCCGCGACCACCGCAAGTTCGGCACGGTGGCGGCGCATTACCCGGCGGTCGGCGCCAGCCTGCTGGCCACGCTCGAGCACTTCGACGACGCGTGGACCCCCGAGCTGGCGAAGGACTGGACGGAGGCGTACACCCTCGTCGCCGACGTGATGATCGACGCGGCGGAGCAGGCCGCGGAACAGCCTGCCTGGTGGGACGCCGACGTCGTCGCGCACGAGCGCCGCTCGGTCGACGTCGCCGTCCTGCTGGTCCGGCCGCGGGTCCGCTTCGACCACCTCCCCGGCCAGTCGGTCTCGCTCGAGACCGGGCTGCGGCCCCGGCTGTGGCGCTACTACTCACCCGCCAACGCACCGCGGCCCGACGGCCTCCTGGAATTGCACGTCAAGGCCCGGGACGGCGGTCCGGTCAGCTCCGCGCTGGTCCGGCGCGTGGGGGTGGGCGACGTCCTCCGTCTCGGACCGCCGGTGGGGCACCTCGCCCTCGACGGGGACTCCGACCGTGACCTCCTGCTGGTCGCCGGTGGCATGGGTCTGGCGCCGCTGAAGGCGCTGATCGACCAGGTCGCCAGGCACGGCCCGGCCCGGCGGGTCGACCTGTTCGCGGGGTTCGTCAACGAGGAGCAGATCTATGACCGCGCCGCCCTCGAGGGACTGGGCGAGGAGCACCCCTGGCTGACCGTCACCTTCGTCGTCTCCCACGACGCGAGCTCCTCCCTGGAGCACGGGAACGTCGGCGAGGTGGTGCTCCGCCACGGTCCCTGGTCCAGCAGAGAGGTGTTCATCGCAGGTCCGGGAGCGATGGTGGAGGACACCGTCGCCCGGCTCCTGCGGCACGGCATTCCGCAGGCACGCATCCGGAGTGAGGTCTTCGCCCCGAGCCGACCGGGGCCCAGCGTTGACGGAGAGGTGACCGAATGACCAGCGGACAGAACGGGACCGGGCACGGCGAGCGTGGGCTCACGCCGGCGGACCTCCAGAACGTGCGGTTCACCCGCGCCACCATCCGGCGCCCCGGGTACGTCGACTCCGAGGTCGACCGGGTGATGAGCCGGGTGGCCGAGGAGCTCGGGCGGCTCTACGCGGAGAAGGCCGCCCTGCGCGACCAGGTCCGGGCCCTGCAGGCACACGTGGACGACGCCGTCGCCCCCGTACCGCCGAGCGACCAGGCGGTCCGCATCCTGGCCAGCGCACAGCTCACCGCCGACAACTACGTCGCCGAGGCGGAGGAGTTCAGCCGCCAGGTGACCAGCGAGGCGCGTGCGGAGTACGAGCAGCAGGTTCGCCAGGCGCGGGAGAACGCGGGCGCGATCATCCAGGCCGCGCAGGAGGCCGCGGCCAAGCTCACTGCCGGATCGCCGGCGCGGGGCGAGAGCGGACGCAGCGTGGAGGAGCTCGAGGAGCAGGTCGTCTACCTCAAGACGTTCGCGCAGGCCTGCCGGGTCCAGCTGCGCTCCTACCTGGAGGCACTGCTCACCGACGTGGAGGCCGAGTGGGGGCGAGCGGATCCCGCGGCCGTGTCGCAGGAGCGTCCGCGGCCGCCCGCCCAGCGGTCGGCCAGGGACGGCGACCCGGCGCCGCCGACCACGACGTTCGTCGGGAACACCGCCGCGCAGGTCCCGCCGTCGGGCGAGGCGGACGCCGTGCGGGCGGGGGCGCGCGCGGAGCCGGCACCGTAGGGGGGAGCCGGGTCGTGGCCGGCAGTGACCGGCCCGTGGGCTGACACCATGTCGGGGTGCTGCTCGCCGACGTCGTCGCCGCATCCGCCGCCGTCGCGGCGACGAGGTCGCGCACCGCCAAGGCGCAGGCGATAGCCGCGGTGCTCCGCCGGGCCGATGCCGGGGAGGTCGGGTCGGTGACCGCATGGCTGGCCGGGGAGACACGTCAGGGCCGGCTCGGCGTCGGCTGGCGCACCTTGTCGAGGATGTCGGGCGACCCGGCGCCCGCGCCGGGGTTGACCGTGGCCGGCATCGACGACGTCCTCGGCGAGCTGGCGGCCATCTCCGGCTCCGGCTCGGCGGCCCGGCGGGACACGCTCCTGGCCTCGCTGCTCTCGGCCGCCACGGTCGACGAGCGGCCGTTCCTGGTGCGGCTGCTGACCGGTGAGCTGCGTCAGGGCGCCCTCGAGGGGACCGTCCTGGACGCCGTGGCCATCGCCGCGGACGTTCCGGCTCCGAGCGTCCGCCGGGCGTTCATGCTCTCCGGCCGGCTCCCGGAGACGGCGGCCACCGCCCTGACCGGTGGGGTGGAGGCGCTCGACGCAATGCGGTTGCAGGTCGGCCGCCCCGTCCGCCCGATGCTCGCCAGCCCCGGGGCGTCCCTGGACGCGGCGCTGGCCCATCTCGGCGCGGACGTGACCGTGGAGTTCAAACTCGACGGCGCCCGCATCCAGGTGCACCGGACCGGCGAGGTCGTAGGCGTGTGGACCCGCACCCTGCGCGAGATCACCGACGGCGTGCCGGAGCTCGTCGACCGCGTCCTGGCCCTGCCCTGCGACACCGCCGTCTTGGACGGGGAGACCCTGGCCGTCGACGACGACGGCCGGCCGCGGGCCTTCCAGGACACGATGAGCCGCTTCGGGAGCGACGCCACCGAGGCGGGGGTGCTGCTGAGCCCCTTCTTCTTCGACCTGCTTCATCTCGACGGCCGCGACCTGCTCGACGAGCCTCTGCGCGTCCGCCTCGACGCCCTCGCGGAGCTGCTCGCCGACGACGAGCAGGCGGCCCTCCGGATGCCGGGGGTCCGCCGCCCCAGCCCGGAGCGGGCGGCCGAGATGCTCGACGCCGCACTCGCCGCGGGCCATGAGGGCGTCGTCGTCAAGTCCCTCGGCGCCCCGTACGCCGCCGGCCGGCGCGGCAAGGCCTGGCAGAAGGTCAAGCCGGTGCACACCCTCGACCTCGTCGTCCTCGGCGCCGAGTGGGGCTACGGCCGGCGCGCGGGGAAGCTCTCCAACATCCACCTGGGCGCCCGTGACCCGGACGGCGGGGAGCCGGTCATGGTCGGCAAGACCTTCAAGGGCATGACCGACGAACTCCTGGACTGGCAGACGCGCACCTTCCCCGACCATGCCCGCGAGCAGCCGGCCTGGGGAGTGCTCCTCCGCCCGGGGTTCGTCGTGGAGATCGCCCTGGACGGCGTGCAGCGCAGCCCCCGCTACCCCGGCGGTGTCGCCCTGCGGTTCGCCCGCGTGCTGCGCTACCGCCCGGACAAGACGCCCGCCGAGGCCGACACCATCGAGGCCGTGCGCGCGCTGCTGACCGGGAACTGACGTCGTCCCGGATCCGTGGCCCCTACGGTCCAGCGACCCGCGGCGCGACCTCGGTGCCGAGCAGCTCGATACCGCGCAGCAGGTCCCCGTGTGCCAGGCGCGGATTGGTCATCTGCAGCGCGACGCGTTCCACCCCACCCAGCTGTTCCGAGACACGCACCAGCTTCGTGGCGACGGTGTCCGGGTCGCCCATGAAGAAGGCGCCGTCCGGACCGCTCGTGGCGTCGAACTGGGCCCGCGTCGGCGGCGCGAAGCCACGCTCCCGGGAGACCTTGGTGAACATCTCGTGCCAGCCGGGGTAGATCGTGTCCGCGGCCGCCTGGGTGCTCTCGGCGACGAAGCCGAAGACGTGCAGCCCCACCCGCATCTTCTCGGGCGGGTGACCCGCGTGTGCCCCGGCCCGCCGGTACAACTCGACCAGTGGCGCGAACTGGCGGGGCTCCCCGCCGATGATCGCCACCATGAGCGGCAGTCCGAGCAGTCCCGCGCGCGCGAAGGACTCGGGGGTGCCGCCGACGCCGATCCAGATCGGCAAGGGGTCCTGCAGCGGCCGCGGATAGACGCCCTGCCCCGTCAGCGCCGGCCGGTGGCGCCCCGACCAGGTGACCCGCTCCGACTCCCGGATGCGCAGCAGCAGGTCGAGCTTTTCCTCGAACAGTTCGTCGTAGTCGGCCAGGGACAACCCGAACAGTGGGAAGGCCTCGGTGAACGAGCCCCGCCCGACCACCAGATCGATCCGTCCGTTCGCGATCAGGTCCAGCGTGGCGAACTGCTGGAAGATCCGGACCGGATCGGCGGCACTCAGCACCGTCACCGCGCTGCCCAGGCGGATCCTCGAGGTCCGTGCCGCCGCGGCCGCGAGGATGACCGGGGGCGCCGAGTCGTAGTACTCGCTGCGGTGGTGCTCCCCGATGCCGAAGGAGTAGAGGCCCACCTCGTCGGCCAGCGCGATCTCCTCGAGGAGGTGCGCCATCCGCTCCGCGGGCCCGATGACACGCCCGCTCGACGGGTCGGTCACCGTCGAGACGAAACTGTCGACGCCGAGGTGCACGGGGTCCCCCTCACTGTCGGCGTCGACCGGTCCCGGCCGTTCTCCGCCCGACGAGGAGTCAACCAGAGCGCCTCACCGCCTGCGGGTCTCGGGGAAGAGCAGGTCGACGAACCGGGCCGCCGTGGGCTGCGGCTCGTGGTTGGCCAGGCCGGGGCGCTCGTTGGCCTCGATGAAGACGTGGTCGGCGCCGTCCACATCGGGAACGAGGAAGTCCAGGCCGGTCACGGGGATACCGATGGCCCGGCTCGCGCGCGTGGCCGCCGCGGCGACGGCGGGATGCAGCCGGTCCGTGACGTCCTGGATCGTGCCGCCGGTGTGCAGGTTGGCCGTCCGGCGCACGCGCACCCGCGTGCCCATCGGCGGAACGTCGTCCATGTTCCAGCCGGCGGCCGCGACATCGGCACGGGTGGTGTCGTCGAGCGGAATGCGCGACTCGCCGCCGGTCGCCCGGGAGCGGCGCCGGCTGGTCTCCTCGATCAGGGCCGTGACGTCCCGCTGCCCGTCCCCCACCACCTCGGCGGGGCGGCGGATCGCGGCCGCGACGACCTCGTGGTCGATGACGACCACGCGCAGGTCGTGTCCGGACACGAATTCCTCCACCAGCACGTCCGGGCAGTGCCGCAGCGCGAGGGCGACCGCCCGTTCCAGGTCGGCGGGCCGCTCGACGCCGACGGTGATGCCCGTGCCCTGCTCGCCGCGCGCCGGCTTGACCACGACCGAACCGCAGCGACGCAGGAGTGCCAGTGCGGCCGACAGCTCGCCGTCCCTGGACTCGGCCGCGGAGGCGACGCGCACGCCGGCCTTCTGGACGATGCGACGGGTCATGCGCTTGTCGTCGCAACGGCTCGAGGCGACCGCCGAGGTCAGCTCCGAGAGCGACTCGCGGGTCAGGACCGTCCGGATGCCGTACGTCAGCCGCAGCTCTCCGAAGGCGGCGTCGGTGACCTCGACGCGGATGCCCCGCCGCAGCGCTTCGTCGGCGAGGATGCGCGCGTAGGGGTTGAGCGCGTCGAGCCCGGCGGGCTCCCCGACGAACAGCGGTGCGTTCACGCTGTTCTTGCGCTTCACGCAGACGGCCGAGGTCTGGCGGAAACCGAGTGTGCGGTACAGCCCGATCGCGCCGTCGTTGTCGTGCAGCACCGAGAGGTCGAGATAGGACCGGCCCCGGGCGTCGTAGCGCTCGGCCAGAGCCCGGGTCAGTGCCTCACCGGTCCCCGGGGGTGCGCTGGTGCGGTCGACAGCCAGGCACCACAGGCTGCTGCCGCCCTCCGGATCGCCGAACGCGGCCACGTGGTCGATCCCGGTCACCGTGCCCACCAGGCTCCCGGTGCGACGGTCCTCGGCGACGAGGTAGGTGACGGCACGCGTGTGGTGGTTGCGCCACATCGTGGCCTCGTCCCCGCGCAGCATGCCGTTGACCGCGTGGATCCGGTTGATCCCCGCGATGTCGGCCGGGCAGGTCACCGTGCGGACGAACACGTCCCCGAAGAGGTCCCGACGGGACCGGTACCGGTGCAGGTCGAGCCGGAAGGTGTACGACGGATCGATGAACAACTCGTCGGGGGCCACGCCGACCAGCACCTGGGGATCCCGCGGGTACATGCAGATGTCCCGGCGGCCGTCCGCCTCACCGCGCAGCGCCTGCACCAGTCGGCGCTGGGAGGAGTAGGTCTGACCGAACACCAGGCGGCCCCAGCCCAGGTCGAGGACCGCCTCGTGTTGCATGCCCTGCTGCTGGTGCTCCGACGGTGGGAGCCAGCTGGCGCCGGTCATCGGTGTCGGCGCCACCAACGGCGCTCGGCGACGCACTTCGGGTCTCATGACCATGGCAGCTCCACGAGGCCTTCGTCATGAGCGGTGCTTTCCACCCGGCCGCGTTCCGCACCTATGCCCGGCGCCACGGAAACGAAACGACGTGGTCCGGTCGGTTCCCGGGCCCACCGAGGAGCCCGGCCGTTCCGCGAGGGGTGTGCCGGGAGCCGTTCGCGCCGAACCGTGCCGCGCGCCTGGCCGGACGCTCGTGGAGCGCCCGGGGGCACTCCGAGGTCAGTGGATCGCCGACCAGAACGCCTGCCGAACACCGCCGGCTCCCCAGGCGTTCGGCTCGATCACGTTGCAGAACCACAGGTCCTGCTCGGCCGGTCGGGCCTCGCGCCGCGCCGGGTCCCCGGCCAGCAGTCCGTGCCCATGGAAGTTCCCCGCGATGTCGGCCACCGCGACCCCCTGGCGCACCGCGACCTCCTGGAGCGCTTCGTTGAGCTCTCCGATCACCGCCGGACCATCCGGCCAGGGCGGCAGTCCGAGGCGTGCGGCGTCTGCCGTCCCGTCGCTCGGGTCGTAGACGGTGCCGAGGACGATCCGGTCGGACCTCCCGAGGAGGTCGGCGATCTCGGGCAGGACCCGGCTCACCGCAGCCTGCACGCGCGTGATCACGTCGCGGGCGGCGCCGGTGTTGCCGTAGGACCGCAGGAGGTCGTTGCCACCGATCGTCAGAGTGACCAGCGTCGGGCGAACCGGTAGTGCAGCCAGCCGGGGCAACTGGACGTCGAGGAGGGTGGTCGTCGTGGCGCCGTCCGTGGCCAGCAGCGAGAACATCGCCCCGGGCTCGCCGGAGCGCAGGTCGCGCCCGCGCCAGTCCGGAAAGTCCTCGTCCCGGTTGGCGAAGAGCAGGCTGGCTCCGCCGCGGCCCGGACCGCCGGCGTAGTCGTCGATGGAGATGGAATCGCCGAGCGCGACGTAGTGGGTCGGGGATTGAGCCATCGGGCCATCGTCCGCTCGGGGCGAGGGGCCCGCCCCTCGTCCGGAGCCCGGCACGCGCGAACAGCCGGGGCATCCTGGCCGCCGCCCCCGCGCACCGGCTCGGCCGTAGGCCGGTCGAGCGCCCTTCCGCTGCGCCACCGGAGTCCCGGACGAGCAGGCCGGCGGCGCGCGTGCCCAGACCTGCCGTCAGCGCTGCACCGGCCGGTGGACCGGCCCGTTCGCGAGGGCGTCGGCCGCCGGCGTGGTGAGCAGTGCGCCGCCGGTCGCCACCTGGACGGCGGTGTTGCGGCACGAGAGACCCTGGACGAGTGGAGCCGCGAAGGCCAGCGCTCTGCCGGGGGTCGGTGCGCGAGCGTGCAGGTGACGTGTCCTTCCGCCGCGGCCGCCCCGAAAGGTGGCGAGTGCCGGAGGCGCATCCGGGTACGTGCGGCGCACCGCCCGCCAGTCGAAGGACGCCCATGAGCCAGGACCAGTACTCCGAGCAGGACCCCACCACCCAGAACGCCCAGCCGGACGACCAACCCGAGCAGGAGATCGACCACCCCGGGCTGGAGTCCGAGATGGACCTCGAGCCCGACTACGGCGAGTCGACGTACCGGGGCAGCGGCCGGCTCGAGGGCAAACGCGCCCTGATCACCGGCGGCGACTCCGGCATCGGACGGGCTGTAGCGCTGGCGTTCGCCCGGGAGGGGGCGGACGTCGTCCTCTCCTATCTCCCCCAGGAGGAGGAGGACGCCCAGGTCACCGCGCAGGTCGTCCGCGATGCCGGGCGTCAGGTCGTCACCGCACCCGGGGACCTCCGGGAGGAGGACTTCTGCTCGAGCCTGGTCGAACGCACGGTCTCCGAGCTCGGGGGCATCGACGTGCTGGTCAGCAATGCCGCCTACCAGATGTCCATCAGTGGGATCGAGGAACTGACCACCGAGCAGTTGCTGCGCACCTACTACACCAACGTCTTCGCGACGTTCTGGCTCTGCAAGGCGTCGGTCCGGCACATGCAGCCGGGCTCGAGCATCATCGTCACCACCTCCATCCAGGCCTATCAGCCCTCGCCGTCGTTGCTGGACTACGCCTCGACCAAGGGGGCCCTGCTCAACTTCACCAAGGGCCTGTCCCAGGAGCTGGCGCCGAAGGGGATCCGGGTCAACACCGTGGCGCCCGGACCCATCTGGACGCCTCTGATCCCGGCGACCATGCCGGCGGAGGAAGTCAGTTCCTTCGGCTCGGACACCCCGCTCGGTCGCGCCGGACAGCCGGCGGAGCTGGCACCGGCGTACGTGTTCCTGGCCTCGCAGGAGTCCAGCTACATCACCGGCGAGCGCATCGGGGTCACCGGCGG
>JAOPWJ010000178.1 GCA_025965715.1 Blastococcus sp. | reverse complement strand
CGGGGCGGTCGCCCCCCACCGCACTGGCGGTGCGTGGACGCGGAGCGGCCGGGAGCCGGTCGTGGCCCG
This sequence comes from Blastococcus sp., assembly GCA_025965715.1. GTDB lineage: Bacteria > Actinomycetota > Actinomycetes > Mycobacteriales > Geodermatophilaceae > Blastococcus_B. The sequence continues at coordinate 6,249 of JAOPWJ010000178.1, read as the reverse complement.
TCTCTGGACGGGGCGGATCAGCGGGTGCCGCGCAGGCGCGGCACCCAGCCGATCGTCGAGCGGGACATGAGGCTGGTGATGCCAGCAATCGCCAGCACGAGGAGCAGGAGCGACCCGACGGTCACGCCGCCGCCGGCCAGCACCGAGAACAGCGTCAGCAGGCCGAGGACGACGGTGGCGGCCAGTCCGATCCAGCGGGCCCATGCCCGCCGGCGGGGAAGGAACCACGCCGCTGCGGCCAGGACCAGCCCCAGCGTCAGATAGGGGATCAGCCACATGACGACGAAGCGCCGGGCCTCCGATCGGGAGAGTGCGCCTCCGTCGACCAGGGCGTCGGCCAGTTGCTCGCGACTGAACCAGGTCAGTCCGGCGTTCAGCAGGAGCAGCCCCGCGAGGAGCGACATCACGATGACGGCGACCCGCACGGAGGCCGGCATGGTGGTCGCCGGTGCGGCGTCCTCGGGGGGTGTAGAAGTGCTCGACACGTCGTCCAGCCTCGCAGATCACTCCTGTCACCCGGCAGCGGCGCGTCGACCGACCGGCAGGTCCGCGCAGATCCGCGGGCGTGGCACGCTCCTCGGGCGGACCGGAGGGACCGGCCGTGCGGGCCGGAAGAGAGTTCTCCCGACGTGAAGCGCAGTGCGGCAGGCCGCGTGGTCGGCCATGCGGTGAACCTGGCCGCCGTCTGCGGACTCGTGGCGGTCCTGGGCGGATGTGCCGCCGGAGTGGCCTCCGAGACAGGTGCGACGTCGTCGGGAAGCGCCGCCCCCGCCGCCGCGTCGGCGACCGCCGCCCAGCCGGTGTCGGATCAGCCTTTCGGAACGGGGTGCGGGGAGATCCCCGCCGCCGGGGAGGGCAGCTTCGCCGGGATGTCGGACGACCCGGCCGGAACCGCGATCGCCAACAACCCGGTCCTGCGCGTCTTCGCGGCCGCCATCGCTGCGGCACGCCTCGGCGCCCCGCTGAACAGCCAGGCGGACGTGACGGTCCTCGCGCCGGCCAACGCGGCGTTCGACGCGGTGCCCCGCGACGCGCTCAGGAGGCTGATGACCGACACGGCCTCGCTGACGGCCGTGCTCACGCACCACGTGATCCAGGGCCGGCTGACGCCGGCTCGGCTGGCCGGCACGCACACCACCCTCAACAACGACCAGGTGACCATCGACGTCTCGCCGGAGGCCTTCAGTGTCGCGACCGAGGGCACCCTCCTCGGCGCGGGCCCGGCCCGCGTGATCTGCGGCAACCTGCAGACCGCGAACGCGACGGTCTACGTCATCGACCAGGTGCTGATCCCGCCGGCGTCCTGAATAACTAGGGTCGCTCACATGGAACAGGACCCCGTCGCCCCCCACCCCTCGTCGCCCGGGGCGGGCCCCTGGGGCGGGGCCGCCCTGCCCGACCGCGAACGGCTGCTCCAGCTGATCGTCGACCTCGCTGTGGTCCACGGAAAGGTCACGCTCTCCTCCGGGCGGGAGGCCGACTGGTACATCGACATGCGCCGGCTCACGCTGCACCACGAGGGCGCTCCGCTGGTCGGGCGCGTGATGCGGCAGCTGACCGGCGACCTGCGCTACGACGTCGTCGGCGGGCTGACGCTGGGTGCCGACCCGGTGGCGACCGCGATGCTGCACGCCGCCGCCGACGGCGAGGGTTTCCTGGACGCCTGCGTCGTCCGCAAGGCCGGCAAGGCGCACGGCCTGCAGCGCCGTATCGAGGGGCCGGACGTCGACGGCCGCGCGGTCCTGGTGGTGGAGGACGTGTCGACGACCGGCGGCAGCCCGCTGACCGCCGCCCAGGCGCTCCAGGAAGCCGGGGCGGAGGTCATCGCGGTCGCGGTGATCGTCGACCGCGGCGGACGCGCCGCCGTCGAGGAGGCCGGGTTCGAATACCGGGCCGCCTTCACCCTCGCGGACCTCGGCCTGGACCCGGCGTGACCTGAACGCCCCGCGGCAGCCGTACGGTGTGACCGTGACCACAGTGGCGACGGCGTGGGTGGACGAGCTGCGGACCGTGCTCGGCGCCGACAACGTTCTCACCGACCCCGACGTCACGGCCGCCTACGCCCGTGACCAGGCCATGCTGGCCCCGGCTGGCCTCCCGGCGGCCGTCGTCCTCCCGCGCAGCACTGCCGAGGTCGTCGCCGTCATGCAGGTGGCCGCGCGGCACGCGATCCCGGTGGTCCCCCGCGGCGCGGGCTCCGGCCTCGCGGGGGCAAGCAACGCCGTGGACGGCGCGATCACCCTGGTCATGACCCGGATGGACGCCGTCCTGGAGATCTCTCCCGCCGACCGGCTCGTCGTCGTCCAGCCCGGGGTGGTGAACAAGTCCCTGCGCGACGCCGTCGCCGGATCCGGCCTGTTCTATCCGCCGGACCCCTCCAGCTACGACTGGTGCACGATCGGCGGCAACCTCTCGACCAACTCCGGCGGGCTCTGCTGCGTCAAGTACGGCGTCACGACCGACTACGTCATGGGGCTGGAGGTCGTCCTCGCCGACGGCCGGGTGCTGCGCACGGGCCGGCGCACGGTCAAGGGCGTGGCCGGGTACGACCTGGTCCGCCTCTTCGTCGGCTCCGAGGGCACGCTCGGCGTCATCACCGAGGCGACCCTGGCCCTGCGCCCCGCGCCGCAACGACCGGTCACGCTGGCCGCGACGTTCGCCACCACCGCGCAGACCGGGCAGGTCGTGGAGCGGGTGGTCACCAGCGGCCTGGTGCCCAGCCTTCTCGAGGTCATGGACAACACGTGCATCTGCGCGGTCGACGACCTGCTCAAGGCCGATCTCGACCGGGGGGCGCGGGCCCTGCTCGTTGCCCAGTCCGACGCCGGGGGAGCGGCCGCGGCAGCCGAGATCGCGGCGCTCGCGGAGCTGTGCGAGCAGGCCGGCGCGGACTTCGTGCACACCACGGACGACGCCGCCGAGGGTGACCTGCTGCTGGCCGCCCGGCGGATGGCGCTGCCGGCCCTCGAACGACTGGGCAGCACGCTCATCGACGACGTCGCCGTCCCTCGGTCGCGGATCGCGGCGTTCCTCGACGGATGCGACGCCATCTCGGCCGCCCGGAGTCTCGTGATCGGGGTCGTCGGCCACGCCGGCGACGGCAACATGCATCCCACCATCTGCTTCGACCCCGCCGACCCCGACCAGCGAGTGCGGGCGTTCGCCGCGTTCGACGACATCCTCGAGCTCGGTCTCTCACTGGGCGGCACGATCACCGGCGAGCACGGCGTCGGAGCCATCAAGGTCGACTGGCTGGAGCGGGAGATCGGGCCGGTCTCCCTCGACGTGCACCGCTCGATCAAGGCCGCCCTCGACCCGGCGGGGCTGCTGAACCCCGGCAAGGTCTTCCGCCGGGCATGACTCCGGGGCGGAGCGTCGGGGGTGCCCCGAGCCCCGCCCGGCTGGTCGCCGCCAGCCGTGGGGCCGATCGACTGCGTGCGGGAGCAGCCGACTCGCCGTCGGGGTGACACCCTGTGCGCGTGAACCGAGACCGGCTGGTCGTCATCGGCGGTGACGCCGCGGGCTTGTCGGCCGCCGCCCAGGCGCGCCGGCTCAAGGACGCCAGACAGTTGGAGATCGTCGTCCTCGAGCAGGGGCCGGAGGTCTCCTACAGCGCCTGCGGCATCCCGTACTGGATCGGCGGGCTGGTTCCCGACCGGGACCGGCTGATCGCCCGCACCCCGGAGCAGTTCGCGGCCCAGGACATCTCCGTGCGCACCGACACCCGGGCCCAGGCGATCGACCTCGATGCGGGCGCCGTCGTCACGGCGACGGGCGAGCGACTCGGCTACGACGCCCTCGTCGTGGCGACCGGAGGCCGGCCGTTCCGCCCGCGGGTGCCGGGGCTGGACGCCGACGGCGTCCACGGCGTGCACCGGCTGGCCGACGGCGCCGACATCCGCGCCGCGATCGCCGCCGGGGCGCAGCGCGCGGTCGTCCTCGGTGGCGGCTACATCGGGCTGGAGATGGCCGAGGTCCTGCAGACCCGGGGGCTGCACGTGACCGTCGTGCTGGCCGATCCGCTGCCGATGGCGCAGCTGGACGACGACATGGGCGAGCGCGTCTGCGAGGCGATGGGTGCCATGGGCATCGACGTGCAGACCGGGCAGCCGGTACGGGAGATCGAGGTGGACGCCGACGGTGCCGTGCGCGCCGTCCGCACCGATGCGGGGAGTTACCCGTGCGATCTCGTCGTCCTGGGGCTCGGCATGGGTCCGGAGGTGTCCCTCGCCGGTGACGCCGGGCTGCGGCTCGGCGTCACCGGCGCGATCGACGTGCAGCGCAACCAGCGCAGCCGCTCCCATCCGGAGGTCTTCGCCGCCGGGGACTGCGCGCAGACGTTCCATCGCATCACCGGCGACCCGGCGCACGTCGCGCTCGGCACCCACGCCAACAAGCAGGGCCGGGTCGCCGGCTCGGTCATCGGCGGCCGGGCCGCGCGCTTCGCCGGCGTGCTCGGCACGGCGATGACCAAGGTGGGCGACCTGGAGGTCGCCCGCACGGGCCTGTGCACGACCCAGGCCGAGGACGGCGGCTTCGACTTCCGCACCGAGCTGATCGAGGGGACGACGAGGGCCGGCTACTACCCCGGGGCGGCGCCGATCGCGATCAAGCTCATCACCGAACGCGGCTCGGGGCTGCTGCTCGGTGCCCAGGTGGTGGGCGGCCCCGGCAGCGGCAAGCGGATCGACGTGCTCGCGACCGCCATCTGGGCCGGCATGACGGCCGAGGAGCTGGCCGGTGCGGACCTCTCCTACGCGCCGCCGTTCTCGCCCACCTACGACCCGGTGACGGTCGCCGCCAGGGTGTCCAGTCGCGTCGAGCGGGGCTGAGGGTGGTGACCGAGCGTCCCGCCACCGAGACCGAGGTGCGCGGGGCCGACTGGTACGGCGCCGACCTCTCCGGCCAGGAGCACACCCGGGTCGCCTTCATCGCGGTCGACCTCAGCGAGAGCACCGACGACGGCGCCGTCTTCACCGAGTGCACCTTCCTCGACTGCAGGTTCAACCTCACCCGCCACTGCGACGCGGCCTTTCTGAACTGCTCCTTCAGCAGCTGCTCGTTCTTCCAGGCGGAGTTCACCGGCTGCAAGCTCGTGGGCAGCACGTTCGACCGGTGCTCCTTCGACCTGCTGACCGTGTCCGGCGGGGACTGGTCCTTCGTCGCCCTGCCACGCGCCGACCTGTCGAAAGTGTCGATGACCGGCGCCCGGATGCGGGAAGCGGACCTCACCGGCGTCCGGGCCTCCGGTGCGACACTGCGCCATCTGGACCTCTCGGGCGCGGACCTGCACGGGGCGGATCTGAGCGGCGCCGACCTGCGCGGTTCTGATCTCTCCGCGGTCGATCCGCGCACCGTCGACCTGACCGGCGCGCAGGTCGATGTCACCCAGGCGGTGGTGCTCGTGACCGCCTGGGGCATGAACGTCCGCCCCGACGCCCCGGCGTAGGCCGCCCAGCGGAATACTGATCCGTCAGCCAGCGAGAGTTCCGACGTCAGGAGTGCCCCGCATGCCCATCGCGACCCCCGAGGTCTACGCCGACATGATCCGCCGGGCCAAGGAGGGCGGGTTCGCCTACCCGGCGATCAACTGCACCTCGTCGGAGACGGTCAACGCGGCGCTGCGCGGCTTCGCCGACGCCGGCAGCGACGGCATCATCCAGTTCTCCACCGGCGGAGCCGAGTTCGGCTCCGGCACGCGGGTGAAGGACATGGTCACCGGTGCGGTCGCCCTCGCCGAGTTCGCGCACGTCGTCGCCGAGAGGTACCCGGTCAACGTCGCGCTGCACACCGACCACTGCCCGAAGGACAAGCTGGACTCCTACGTCCGGCCGCTGATCGCGCTGTCCCAGGACCGGGTGGACGCCGGCCAGGAGCCGCTCTTCCAGTCGCACATGTGGGACGGCTCGGCCATCGACCTCGACGAGAACCTGCAGATCGCCGAGGAGCTGATCGCACGGACGTCCGCGGCGAAGATCGTGCTCGAGGTGGAGATCGGCGTGGTCGGCGGCGAGGAGGACGGCGTCGCCCACGACATCAACGAGAAGCTCTACACGGCCGAGGGCGACTTCGTGGCCACCGCCCGCGCCCTGGGGCTGGGGGAGAAGGGCGTCTACCTGCTCGCCGCCACCTTCGGCAACGTGCACGGCGTCTACAAGCCCGGCAACGTCAAGCTGCGCCCCGAGATCCTCAAGCAGGGTCAGGACGTCGTCGCCAAGGAGTTCGGCCTGTCGGAGGACAAGCCGTTCA
>JAOPWJ010000123.1 GCA_025965715.1 Blastococcus sp. | reverse complement strand
TCAACGCGAACTTCTACCGCGCGGAGATCGTCACCGGCGCGGTCGGCTGCGTGCTGCTCGCGCTGCTCGCGGACCTGCTGCTGGCCGGCATGACGCGCGCGCTGACCCCTTGGACGCGGCGGGCCGGATGAACCAGCTGCAGGATGCGGTGCGCTACCTCAACGACCCGTTCAACTGGACGCGGCCCGGCGGGATCCTGGAGCTGCTCGGGGAGCACCTGCGGATCTCCGCGCTGGCCGTGCTGGTCGCCCTTGCGATCGCCGTCCCGGTGGGCATGCTGCTGGGGCACACCGGTCGCGGTGGCGGCTTCACCGTGGCGTTGTCCAACGTCTCCCGCGCCGTTCCGACGCTTGCGCTGCTCACCGTCTTCGCGGTCACCCCGATCGGCTTCGGCCCGACGGCCACCACGGTCGCGCTGGCCGTCTTCGCCGTTCCCCCGATCCTGACCAACACCTATGTGGGCTTCCGTGGTGTCGACCGCGACGTCGTCGAGGCATCGCGCGCGATGGGCTTCAGCGAGTGGCAGGTCGCCACCAGGGCCGAGCTGCCGCTGGCGGCGCCGCTGCTGATGACCGGAGTGCGCACCGCCGCGGTCCAGGTGGTGGCCACGGCCACCCTCGCCGCACTCGTCGCCGGAGGAGGACTCGGCGGGATCATCACCCTCGGCTTCCGCCAACTGGACTACGGCGCCGTCCTGGCCGGAGCGATCCTGGTCGCCGCGCTCGCCCTCCTGACCGAGTTGCTGCTCGCCGGCCTGTCCTGGGTGCTCACGCCCGGCCCGCGCCGGCTGCCGTTCCTGCAGACCCGTGCGGTGGCCCGGGGAACCGAGCCGGCGATGGCCGCTCCGCCGCTGTGAGCACGGACCGGGGACGCGGCCGACGCACTGTGCGTTGCGGACAACCGGTCCAGGGGGTTGCATTGCAGGTGCGGGGTACCCCCCGCCAGACACGCGTGGCAGCCGGCCTGCCGCGGGACACAGAAGGCGGGCCGTTCGACCATGCGCGCACGCACTCAGCTCATCGCTCCCCTCGCGCTCGCGATCATCCTCACCACGGCCTGCGGGGAGTCCGGCTCGTCGGGCACCGGTGGCGGCGCTGAAGCCAGCGGCTCGGCGTCCGGTGACAGCTGCGCCCCGGTGGCCGGGGACCAGCTCGTCGTCCTGGAGGACGACAAGGAGCTGCAGAACGCCGACAACATCATTCCGGCGGTCAACGCCGCGGCGGCCGGCCCGGCGCTGCTGGACGCCCTGAACGCCGTCTCCGAGGTCCTCACCACCGAGGAGCTGATCGAGATGAACGCCGCCGTCGACGTCGAGCGGCAGAGCGCGGAGGACGTCGCCGCGGCCTACGTCGCGGACAAGGGGCTGGACTCCGGCTTCTGCGGGGGGAGTGGGCCGGTCGTGGTGGGCGCGGCCGACTTCACCGAGTCGCAGGTCCTGGGCACCCTCTACGCCGACGTGCTGACCGCCGCGGGCTTCCAGGCCAGCGTGCAGACCGTGGGGAACCGCGAGCTGTACCTACCGGCCCTGCAGCGCGGCGAGATCCAGGCGTTCCCCGAGTACCTGGCGACGGTCACCGACATTCTCAACAAGCAGGTCAACGGCGCGGACGCCGAGTCGGTCGCGTCGGGGGACGTCGACGCCACGGTCGATGCGCTGACCCCGCTGGCCGAGCGGACCGGGCTGGTCTTCGGCGAGCCGGCCCAGGCCGCCGACCAGAACGCCTTCGCCGTCACCCGGGAGTTCGCCGAGCAGGTCGGGGTGAGCACCCTGTCCGAGCTGGCCGACGCGTGCGGGGACGGGTCGCTGACGCTGGGTGGCCCCGGCGAATGCCCGGAACGGCCGCAGTGCCAGCCGGGGCTGGAGGAGACCTACGGGCTGGAGTTCAGCGGCTTCCAGGAGTTCGACGCCGGCGGGCCGCTCACCAAGGCCGCGATCCTGCAGGGCGAGATCTCCATCGGACTGGTCTTCAGCTCCGATGGCGCACTCGCCCAGGAGTAGCGGGAGGACCCGTCGCCTCGGTCGGCACGCTGGGCGCGCGACCCCGGGGGTGACCCTTCCGACACGTCACCGGCGCGGGGTGAGGGGCGGGGGTCTAGTACCAGCCGCCGGGGGGCAGTTGCTCCCCGACGGCCACCGGTGCCGGCAGGCGGTTCCCCTCGGGGGCCAGCGGACAGGACCAGCGGGGGTCGTAGGTGCACGACGGGTGGTAGGCGAAGTTGAGGTCCACGATCAGTCGGTTCCCCGTCCCGCCCAGGTCCGCCCCCTTGACGGTGTCCAGCAGGTAGCGGCCGCCGCCGTAGGTGGTTCCGCCCGCGCTGCCGTCGCGCAGGGGCAGGAAGATTCCGCCGCCGTAACCACCCAGCCACCACACGTCCAACCGGCCGAGCTCGCCGAGCCCGGCGGTGCCGATCCGGTCCAGGAGCACGACGCCGTCGGCGGCCGTCGCCAGCTGCAGGCGTGCGGCCGGGGCGTCGTCGAGCACCGACTCGAACCGCAGCGCGGGGTCGTACGGCGCGAACGGCAGGCCCTGGAACGTCTTCCGGGCCGGCGCGCTCAGGGGTGAGTCGAGATGGCCGGCGAAGAGCTCGTCGCGGCCGT
>JAOPWJ010000122.1 GCA_025965715.1 Blastococcus sp. | reverse complement strand
GGCGCCGTCCAGGTCCGGCGCGCCCGGTTCGGGGCTGCCGAGCGGCGGCGCCCCGTCCCGCTGCGGCGCGGTGACGTCCCCGGAGGCCCCGCCGTCCCCGGGCTGGTGGTCGTCCGGGACGACGACGAAATCGATGGGCTCGTCGTCGTGGAGGTAGGGCTCGCGGTGGTCGTGGTCGCGACGGTCGTGGTCGCGACGGTCGTGGTGGCCGTGGTCCCAGGCGTGCGGGTCGTGCTCCCGGGCGGCCCGGATCCGTGCACGGGCGCGCGCGGTCAGGTCGGCGGCGCGTCGCAGCATCACGCCTCCTCCGCCTCGAATCCGGGGGCCGTCCATGATCACGTTAGCCCTGCGGGAGGATGTTCCCGTGGTGCGACGAGCTGACCAAGACCCGGCGGTACCCCGATGATCGAGCGGTACACGCTCCCCGAGATGGGCCGGGTCTGGACCGACCGGCACAAGTACGAGCTCTGGTGCCGGGTCGAGGCCCTGGTGCTCGAGGCGCACGCGGCAGCGGGGCGGGTGCCGGCCGAGGTGGTGGAGCCGGTGCGGAACGCGGCGCCGCCCACCCCCGAACGGGTCGCGGAGATCGAGGAGACGACGCAGCACGACGTCATCGCCTTCCTCACCGCCTGGGCGGACAACACCACGCCGCGGTCGGCCGCCGCCTACGTGCACCACGGCATGACGTCCTCCGACCTGCTCGACACCGCTCTCGCCGTCCAGCTCACCGACGCCACCGACGTCCTGCTGGCCAAGGCCGACCGGTTGGTCGCCGCACTCCGGGACCACGGCCTGAAGCACCGCGACACGATCAAGGTCGGCCGCACCCACGGGGTGCACGCCGAGCCCGTCGTCTGGGGCCACCGGGTCGCGGACCTGGCCTTCGCTGCCGCGCGCTCGAGGGACCGGCTGCGGGAGGCCCGCACCCGGGTCGGTGTCGTGGCGATCTCCGGCGCCGTCGGCACGTACTCGCTGATCGACCCCTCGGTCGAGGTGCACGTGGCCTCCGCGCTGGGCCTCCGGGCGGCGGACGCCTCGACCCAGGTGGTGCTGCGGGACTCGATCAGCGAATGGGTCTCGGCACTGGCCATCATCGCGACGGTCTGCGAGGCGATCGCGCTCGAGGTCCGGCACGGCCAGCGCACCGAGGTGCGCGAGCTCTCCGAGGCGTTCGGCGCGGGCCAGAAGGGCTCCAGCGCGATGCCGCACAAGAAGAACCCGATCCGCTCGGAGCGGATAGCCGGGCTCGCGCGCGTGGTCCGCGCCGCGATCGTGCCGATCATGGAGGGCATTCCGCTCTGGCACGAGCGTGACATCTCGCACTCCTCGACCGAGCGGGTCTTCCTGCCCGACGCCGCGATCACCACCGACTACCTGCTCGACCTGACGGCGGGCCTGGTGGAGAACCTCGTGGTGGACGCCGACCGCATGCGGGCGAACCTGGAGTCGACCGGCGGGCTGATCTACACCTCGTCGGTGCTGCTGGAGTTGGTCGAGGGCGGGCTGTCCCGCGAGGACGCGTACGCGCTCGTGCAGTCGGCCGCGATGGAGACCTGGAACTCCGGTGTCCCGTTCCGGGACACCCTTCGCGCCAGGGCCGCCGCCTCGTCGGTGGCCCTCGACGAGGCCCGGCTGGATCAGATCTGCCGCCCGGAGAAGTACGTGGCCAACCTCGGCCCGCTGTTCGACCGGCTGGCCGCCCTCTCATGACGCTCGATCTGCCGCTCGTGGCCCGGGGCAAGGTGCGCGAGATCTACGACGCCGGGGCCGGGCGGCTGCTGCTGGTCGCCTCGGACCGCATCTCCGCCTACGACCACGTGCTGCCGACGCCCATTCCGGACAAGGGCCGCGTGCTCACGCAGCTCTCGGTGTGGTGGTTCGACCAGCTCACGCCGGTGCTCTCGCAGTTCGGGGCCTCGCACCACCTGATCTCGGCGGCGGATGTGCCGACGTCGGTCGCCGGCCGGGCGATGCTGGTGCGGCGGCTGGAGATGCTCCCGGTGGAATGCGTGGCGCGCGGCTACCTCTCCGGGTCGGGCACCGTGGAGTACTCGAAGACCGGCTCGATCCGCGACGTCGTGCTGCCGCCCGGGTTGGTCGAGGGCTCGAAACTGCCCTCGCCGGTGTTCACGCCGTCCACCAAGGCCGAGGCGGGGGAGCACGACGAGGCGATCGACTTCTCGTCCGTGGTGTCAGCGGTGGGTGCCTCCCGCGCCGAGCACCTGCGGGAGCTGACCCTGGCCCTGTATTCGCGGGCGGCGGAGATCGCTGCGGGTGCCGGCATCGTGCTGGCGGACACCAAGTTCGAGTTCGGTCTGGAGGGCGACGCAGTCGTACTCGGCGACGAGGTGCTGACCCCGGACTCGTCGCGCTTCTGGCCGTCGTCCACCTGGTCGCCGGGCGCCGTCCAGCCGTCCTACGACAAGCAGTACGTGCGCGACTGGCTGACCTCGTCCGGCTGGGACCGGATCTCACCGCCGCCGGAGCTGCCCGAGGACGTCGTGGCCGCTACCCGGGAGCGATACATCACCGCCTACGAGCAGCTGACCGGCCGGGCGTTCGCCTGATCTGCGCCGCCTGTCCCCCGGCGAGATCGCCGATGTCGCGCACTTTGCTGCCCCAAGGCGTGCGAGATCGCCGATCTCGGCCGGGGGCTGTGGACGACGCCGATGTGACCGCCAGGAGTTCGGCACTCTGCGCGGATGCCCGGCCGTCGACCCCGCCCACGTCTCAGCGCCCCCGCCACGCGAGCGATGGCGCGAGCCGCAGGGATCACTGACCGGCAACTGCGGCATCCGGAGGTGGAACGCCTCTCCCGTGACACCTACCTCCCGCGTGCGCTGTCGGGCGATCTCCGCCAGCGCCTCGCGGCTGTCCTGCTGACCGCTCCGGCCGGAGCGGTCCTGAGCCACGCCACTGCCGCGTCGCTGTGGGGCATCGAGATACCTCTGCAGCCGATCGACGACCGCCGGGTGGACCTCATCGTGCCGGCCGGTTCTCGGGCCGAGAGCCGGGTCGACCGGCGGGTGCATCGCATGCCTGTCGAGAGCGACGAGATCACGCGGCACGAGCACTTCGCCGTCACAGTCCGGGAACGGACCTGGCGGGATCTGGCCGCCCGCCTTCGGCCACCCGCACTGCTCGCGGTGGCCGATCAGCTGCTGGCGCACGGCTGCACCGTCGGTGAGCTGCAGCGGCAGCTCGACCGGCGACCCTCGGGCCGCGGGTCGGCGCGCGCCCGGGCGGTCCTGCCCGTGGCCGACGGACGTGCCGAGTCGCCGATGGAGTCGGTACTGCGCTGGTTGCTTCACGTGGCGGGACTGCCGGCGCCCGATCTCCAGTTCGCCGTCCGCTCGGCGGGGGGTGTGTTCGTCGGACGGGCGGATCTCGCGTGGCCCGATCGGAAGGTGCTGGTGGAGTTCGACGGCAACGTCCACCGGGAGCGGGCCGTCTTCGTCAACGACGTGCGCCGGCAGAACGCCCTCGTCGCGGCCGG
>JAOPWJ010000115.1 GCA_025965715.1 Blastococcus sp. | reverse complement strand
CGTCGCCCCAGACGCCGCTCTCCTCCATCAGTGCGGCGACCCAGGTGGTCACGCTGTCGACGAGGAGCGTGCCCGTCCGCAGCAGGTCCGACGGCGCCGTCGTCTCGACCGTCGTCCACGACGCCGGTCGCCGGGCGCGGTGCGCAGCGACCCGCGAGGCCCACTCGGTGTCGTCACCGGAGGAGGCGGACGTCGCCAGGTATGTCACGTCGAGGCGTCCCTCCAGCAGCGCCTCGGCGTGCGCGGACTTGCCCGAGCGGGAGCCGCCGAGGACCAGGATCCGGCTCATGAGAGCAGCTGCAGCCGGGTCACCGAGCCGTTGGGCGGGGTGACCGCAGGCATGGCCTCGGGCCCGAGCCCGCCGGCGACCGCCTGGGCCGCCCGGATCGTGTCCCCGTGGGTCACCAGCGCCACGACGTCGGCCGGTGGATCGGCGGCCAGTTGGTCGAGGTAGACCGACACCCGCCGGTGCAGCTGCGCCAGGCTCTCCCCGCCGTCGGCCGCCCACTCGGGGTCGGTCCAGTCGACGACGTTCCACAACTCGCGGGAGGGTCGGCCTTCCAGGACGCCGTAGCCCTGCTCGCGCAGCATCGGTGTGGTCGTGATCGGCAGGCCAGTCGATCGCGCACACGGCTCAGCGGTCTGCAGCGCGCGGAGGAGGTCGCTGGAGATCAGCGCCCCCGGTCGTGCGGCCGCAAGCTCCCGCGCGGCTGTGGCCGCCTGCGCACGGCCGAGGGCGGTGAGCGGTACGTGCGGCGTCTGCCCCTGCATGAGCCCGGCGGCGTTCCACTCGCTCTGCCCGTGTCGGACGAGCAACAGGGTCAGGGGTCCGGCCATGGTGGAACGAAGCGTAGGCGAGGGTCCCCGGGGTCCCGCTGGGTGCCTGTTGCTGTTGCGACGGTCGGTCCAGCCCGCGCCGAGATCCTCGGTCGCTGCGCCGCATCGCTCCCGGTGCCGGCCGGCGAGGCCGTCGCGCCATCTGCAGGGCGTCGACGACCAGCTCGGAGGGCATGTCGTCGGCCGTTTCCCAGCGGGGGACCGTCCGGCTGAACAGCCAAGCACCGCCGTGCAGCAGGTCGCCCTCCTCGCTCGTGGGGTGCCTGCTGCTCCTCGGCGATCTGCCCACTGCTCGGTCCGCGGCCCCGCCGCTGGGCGTACCCGGAGCGCGACGAGCAGGTCACCGTGCCGTCGAGGCGCTCCGCGGCGAGCTCGTGGACCAGCCGGCAGGCATCTGGGCGCGGGCAGGCCCTGCGCCCCCAAGGAGACGTCGGAAGCCTCCGCTATCATCGGCGCATGGCGATGAGACCGGGTCGTGCGGCCGTTGCTGAACCGCCCGTCCCCGACGCAACGGCGCTGTCGGCGGCTGCGTGCATGTTCCGCAGCCTCGGCGACCCGGCCCGCCTGGCGATCCTCCGCCACCTTGCCCTCGGTGAGCACAAGGTCGTCGACCTCACGACCCATCTGGGGCTGGCCCAGTCGACCGTGTCAGGGCACCTCGCCTGCCTGCGGGACTGCGGGCTGCTGACCTCCCGGCCGCAGGGTCGGGCGTCGATGTGGTCGTTGGCGAACGCGCCGGAAGTGCGTGACGTGTTGGCCGCCGCGGAACGACTGCTGGCCGTCACCGGCGACGCGGTCGTCCTGTGCCCCACCTACGGAGAGGCCGCGAACCGATGAGCGTCACCGGAACTCACGCTCACGCGACGCTCAGCCCTGCAGAGCGCACCCGGCTGGGTCGCCGAGCACGGTTGCTCGCCGGTGCGTCGGTGACCTACAACGTCGTCGAGGCGGTCGTCGCTGTCACAGCGGGCATCGTCGCTGGGTCGGTGGCCCTCGTCGGCTTCGGTCTGGACTCCGTCGTCGAGGTCTCCAGCGGGTTGATCATCCTGTGGCAGTTCCGTCACCGGCTACCCGAATCCCGGGAGCAGCAGGCGCTACGGCTGATGGCGTTCTCCTTCTTCGCACTGGCCAGCTACGTGACCGTCGATTCCGTCCGCGCCCTGTTCGGCAGCGGTGAACCCGCGCCGTCCCCCGTCGGCATCGGGCTGGCGATCGCCTCGCTGATGATCATGCCGGTCCTGTCCTGGGCGCAGCGCCGCACGGGCCGGGCGCTGGGCTCCAACGCCGTCGTCGCTGACTCGACACAGACCCTGCTCTGCACCTACCTATCCGCCGTCCTGCTGCTCGGACTGGTGCTCAACGCGACGCTCGGGTGGGGCTGGGCGGACCCGGTCGCAGGGCTCGTGATCGCCGCCGTCGCGGTCAGGGAAGGCGTCCAGGCGTGGAAGGGAAAGGGCTGCTGCTCGCCCGGCGCCGGTGCCCACGACGGCGAGGACGACTGCGGCCGCGCCGACGCCTGCTGCGCCCCGAGCATGACAGCCGCGGCCTCGCCCGACAGCCAGGTCACCCAGCACCCCTCCTGACCGGCCAAGGGGCGCCGACCCCGTCGTCCGTGACCCACCAGCCGGCACCTACCGGCGCTCCCGTGACGGCTGCAGGGCCGACCAACAGCGGCACGCACCCCAGGGAACTCGGCCCGCCGGTGGGCGCGGAACCGTCACGGTTCCGCCTCCTTGGCGAAGGTCATTGCCCGACCGCCCTGCTCGCCCTGGAGGCGGACCTCGACGTCGTCGCCCAGGCCGCGTCGGGCGCGGAGGCGCTGGCGATGGCCCGGGCACACACGCCCGACGTCGCCATCCTGGACCTGCAGATGCCCCGATCGTGACGGCATCTCGGTAGCCGCGGAACTGTCCTCCGTGCTTCCTGGGCGCGCGGCGGTGATCGTCACCGGGCACGGGCGCGCCGGCCATCTCAAGCGGGCACTGGACGACGGCGTGCGGGGCTTCCCCCCCAAGAGGTCAACGCCGCTGTCCTGAGCCAGGTTGTCCGGGCGGTCCACCACGAGGGGCGCTATGTCGACCCCGAGTTGGCGGCCGAGGCGATCAGCGCCGGGGACAGCCCGTTGACCCCGCGTGAGGCCGACGTGCTGGAACTCGCGGCGGGCGGCGCGC
>JAOPWJ010000094.1 GCA_025965715.1 Blastococcus sp. | reverse complement strand
TTGGGGAGCGCCGCATGACACCTCCGCACAACTATCTAGCGGTCATCAAGGTCGTCGGCATCGGCGGCGGCGGGGTGAACGCGGTCAATCGCATGATCGAGGTCGGCCTCAAGGGGGTCGAGTTCATTGCGATCAACACCGATGCCCAGGCGCTGTTGATGAGCGACGCCGACGTCAAGCTCGACGTCGGCCGTGAACTCACCCGCGGCTTGGGCGCCGGTGCGCAGCCGGACGTGGGCCGGCAGGCTGCCGAGGACCACCGCGAGGAGATCGAGGAGGTCCTCAAGGGGGCCGACATGGTCTTCGTGACCGCCGGCGAGGGTGGTGGCACCGGAACCGGTGGCGCGCCTGTCGTCGCGTCGATCGCGCGCAAGCTCGGCGCGCTGACCATCGGCGTCGTCACCCGCCCGTTCGCCTTCGAGGGCAAACGGCGCGCGGTGCAGGCCGAGTCGGGCATCGAGGAACTGCGCAACGAGTGCGACACGCTGATCGTGATCCCGAACGACCGGCTGCTGCAGCTGGGCGATCGCAACGTCAGCGTGATGGACGCCTTCCGCACGGCCGACCAGGTCCTGCTCTCCGGTGTCCAGGGCATCACCGACCTGATCACCACGCCGGGCCTGATCAACCTGGACTTCGCCGACGTCAAGTCGGTCATGTCCGGCGCCGGCTCGGCACTCATGGGCATCGGTAGCGCCCGCGGCGACAACCGCGCCCTGCTGGCCGCGGAGCAGGCGATCGCCAGCCCGTTGCTGGAGGCCTCGATGGAGGGTGCGCACGGTGTGCTGCTCTCCATCTCGGGTGGGTCGGACCTCGGACTGTTCGAGATCAACGAGGCCGCCTCGCTGGTGTCCGACGCGGCGCACGCCGACGCGAACATCATCTTCGGTGCCGTCATCGACGACGCCCTGGGTGACGAGGTGCGCGTGACGGTCATCGCGGCCGGCTTCGACAGCGGACGTCCCAGCGAGCGCAAGGACACGGTGTCCGCCGCGGTGCCGGGCGGCTCACCCTCGTCGGCTCCGCCGGCCGGGCTGCCGCCCTACCGGCGCCCCATGGCGCAGCCCTTGGTGCCGCAGGCGACGGGGGAGCGGCTCGCCGCTCCCGCGTCCTCCGCGGCACCGGCCAACGGCGGGGCCTCCCGGCCCGCCCACGGCGGCACCAACGGCAACGGCGTCCATGGGGGTGGCATCACCGTGCCACCGCTGCCGCCGATCCCCGGTGCGGTCAGCGCGGGTCGTCGTCCGCTGTCGAACGAGGACTTCGAGGAAGAGCTCGACATTCCGGAGTTCCTGAAAGGCTGAAGGATCCCGTCCTCCTCACCCCTCGCAGGCCCGGGGGTGAGCCTCTGGACGGGGCGTGGACCGTAGACTCGCGTTGATGAGTACCCCCCCGGCCGCTCCGCTGCCGGTCCGACCCCGCCGGGTCGTGACCGACCGGCGGGGCGGCCGGTCTCGTGCGCCCTACGACTCCTTCAACCTCGGTGACCACGTCGGCGACGACCCGGCCGATGTCGCCGCCAACCGTGCGCGGGTGGCCCGCGAGCTCGCGGTGCCCGACGAGCGGCTGGTCTGGATGTCGCAGGTGCACGGCGCCGCGGTGGCGATCGTCGATGGTCCCCGGGACGGCCCGGTCGCCCGGACCGACGCGCTCGTGACCGCCGTGCCCGGTCTGGTCCTCTGCGTCCTCGTGGCCGACTGCGTGCCCGTGCTCCTCGCCGATCCCGTCGGCGGGGTCGTCGCGGCGGTGCACGCCGGCCGGGAGGGGTTCCGCCAGGGCGTCATCCCGGCCACCCTCTCCGCAATGGCGAGCCTGGGCGCCCGTGCGCGGCACGTGACGGCCCTCCTGGGCCCGGCCGTGTGCGGGGAGTGCTACGAGGTGCCCGCGCAGATGCAGGCCGGCGTCGCCAGCCTGGCGCCCTCCGCCGCCGTGTCCACTCGCAGCGGTGCGCCGGGCCTCGACCTGCGGGCCGGGGTGGCCGAGGTGCTCCGCAAGGCCGGCATCCCGGAGGTCGTGCAGGATCCTCGCTGCACCGTCGAGGACCCGCTGCTGTTCTCGCACCGGCGCGACGGGGTGACCGGCCGTCAGGCCGGCCTGATCTGGCTCGAGTAGGGCGGCAGGGGAGGATCAGGCGCGTGGCGGTCGACCTGGAGCAGAACCTGCGCGCCGTTCGTGAGCGGATCGCCGGCGCTGCGCGGGCCGTGGGGCGGGACCCGGCCACGGTTGCCCTGCTGGCGGTCAGCAAGACCTGGCCGGCCCACGACGTCCGGGACCTGGCCGCCCTCGGTCAGACCGACTTCGGCGAGAACCGGGCGCAGGAGCTGAGCGGCAAGGCGGCGGAGCTCGACGGCCTGCCGCTGCGCTGGCACTTCATCGGCCAGCTCCAACGCAACAAGGCGGCCGCCGTCGCGCGGCTGGGGGCGGTGATCCACTCGGTGGACCGCCCGGCGCTGGTGGGGGTGCTCGACCGGGTGGGGCAGGAGACGGGCCGTCCCGTCGAGGTGTTCGTCCAGGTCGACCTGGGCGGCGCCGGGGGGGACCGTGGCGACCGCGGCGGCGCACCCCCGGGGGAGGTGCCAGGGCTGGCCGACGCGGTGGCGCGGGCAGCCGGACTGCGGCTGCGGGGCCTCATGGCGGTGGCGCCCCGTGGGGTGGCACCCGGGCCGGCCTTCGAGCGTTTGGCCGCCCTCGCGGGCGCGGTTCGCCACGCACACCCCGAAGCGGTCGAGTTGTCGGCCGGGATGAGCGGGGACCTCGAGGAGGCGATCGCGGCCGGCGCGACCGTCGTGCGTGTCGGAACCGGGCTGTTCGGCGATCGCCCCCTACCCTCCGGTCAGGATCAGAGATCACCAGCCACACGAGTCACACCGGTCGCAGGCGCCCCGAGCGCATCTGGCTGACGTGACGACGAATTGAGCGCGGGCGCGCGGAAGCGACGCTGAGGACGCCAGTAGAGGGGGAGGTCCGATGGCTGGAGCCATGCGGAGGATGGGCATTTACCTGGGGCTCGTCGAGGACGACGACGCTCGTGGGTACGGGCGCTACGACGCGCGTCAGTCCGACCATGTCGACCGGGACCGTCGATACGGCCGGTACGCCACGGACGACCACTACGACGACCCCTATGCCGACGACGAGTACGCCGGTGGCTACGTGGACGAGGAGCTGGAGACCCCGGCGCCGGTGCGCGAGCCGGAGCCGCTCGCGGTCCGGCGGGTCGCGCCGGCCCGTCCGCTGGGACTGGCCCCCGCCGGTGCCTCGGGCGGAGGCGCGG
>JAOPWJ010000072.1 GCA_025965715.1 Blastococcus sp. | reverse complement strand
TCGCCACACCTCGCCCCGGCCGTCCGGCAGCGGGCGCAGCGGCCACGACGGTCGACCCATGCCCTCTCCTCCATCAGCCGGTTCCTGGCCTGCAGGGGTTGCCCAGCGACCCGCGACCCCAACCGTGACCCGTCCCGCTTCCTGACCCGGAGGGGTGGACCGGACTCAGCGAGGGGCCAGCCGGACGGCCACGATCGCGACGTCGTCCTCGGGTGTGCCCCGGAGGAGCCGCTCCAGCAACGCGTCGCAGAGGTCGGGCAGCGGCCGGTCCGTCAGCTGGCGGAGCTGCTCGAGGAGGCGATCGTCCCCCTCGTCGAGTGTGCTGCCACGCCGCTCCACCAGGCCGTCGGTGTAGAGCAGGACGGTGCTGCCCGGGAGCAGGTCGACCGTGGGCTCCGCCCGCGGGACGGACGCGTCGACGCCGAGCATCAGGTCGCCCAGCACGCCGCCGAGCACGGAGACGGTGCCGTCGGGGGCCAGCACGATCGGCGGAGGATGGCCCGCGTTCGCCCAACGCAGGGTGCGCCGTCCGCAGGGGCCGGGGGTCCCGGGACACTCCAGCCGCGCCACCACGGCGGTCGCCAGGGTGTCGGTGTGCATGGAGGCGATCGCCTCGTCGAGGCCGCGCAGCACCTCGGCCGGCCCCGCGCCGCTGTGGTGGGCGATCCCGCGCAGCAGCCCCCGCAGCTGACCCATCGCGGCGGCGGCCGCCGTGTCGTGGCCGACGACGTCCCCGATCACGACGATCGGCGTGCCGTCGCGCTGGAGGAACGCGTCGTACCAGTCGCCGCCCACCCGGGCCGCCTCGGCGGCCGGCACGTAGCGGACGACGACCTCCATCCCGGCCATTGCCGGCGGATCGGTGAGCAGGCTGCGCTGGAGCCCCTCGACGAGCTGGGCCTGCTGGCTCTGCAGGTGCACGCGGGCGACCGCCCGTGCGGCCTGGTCCGCGACCAGCCGGGCGGTGTCGAGGTCGTCGTCCCCGAAATCGCGTCCGTGGTCCTGGTACATGGTGAGGACGCCGACCGTGCGGCCGTCCGCGCTCAGCGGGAGCACCACCGCGGTGGCGGGCGCGATCGTCCGCAGCAGGTTGCGCGCCGGGCCGCGTCGCATCATGCGCAGCACGGTCTCCACCGACTCGGTGACCGGCGTGCCCGCCTGGAGTGCACGGGCCACGGGTGAGCCGACGGGCAGCGACTCCAGTCGCACCCGCATGTACTCCGCCAGGAGGTCGCGCCGCGCGGGATCGGTGTGCCACGAGCCGACGTCGCGGGCCCGGCCCTCCCGGTCGACCACGGTCACGATGCAGCCGTCGGTGAGGACGGGGACGACGAGGCGGGCCAGCCGCCCGAGCGCGGACTCGCCGTCCAGCGCCCCGGAGAGCTCGGCGCTCACCTGGGCCAGCAGCGCGGTCCGGGCGGCGGCCCGACCCGCGGCGTCCGCCGCACGCCGCCGAGCGGTCACGTCGAGGACGTGGACGGCGACGCCCGAGGGTCCCGGCCATACCCGGATCTCCAGCCACGTTCCCGAACGCGACGGCCCCGGCCACGGCGCCTCGAACGTGAGGGGTTCCCCGGACTCGACGGCCGCCCGGTAGCTGGGTGCCCGGTCGCTGCCCAGCGGACCGGGGAAGGTGTCCCACAGCGACGTCCCGGCCAGCTGGCTGCGGCAGCGGCCGATCAGGCGCTCGGCCTCGGCGTTGACATAGCGGAAGCGCCACTGCTCGTCGAGGAAGCAGAAGGCGGCCGGCATGGCCTCCAGGAAGCGCACGAGGTCCGCGCCCGCCCGCTCGCCGGCCGACCACGGCACGCCGAGCCCGAGGGGCCCCGGGGATCGTTGGGGAAAGGGAAGTGCTGCGCCGTCCACCGCAGGCCTCCCCTGTCCACCGTCGGACGTGCCTGCCCCGCTGTTGGAGCGGCTCCCCCATGCCGTGGGCCGCACGGCCGCCGAGGGAGAACGGGAGAATTGTGTCCAACCGGAAGCCCCCTGCCAAGCGGCTGCGTCGCCGCGGTGGCGGGACGAAGGGGTGACGCGGGAGTCAGATCCGGCCCCGAGGGTGTCGGGACCGCGGGGGGCATGCGGCAGAGTGGAGCCCGTGCCCCAGGACAGCGCCCTCTCGCCCACCGGCGACCTGCTCGTGCAGGCGCTGGAGGGTATGGAGCGACCCCTGTTCGTGCTGGACGATTCGTGGTGCTTCCGCTACATCAATCCGGCCGGCGCCCGGGTGCTCGACCGCCGGGTCGAGGACCTCGTCGGTCGGGGGATCTGGGCGGAGTTCCCGGAGGCCCTGGGTGGCTCCTTCGAGCAGCTCTACCGTCGGGTCCGGGCGGACGGCGGCTCCGGCAGCACGGAGGACTGGTTCGCGCCGCTGGGGAAATGGTTTCGGGCCGACGCCTTCCTCACCGACGGCGGGCTCGTCGTCACCTACGACGACGTCACGGAGCGGCGCCGCACCGAGGAGGAGCGGGCTGCGGCCGTCACCGCCCGCGAGGAGGCGGCGGCCGCGGCCGCCCTGGCCGCCGAGGAGGCGGAGCGGGCCGGCCGCCACCTCATGCTGCTGGGCGACATCAATCTGGCCATGACCTCGACGCTCGACGTCGACGAGGCGGTCCAGCGCTTCGCCGACCTCGTCGTTCCACTGCTGGCCGACTGGTGCGTCGTCACCGTCATCGACGACAACGGCAAGCGGCGGGACGTCGGGCGCGCCCACCGCGACCCGGCCCTGCTGCCGGCCCTGCACCGGTACGCCGACCTGCGGGTGGCCTCCAACTCCGCGTCGGCCCCCGTCCCGAGGCTGATGCGCGACCCCCGGCCGGTGATCGTCCCCGAGCTCACTGCGGAGATCGTCGAGTCGATGGTCGCCGACGAGGAGAGCCGGCAAGCTCTCGCGCCCCTGCGTCCGGCGGCTGCGGCTGCTTTCCCCCTCGTCGCACGTGGCGAGTTCTTCGGGGGCGTGACCCTGATCAACGGGCCCGAACGAGGCGCACACACCGAGGCCGAGCTGCGGACGGCGGAGATCGCCTCCCGGCGGGCGGGGCTCGCGCTGGACAACGCCCGGCTCGCGGCGGCGAACCAGCAGGTGGCCGAGCGGCTGCAGCTCAGCCTGCTGTCGCCGCCGGTCCAGCCCGACCAGCTCGAGCTCGTCGTCCGCTACCGGCCGGCCACCCGGGGGATGAGCATCGGCGGCGACTGGTACGACGCGTTCCTGCAGCCCGACGGCGACACGGTGCTCGTCATCGGCGACGTGATGGGACACGACATCGAGGCCGCCGCCGCCATGGGACAGGTCAAGACGCTGGTGCGGGGCATCGCCTACGATCGGCTGGAGGAGCCGGCCGGCGTGCTGCGCCGTGTCGACCATGCCCTCGTCGGGCTCGCCATCCCCACCATGGCCACCGCCCTCACCTGCCGGATCGAGCAGACTCCGGAAGAACGCCGGTTGTCGCTGCGGCGGCTCCGTTGGGCCACGGCCGGGCATCCCGAACCCATGCTGATGCAGCCCGACGGCACGGTCATCGACCTGGTCGCGCCGGTCGGCCCGCCCCTGGGCATCGGCTGGCTCGGTCCGCGGGTCGACGGCGTGGCGCCGATGCCCGACGGCAGCACGCTGCTGCTGTTCACCGACGGGCTCTTCGAGCGGCGCGGCATCCCGCTGGACGACGGTCGCGCGCAGGTGCGCGACCTGCTCCGGAGATTCGGCGGGCTGCCGTTGAACGAGCTCTGCGACCTGCTGCTGGCCGAGATGCTGGGGGAGGGCGCCGAGGACGACGTGGCCGTCCTGGCCGTCCGCGCGCACGCCGCGGAGGCTCCCTGACAGAGCCGGCGTGCTGCGGCCCGTCCAGGGCACCGGTAGGAGGGTGCGGGGCCGGAGAGGACGGCGTCTCGGTCAGCCGGCGACGTCGATGGCGAAGGCCACCAGGAAGCCGACACTGGCGATCACCCCGGTCCAGGTCCTCGTCTCCTCGAACGCCTCGGGGATCATCGTGTCGGCGATCATGGTGAGGATGGCGCCGGCAGCGACGGCGGTGATGACGGCGATCACCTCTGGTGGCGCGCCGCCCAGGGTGGCGTGGCCGACCAGTGCCGCCAGCGCGCTGAGGACGGCGATCCCACCCCACACCCTGAAGACGTAACCGGCGGAGCGGCCGCTGCGCTTCATCCCGGCCGCGCTGGACAGCCCCTCGGGGATGTTGGAGATGACCACGGCGGCCAGCACGGACAGGCTCACACCGCCGCCCCCCAGCAGACCGAGGCCGAGGACGACCGACTCCGGGATGCCGTCGAGCAGGGCTCCGATGGCGATGGCCGCGCCACTGCCGGACTGCTCGCCCTCCGAGGGCTGCTGTGCTCCCTTGCCGGCACCCGAACGCTTGCGGTGACGGGCGCCGCGCCGGGCCAGTGCGGCGTTGGCGGACACATAGGCCACCGCTCCGCCGAGGAATCCGACCGCCGTCGGCAGCAGGCCGCCGGTGTCCGCCGCCTCGGCCACCAGGTCGAAGGCCACCGCGGAGATGAGCACGCCCGACCCGAACGCCATCACCGAGGCGATCACCGCCTGCGGCACGCGCACGAACCAGGCGACGAGGGCGCCGAGCACGAGTGCGGCACCGCCCAGCAGTCCCCACAGACCCGCTTCCACCGACAGCGGCACGGCAGCTCGATGCCCGATGCGACGGTGCTGAACCGCGGGGAGGCCCTTCTAGTCCGGGTGGCGCAGGAGGTACCGGCCGAAATGCGGCACGGTGAAGGCGATCGAGCCCCGTTCGGCGGAGTAGACCAGGCCCTTCTTGATCAGCGAGTCGCGGGCGGGGGAGAGCGAGGCGGGCTTGCGGCCCAGCGAGACGGCGACCTCCGATGTCGCCACCGCCGCTCCGCTGGGTCCACCGAGCTCGGCCATGGCGTGCATGTACTCGCGCTCGGCGGGGGTGGCCCGGTCGTAGCGGGACCCGAAGAACCCGACCGCGAGCTCGGTCTCGGCCACGGGCGCTGCCATGGCGACGTCCGCGGCGGTGATGGGGGAGGCCGCGGCGACGTCCCACGTGACCTTTCCGTAGGCCTGGACGAAGTACGGATAGCCGTCCGCGGCCTCGTAGAGCGCATCGAGGGCAGCCGGCTCGAACTCGACGTCCTCCCGGGCGGCCGGTGCGAGCAGCGCCCGGTCGGCGGCCTCGCGGTCGAGCCGGTCGATGCGGAGGTAGCGGAACAGCCGCTCCGAGTAGCTCTTCGAGGCCGACAGCACCGCAGGCAGGTGGGGGAGGCCCGCGCCGACGACGATCAGCGGCGCACCCTGCTGTGAGAGCTCATGACAGGCGGCGCAGATCGCGGAGACGTCGTCGGGCTGCACGTCCTGCATCTCGTCGATGAACAGGGCGATGCCGCTGCCGATGTCGGCGGCCACGCCGGCGGCGTCGCTGAGCAGCTCGACGAGGTCGATCTCCATGTCGCCGGAGTCGGCCCGCCCGCTGGCGGCGGGGACGTCGATGCCCGGCTGCCAGCGGTCACGCACCTTCGCGTCGGCCGGCCGCACCCGTTGCGCGAACGCCTTGACGACGCCGAGCACCTCGTCCATGGACTCCTGGTCGCGGTGTCGCGGGCCCAGCTCGCGCAACGCCATGTGCAGGGCCGAGGACACCGGCCGGCGCAGCGACTGCTCGGGACGCGCCTCGATCTTGCCGGTGCCCCAGCCGCGGCCGATCGCGGCCGAGCGCAGCTGGTTGAGCAGCACGGTCTTCCCGACGCCGCGCAGACCGGTGAGTACCAGCGACCGCTCCGGACGGCCGTGCGCGATCCGCTCGAGGACGACGTCGAACGCCGACAGCTCGGTGTCGCGGCCGGCCAGCTCGGGAGGACGCTGGCCGGCACCGGGCGCATAGGGGTTCCGCACGGGATCCATGTCGAGCACCGTATGGCCTTCTCTAGCCGCGGCGGTAGAGATCGGTAGAACCACCGAGGGCGTGTCGCGTCGACCGCCGTCGACCGCCGTCTAGCGGCGACTTTAGACGGATCTAGACGGAGCAATGGACGGCTCGGGGACAGGGTGGCCCGCTAGCGTTCCCCCGTGATCAAGTTCGCGCTCAAGGTCGTGTTCCTCGCGGCGGTCTTCCTCGCGCTCACCAAGTGGGACGTGCAGTTCGCCGACGCCGACGTGCTGCCGGGGCTGCAGGTCGACCCGAATGCCAACGGCCCGCTGGGCCAGTTCGGCACGTATCTCTGGATCGCGCTGATCTTCGGCGTCGTGAACGCCGTCGTCGGCCCGGTCCTGCGGCTGCTGTCCCTGCCGTTCGTGCTGCTGACCCTCGGACTGTTCCTGCTGGTCATCAATGCCGCCCTGCTGGGGCTCACGGCCGCGCTGACCGACCGTCTCACCATCGACGGCATCGGCACCGCGATCATCGGCGGGCTCATCCTGGCGATCGCGGGCTGGGTCGCCGACCAGTTGCTCGACCGCTGAGGAACACCGCGTCCCGCACACCCCTCGCACGCTCGGGGCTCGTCCCCCACACCCCTCGCACGCTCGGGGGCGAGCTTCTGGACGAGGCCCCGCCGCGTCGCCGTGACGGTCGCCACTCTTCGCAGTAGCGTCGCCGAACATGATCAGCACCACCGTTGCGCCGGCGACCCCGGTGCGCGGACGCGATAGCGGTTCCTCGGCAGGCACCCTGACCGAGCTCGCCGCTCTGGAAGCCGCCCGCACCGAGAAGCGTGAGCTCCTGGCTCGCGCCGCCGAGGCGGCGCGAGCCGAACTGAGCGGCATGGACCGTCCGCCCGCCGGCTTCGGGCCCGACGACCTCCCCACCCTGCTCCAGCGCTACTACTGGAGCGAGCCCGCCGCCGAGGTGCTCGGGCACGATCCGGCCGAGCTCGCCGCGCTGGCACTGGGCCATCTGCGGCTCGCCGAGGTCCGCCCGCCCGGCGCGGCGACCGTGGACGTCCACCGGCTCCCCGACGGGGCGGGCGGTGGGCGGGCCATCGTGCGACTGGTCACCGACGACATGCCGTACCTGGTCGACTCGGTGACGGCCGAGGTCGTGCGCCAGGGCCACGTCCTCGTGCACATCGTCCACCCGGTGGTCGTCGTCCGGCGGGACGTCCAGGGCCGGATCACCGCCTTCTGCGACAGCGCCGCAGCGGCCGGCTGCGGCTCCGACGCGCTGAGCGAGTCGTGGATGGCCGTCGTCCTCGACGGATCCCTGGACGACGAGGCCGCCCGCGACCTGGTCGCCGGGCTCCGGACCGTCCTCGACGACGTGCGGTCGGTGCACGAGGACGCCGATCGGCTCCGTTCCCGCATCCTGGAACTGGCCGGGCGCCTCGAGGACGTGGCGCGTACCGGCCCCCCGCCGCCGCCCGAGGCCGACCCCGCGGAGGACCCGGCGGAGGCGGCCGCGCTGCTGCGCTGGCTGGCCGACGGCAACTTCGTGTTCCTGGGGGCCCGGGACGTCGACCTGGTCCCGAGCCGCGGGAAGACGGCGGCGCGCGCCGTCCCCGGTACCGGGCTGGGCGTGCTCCGCAGCGACACCGACATGAGCGCCTCACTCGTCGGGTTGCCCGAGGCGACCCGGGCTCCCGAGCACCAGCTGCTCGCCGTGACCAAGGCCGATGCCCGTTCGCCGGTGTACCGGCGGGCCTGGCTGGATCTCGTCGCGGTGACCCTGCCCGACGGCAGTGGGACCGGCGTCCGGCAGTTCCGCTTCGTCGGCCTGTTCCCGTCCGCCGCGTACACCAGCAGCGTGCTCGACGTGCCGCTGGTCCGCCGCCGCGTGGAGGCGGTCATCGCGCGCTCCGGCGTGCCGGCGGACAGCCACACCGGCAAGGAGCTGCTCGAGGTCCTCGAGACCTATCCCCGGGACGAACTGCTGCAGGTCGGCCCCGACGAGCTGCTGCCCGTCGCGCTCGCGGTGCTGCACCTGCAGGAGCGCCGGCAGACCCGGCTCTTCCTGCGTCGCGACCCCACCGGCCGGTTCTGGTCGGCGCTGGTCTACCTGCCCCGCGACCGCTACACGACCGAGGTGCGGCTGGCGATGCAGCGGGTGCTGCTCGAACGGCTGAGCGGCACCAGCGTCGAGTACACCGCGCGCTCGACCGAGTCGGTGCTGGCGCGGCTGCACTTCATCGTCCGGGTGCCGGTCGGCCGGCGGGGGACCGCCCAGCCCGCCGCCGTCGACACCGACGCGCTGCAGGCCCAGCTGGCGGCGGCGGCGCGCAGCTGGACCGACGACCTCGCCGACGAGCTCGCCGCCCGGTACGGCGCCGAGGCCGAGCGAATGCTGTCGCGGGTGGCCGACGCCTTCCCGGCGTCCTACCAGAACGACTTCACCGCGGACCGTGCCGTCGAGGACCTGGGTCGGCTCGAGGGTCTGTCCGCGGGCCAGCTGGCGCTGCGGCTGTGGACGCCGAAGGGCGCGGCGCCGGGGGAACGCCGGCTCTCGGTGTATCGGGTGGGGGAGCGGTTGCTGCTCTCCGAGGTGCTCCCGGTCCTGCAGCACATGGGCGTCTCCGTCGTCGACGAGCGGCCCTACGAGATCGAGCGCATCGGCGCCCCGCCGACCTGGATCTACGACTTCGGCGTCGCGGTCCCGCCCGGGGAGCTGCCGCTGCTGCGCTCGCTGCCGGAGCGGTTCACCGAGGCCGTCGGCGCGGTGTGGCGTGGGGACGCCGAGGACGACGGGCTGGGCGCCCTGGTCCTGCTCGCCGGGCTCAACTGGCGGCAGGTCTCGGTCGTGCGCGCCTACGTGCAGTGGCTGCGCCAGGTGGGGCTGCCCTTCGGGCAGCGCTACGTGGAGGAGACGCTGGCCGGGCACCCGGACGTCGTCGCGCGCCTGGTGGCGCTGTTCGAGACGCGGTTCTCCCCCGGGCGTAACGGCAGCCGGGTCGAGCGGCAGGCCGACCTGGTCGAGTCGCTGCGGAAGGCGATCGGCGCGGTCGAGTCGCTGGACGCCGACCGCGTGCTCACCTCGCTGCTGGCCGCCGTCACCGCGACCCAGCGCACCACGTACTACGCCATGTCCGGGCCCACCCCGACCCTGCTGGCGCTCAAGCTCGACCCCTCCGGCGTTCCCGACCTCCCGGAGCCGCGGCCGGCCCGCGAGGTCTGGGTCAGTTCGCCGCGGGTGATGGGCATCCACCTGCGCTTCGGCGCGGTCGCCCGCGGCGGCCTCCGCTGGTCCGACCGCAGGGAGGACCTCCGCACGGAGGTGCTGGGCCTGGTCAAGGCGCAGACGGTGAAGAACACCGTGATCGTGCCGACCGGCGCGAAGGGCGGGTTCGTCGTCAAGAACCCGCCGGCAGCACCGGACGGGGCGGCGACCTCGCGCGACGCCGTGCTCGCCGAGGGACAGGCCTGCTACCGGCTGTTCATCGGCGCCCTGCTGTCGCTCACCGACAACCTGGTCGAGGGCAAGGTCGTGCCGCCGGAACGGGTCGTGCGGCACGACGGCGACGACACCTACCTCGTCGTCGCCGCCGACAAGGGGACGGCGACCTTCTCCGACCTCGCCAACGAGGTGGCGATCGAGCGCGGCTTCTGGCTCGGCGACGCCTTCGCGTCCGGGGGATCGGTCGGCTACGACCACAAGGCCATGGGCATCACCGCCCGCGGCGCGTGGGAGTCGGTGACCCGCCACTTCCGCGAGCTCGACGTCGACGTGCAGAACCAGGAGTTCACCGTCGTCGGCATCGGCGACATGTCCGGCGACGTCTTCGGCAACGGGATGCTGCTCTCCGAGCACATCCGGCTGGTCGCCGCCTTCGACCACCGGCACGTCTTCGTCGACCCCAGCCCCGACGCGGCGGCGTCCTTCGCCGAGCGCCGCCGGCTGTTCGGGCTGCAGCGCTCGTCGTGGGCCGACTACAACCGCTCGCGGATCAGCGCCGGCGGAGGCGTGTGGCCGCGAACGGCGAAGTCGATACCCGTCTCGGCGCCCATGCGGGCCGCGCTCGGCCTGCCAGCCGGCGTGGAGGCGCTTCCGCCGATCGAGCTGATCCGGGCCATCCTCCTGGCGCCGGTGGACCTCCTGTTCAACGGCGGCATCGGCACCTACGTCAAGGCCTCGACCGAGAGCGCCCTCGACGCCGGGGACAAGGCCAACGACGCCGTCCGGGTGGACGGCGAGCAGCTGCGTGCCCGGGTGGTGGGCGAGGGCGGGAACCTCGGGCTCACCCAGCGCGGCCGCGTCGAGTACGCGCTGAACGGCGGGCGGGTCAACACCGACGCCATCGACAACTCCGCCGGCGTCGACACCTCCGACCACGAGGTCAACATCAAGATCGCGCTGAACCGCGCGGTGGAGGACGGCGAGCTGGACGCTGCCGGCCGCGCCGCGCTGCTCCAGCAGATGACCGCCGAGGTGGCCTCCGCCGTCCTCGCCGACAACCACGCGCAGAACGCCACCCTCGCGGTCGAGGTCAGCTCGGCGCGCAGCCTGCTCGACGCCCACGAGCGGTTCCTCCGGTCCCTGGAGCGGTCGGGTCGTCTGGTGCGCAGTGTCGAGGCGCTGCCGGACGAGCGGGCGCTGACGGAGCGACGGCGCGACGGTCAGGCGCTGACCAGTCCCGAGCTCTCGGTCCTGCTGGCCTACGCCAAGCTGGAGACCGACGACGTCGTCCTCGCCTCGGACCTGCCCGACGACCCGGCGCTCGAGCATCTGCTGACCGGCTACTTCCCCGCCCAGCTGCGCGAGCGCTTCCCGGCGGCGGTCACCGGGCATCCGCTGCGGCGGGAGATCATCGCCACCGCGTTGACCAACCGGGCGGTCAACATCGCCGGGGTCACCGGTCTGTTCCGGCTCCGGCAGGAGACCGGCGTGCCGCTGGCCCGGGTGGTGCTGGCGCACACCGTGGCGCGGGCCGTGTTCGACGTCGACCGGATGTGGGACGCCGCGCGACAGCTGGACAACCACGTGTCGGCGGCCACCCAGGTGGAGCTGCGCACCGAGGCCACCCGGCTGGCCGAGCGGGCCACCCGCTGGCTGCTCCGCCAGCCGGAGCTCGCGGGGGAGACGGCTCCGTCGATCGCCGAGGTGCGGAACCGGTTCGCCGAACCCGTCGCGGCGGTGCGCGCCGGCCTGCCGGGGTGGCTGCTCGGCCGCGAGCTGGCGGCCTACACCGAGCGGGCCGCGCGGCTGGAGAC
>JAOPWJ010000070.1 GCA_025965715.1 Blastococcus sp. | reverse complement strand
GGCGCGCTCGTCCGGCCCCGGGTGGAGCCGGCCTCTGACAGCAGCGGACCGGGCGGCAGCGGACCCGACGGCAGGGCGCCCGCGGCCGGGACCCCGGGCTTGCGGTCCGGGCGGAGGCCGGGGATCGCGGCCGTGGAGGGATCGGCCGGCCGGCGGGGTCGCTGACGGCGCTCGACCGGGGGCGCACCGTTCCGGGAGGACTGCGGCTCGTCGCGAGGCGCGCGCGGGCCGTCGCGGAGGGGGGGCGACTCGTCGCGGAAGGGCGGCCGCTGGTCGAAGGCCGGGTCCTCCCTGCGTCGTCCGTAGCCGGCGCGGGTGGCCGCACCCTCGGCGGCCGCCGCCTCCGCCCGTCGCTGACGGAGGCCGGTTTCCTCGGGGTCGTCCCACCGGCGGCGGCGGTTCTGCCGGGTGGCGGACTCGATGCCGGCCTCACGGAGGATCTCGGCCAGCGAGCGCCCCCCCGTGTCGGGGTTCCAGTCCGGTTCGGCCATCACACTCCTCCCAACGAGTCCAACCTGCGCAGGATGACACCTTCCCGCAGCGCCCACGGGCAGATACGGACGCACGGTACGTCGAGGAGGCGCATAGCGGCCGCAGCGACAGCAGCTCCAGCGGGAACCTGGTGCGCGCGGTCGGGCGAGACGCCCGGGAGCTCGGCCAGGGCGGAGGACTCGATCCGGGACACGAAGGCCGCGAGCTGGCCCAGTCCGGTGCGGGTCAGCTCGCGCGGCACCTGCAGCCCGGCCGAGTAGGGCGCCGCGCCGGTGAGCCGCGCCAGGGTCCGGAAGGTCTTGCTCGTGGCGGCCACCAGGTCGGGCCGCCCGGCGGCGCGCAGCTGCTTCGCGGCCGGGGTGAGCAGCTCCGTGGCGTGCGCGTCCAGGTCCGCCAGCGCGGCCAGGTCCGGGCGGCCACCGTCCCGCGCCTCCGGCAGGAACCGCCGGGTGAGCCGGCCGGCGCCCAGGGGCAGCGACAGGGCGACATCGGGGTCCTCGTCCACGCCGCTGGCCAGCTCGAGGGACCCGCCACCGATGTCGAGGACCAGCAGCTTGCCGGCGCTCCAGCCGAACCAGCGGCGGACGGCGAGGAAGGTCAGCCGGGCCTCCTCCTCGCCGCTGAGCACCTGCAGGTCGACCCCGGTCCGCTCCCGGATGCGGTCGAGCACCTCCAGGCCGTTCTCCGCGTCGCGGATGGCCGAGGTGACCAGGGCCATGAGCTCGTCGCAGTTCTGCTCCTCGGCCTGGTCACACGCCTTCTGCACCGCCCGCAGCAGCGTCTTCTCGCCGGCCTTGGACAGCAGCCCGTCGGACCCGACGTGCTCGGCCAGGCGCAGGACGGAACGGTCGTCGTGCATCGGCGTCGGATGCGCACCGCGATGGGCGTCGACCACGATGAGGTGGACAGTGTTCGAGCCCACGTCGAGGACACCCAGCCGCATGGGGTCAGTCTGCCGGATGGCCCCCGCAGGGAGTGGCCGCGAGCTTGCGACCGGAGGGGGGCGGGGGGTCCCTTACTACGCTGGGGGCGTGCCGGACGACCCCCCCGAGGAGGTTCCTCTCGACTTCGCCCGCGAGTGGGTGGAGTTCGCCGATCCCGCCGACCCGGAGCATGTGGTCCGTGCCGATCTCACCTGGCTGTCCTCGGCCTGGACGTGCATCTTCGGACGCGGCTGCGCCGGTGTCGTGGAAGGCCGCCCGGACGACGGGTGCTGCAGCCACGGCGCCTTCTTCGCCGACGAGGACGACCTGCACCGGGTGACCGCGGCGGTGGCCGACCTGACCGACGAGGACTGGCAGCTGGCGCCGGTCGGCCGCGGCGCGTGGACGGAAGCGGACAGCAGCACCGACGAGCGGGCCGGCGATGCCGAGGAGGGCGCGCGGTCGCTGCGCACGCGGGTGGTCGACGGCGCCTGCGTCTTCCTCAACCGGCCCGGGTTCCCGGGGGGCATGGGCTGCGCCCTGCACCGCATGGCCCTGCGACATGACGTGCACCCCCTGACGACGAAGCCGGACGTGTGCTGGCAGCTGCCCGTGCGGCGGGAGCAGGAGCACGTGGACCGTCCCGACGGCAGCCGCGTGCTGCTCACCACGCTGGGCGAGTTCGACCGGCGCGGATGGGGTGCGGGGGGCCACGACCTGCACTGGTGGTGCACCGGCGCCCCGGCCGCGCACGTCTCCCCCGAACCGCTGGTGGACACCTACGGCGCGGAACTGACGGCGCTGATCGGCGCCCCGGCCTACGCCGAGCTACGCCGGCTGACCGAGCTCCGCCTCGATCAGGGTCTGGTCGCCCCCCATCCCGCGAGCCCCCGACCGGTGCGCGTCGAGCTGCACCGGCGCCGTCCCGGCAGCTGAACCGGCGGCCGAACCGGACCGGAACGTCTGCCGGTAGGCGCGCGGCGAGACGCCGCGCCGCCGGGCGAACGGCTCCCGCAGGCCGGCCGCCGTGCCGAAGCCGCCCAGCCGGGCGATCTCCTCGACCGGGGCGTCGCGGCCTCGGGCACCGCGAGCACGCTGCGGTGCACGTTGCTGATCACGTGCCCCGCCACCGGGAGCGATGAGCTGGTCTCCGACCGCCACGTCCTTTCCCTGGTCAACCACCCCGCCCACATCGCGATGACGGTCGAGTGCCCCCGCGGCGCGAGGCACGTCTACCGCAGAGGTCGCCGCTGGGGGGCCGCCCGGAGTGCGGAGGACCTGAACCCGACTTAGACTCGAACACATGAGCGAACCGCAGCCGACCGCGACAGGACCCGAGAACGCCGCCTCCCCGGAGAAGGACCCGGCCGACTGGGTGACCGGCGGCGAGCCGGCCACCGGGGCCCAGAAGAGCTACCTGGAGACCCTCACCCGCCAGTCCGACGAGGAGGTACCGCAGGAGCTGACCAAGGCAGAGGCGTCGAAGAAGATCGACGAGCTGAAGAGCTAGGCCTCGAGCTTGTAGCCCAGCCCGCGCACCGTCAGCAGGTACTTGGGCGTGGTGGGATCGGGCTCGAGCTTGGCCCGCAGCCGCTTGACGTGGACGTCGAGCGTCTTCGTGTCCCCCACGTAGTCAGCGCCCCAGACGCGGTCGATGAGCTGACCGCGGGTGAGCACCCGGCCGGCGTTGCGCAGCAGGTACTCGAGCAGGTCGAACTCCTTCAACGGGAGCGCGACCGGTTGGCCCCCCACCGAGACGACGTGCCGCTCGACGTCCATGCGGACCGGCCCGGCCTCGAGCAACGCCTCCTCACCAATGGGCTCGGCGTCCGACCGGCGACGGAGCACGGCCCGGATCCGTGCCACGAGTTCGCGCGCGGAGTAGGGCTTGGTCACGTAGTCGTCGGCGCCGAGTTCCAGGCCGACGACCTTGTCGATCTCGCCGTCCTTGGCGGTGAGCATGATGATCGGCACGTTGCCCCGACTGCGCAGCGCGCGGCAGACCTCGGTACCCGGGAGGCCGGGCAGCATCAGGTCGAGCAGCACGATGTCCGCCCCCCCGCGGTCGAACTCGGCGAGGGCGTCGGGCCCGGTGCCGGCGACGACGGCCTCGAAGCCTTCGCGCCGCAGCATGTAGGACAGCGCGTCGGAGAAGGACTCCTCGTCCTCGACGACCAGGACGCGGGTCATGAACGCTCCTTCGCAACATCGGCAGCAGGGGGGAGGGCGACAGGGGGGAGGGCCGCCGGAGCGCCCGCCACCAGGGGGATCCGCAGGGTGAAGGTGGAGCCGAGCCCCTCCTCGCTCCAGACGGTGACCGAACCGCCGTGGTTGCTGGCCACGTGCTTGACGATCGCGAGGCCCAGGCCGGTGCCGCCGGTGCTGCTGGCCCGCGACTGGTCCACCCGGTAGAAGCGCTCGAACACCCGCTGGCGGTCCTTGCGCGGGATGCCGATGCCGCTGTCGGTGACCGCGATCTCGGCGAAGCCGGAGCGCGCCCGGGCGGCCAGGGCGATCCGGCTCTCGCCGGCGCTGTAGGCCACGGCGTTGGCCAGCAGGTTGGTGACCGCGGTGGTCAGCTGGCTCTCCACGCCTTGCACCACGAGGCCGGAGCGGCCGCCGACCGCGATCTCCAGGCGCTTGACCCGTGCCGCCATCCGGGTGCGGTCGACCGCCTCGGCCAGCACGTGATCGACCTCCACGGGGGCGAGCTCGGGCAGCGGCTCCCCGCCCTGCAACCGCGACAGATCGATCAGCTCGCGGACCAGCCGCGCGAGCCGCTCGGACTCGTGCGCGATCCGCGCGGCGAAGCGCTGCACCGCCTCGGGGTCGTCCGCCGCCCCCTCGATGGCCTCGGCGAGCAGCGCCAGCGCGCCCACCGGCGTCTTCAGCTCGTGTCCCACGTTGGCGACGAAGTCCCGGCGGACGGCCTCGACGCGGCGCGCCTCGGTCACGTCCTGAAGCACCAGCGCGACCGGCCCCGGGGCCGGGATGGTGCCGCTGTCGAGGCGCACGCCGTGCACGCCCACGAGCCGCGGTCCGGAGCCGGCCAGGTTCCCCGGCAGCCGGACGTCGGCGCGGCGGCTGCCGGTGGCGCGGACTGCCCGCGACAGGTCCACCAGGTCCGGGACCATCAGCCGGCTGCCACGGACGATGCCCAGCCCCCGGGCGGCCGGGTTGGCGAGCACCACGGAGTCGTCGACACCGACGAGCACCACGGCCGGGTCCATGAGATCGACGAGACGGCGGGTCAGGGACGCTTCGTGCAGGGACACGACTCGCGGGTCGGCGACGCCCGGCGCGCGCAGACGGTGCAGCGCCGTGCCGACCACCACCCCGCCAAGGATGAGGCCGACCACCAAGGCGACCAGTGGGCTCACGACCCGATGCTAGGTGGGTCGGACGGCGGGACGGCGGGACCGCGGCGCTTTCCCGCCCGGACGGCCAGGAGTTCACCTTGCCGTGGATCACCGTTCACCCGCGCGTCGCCGGGAGGAGTGGAGACGGCACCTACCGTCCACCACGACCCCTCCGGCAGTGGGTCGCAGCGACGAGGAGGCAGACCGTGCGGGACAGCTACCGCGAGGAACTGGACGACATCCGGACATGCCTGGTGGCGATGGCGAACTCGGTGGGGTCGCAGGTGAGCACCGCCACCACGGCGCTGCTCGATGCGGACGTCGCACTCGCCGACCTCGTCATCGCCGGCGACGAGCAGATCGACGCCACGCGCGAGAGCATCGACCAGCGCTGCTTCACCCTGCTGGCCCGCCAGCAGCCGGTCGCCACGGACCTGCGGACGATCGTCACGGCCACGCGGATCGCGAGCGACCTCGAGCGGATGGGCGACCTCGCCGAGCACATCGCCAAGGTGGCGCGGATGCGCTTCCCCGACCCCGCCGTTCCGCAGGAGGTGCGTCCGACCTTCCTCGAGGCCGGGCACGTCGCCGAGATGCTCGTGGCCAAAGCGGGCACGGTCATCGCCAAGCGGGACGTCCAGGCCGCGCGCGAACTCGAGACCGATGACGACGCCATGGACCAGCTGCACCGGGGGCTCTTCCGCGAGGTGCTCTCCGACGACTGGCCGTACGGGATCGAGGCGGCGATCGACATCACGCTGCTGGGCCGGTACTACGAGCGGTTCGCCGACCACGCGGTCAGCGTCGCGAGGCGAGTGGTCTACCTCGTCACCGGCGAGCGGGCCACGTCCGGAGGCCCGCCCCGAGCTGGCGAGGGGTGAGAGGGACGGGGCCCCTCACTTCTTCCCCTGGTTCTTGACCGCCTCGATGGCGGCCGCCGCGGCGTGGGGGTCGAGGTACTCCCCGCCCGGCTTGACCGGGCGCAGGTCGTCGTCCAGGTCGTAGCGCAGCGGAACGCCGGTCGGGATGTTGAGGCCCAGCACCTCCTCATCACCCATCCCGTCGAGGTGCTTGACCAGTGCCCGCAGGCTGTTGCCGTGGGCGGCGACCAGGACCGTCCGCCCGACCCGCAGATCGGGGACGATCGCGTCGTACCAGTAGGGCAGCATCCGTACGACGACGTCGGCCAGGCACTCGGTCGCCGGGCGCGCCTCCGGCGGCAGCGCCAGGTAACGGGCGTCGCCGTCCTGGGAGTACTCGCTGCCGGGCTCGATCGGCGGCGGCGGCGTGCTGTACGAGCGGCGCCAGAGCATGAACTGCTCCTCGCCGTACTCGGCGAGCGTGGCGGCCTTGTCCTTGCCCTGCAACGCCCCGTAGTGCCGCTCGTTGAGCCGCCAGGACCGCGCGACCGGGATCCACTGGCGATCGGCGGCGGCCAGCGCCAGCTCGGCGGTGGTGATGGCCCGCTTGAGCACCGACGTGTGCAGGACGTCGGGCAGCAGGCCGTGCTCGGCCAGGAGCTCCCCGCCCCGGGCAGCCTCGGCGCGGCCCCGCTCCGACAACGGCACGTCCACCCAGCCGGTGAACAGGTTCGCCTTGTTCCACTCGCTCTCGCCGTGGCGGAGCAGCACCAGGGTCCCGGGTGAGGTCACGCGGAACATCCTGCACGACGGCCAAACGAGGGGCAGCGCGGGCCTCAGGTGATGAGCAGGGGCCAGACCAGCCACAGCTCGAAGATCGCCGGTGGCGCCAGACCGACGAGCAGCCACGGACTGCGCACGCGCCGCATGGCCCCCCACCGCACCGCGGCGACCAGCGCGACGCTGCACACCACGGCCACGACCAGCCACAGCACGATCGCTGTGACGTCGACCGTGAGCAACTGGGCGATCAGGAGCTGGACGGCGCAGACGAGCAAGGGATAGACCAGAGCCGAGGCGGCCACGACCCCCATCAGCGTCCGCCCGCGGCGCTGCGGCTCGGGCGTGGTGTGGGCCATGGCCCACCACGCTAACCGCGCGGAAGTGGTCAGGCGACGGCGCCGACAGGGACGCCGCCGCCGGATGTGGCCTTGCGGGCCGGCGCGGAGGTCGCCTGCCGGGCCGCCGCCGTGGCGTCATTACCAGCCGATCAGGACGACCGTGGGCCGGCCGGGACCACCGGCGGCTGCCCGTCGGCCCGGGTCACGCGTGGGGGTCGGGTACGGCGCCGGACCGTCGGCCGGGATCGGCGAAGGCGGCGAATGCCTCCAGGTTGCGTAGCGATTCCCCCCGCTTGACGCGCCAGTCCCACTCGCGGCGGATGGAGCTCGCGAAGCCGATCTCGAGCATCGCGTTGAAGTGATCGTCGGCGTAGCTGAGCACGGCGCCGAGGATCCGGTCGATCTCCTCGGCGGTGACCGCGGCGTGCGGCAGGCGGCCGGTGAGGTAGACGTCGCCCACGCTGTCGATCGAGTACGCGACGCCGTACATGCGGGCGTTGTGCTGAAGCAGGAAGGTCCACAGTTGCTCGCGGTTCTCGTCGGGCTGCCGGCAGACGAACGCCTCCACGCGCAGTGCGTGCTCGCCGACGATCAGACCGCAGACGGTCTTGAGCTTCTTGGTGCCGGGCAGGTCGACCAGCCAGCGGCCGGGCGCCGGGTGCTCGTTCACCAGATCGCTGTCGCGCAGGGCTCCTTCGATGACGTCGTCCAGCTGCTGGACGACGTCCCCGGCGCTCATCGGGCCACCTGCACGCCGGGCAGCGTCCGCAGCGGCCGGTGGCGCGCCCGCTGTCGAGCCACGCCGTCCGCTCCGGCCCTGTTCCCGGCGGCCATGTCCTCGGCCGCGGAGGCGTAGGCGGCGACGAGCGCGTCCGCCGTCCGGTCCCAGGAGAACTGCGCGGCATGCCGGCGGGCACCGGCCGAGAGCAGCTCACGACGGGCGAGCACGGCGCGGACGGCGGCGGCATAGTCGCGGGGATCGTGGCCGTCGACGAGCACCCCGGACACGCCGTCCCGTACCGCCGTCCGGAGCCCGCCGACCGCGGCGGCGACGACCGGGGTGCCGCAGGCCTGGGCCTCCAGCGCCACGAGTCCGAACGACTCGCTGTGGCTGGGGACGACGGCCACGTCGGCGGCCCGGTAGTGGTCGGCCAGCCGCTCCGGCGGCTGGGGCGGGAAGAACGTGACGACGTCGGCGATACCGAGGGAGCCCGCGAGCTTCTGCAGCTGTTCGGGTGCGTCCAGCCCGGAGCCGCTGGGGGCCCCCACGACATGGACGCGGAGCCGGCGGCGGAGCGCGGGGTCGTCGGCGAGCAGCCGCGCGGCGGCGTGCAGCAGGACGTCGGGCGCCTTGAGGGGCTGGATGCGACCGACGAACAGGAGCGCGAGCGCGTCCTCGGGCATTCCGATCGCGCGGCGGGCCGCGGTCCGGTCGCCGGGGCAGAAGCGGTCGAGGTCCACTCCGGGCGGGATGACGAGGGTGCGAGCCGGATCCGCGCCGTAGAGCCGGACCAGCTGGCGGGCCTCCTCGTCGGTGTTGGCGATCAGCCGGTCGGCCTCGGCGACCACCTGCTCCTCGCCGATCACCCGCATGCGCGGCTCGGGGC
>JAOPWJ010000044.1 GCA_025965715.1 Blastococcus sp. | reverse complement strand
CCGCCGAGGGAGCGCTCGAGCTTGGCCTTCTCGCGGGAGAGGACCAGCTGCTCCTTCTTCGACAGGCTGACCAGGGCGCCGGTCTGCTCGAGGTCCTCGAGCTCCTTGAGGCGCTCGAGCCGCTTGTAGACGGTCTGGAAGTTGGTGAGCATGCCGCCCAGCCAGCGCTGGTTCACGTAGGGCATACCGACGCGGGTGGCCTGCTCGGCCACGACCTCCTGCGCCTGACGCTTGGTGCCGACGAACATGATCGAGCCACCGTGAGCCACGGTCTGCTTGACGAACTCGTAGGCGTTGTCGATGTACCCGAGCGTCTGCTGCAGGTCGATGATGTAGATGCCATTGCGCTCGGTGAAGATGAACCGCTTCATCTTCGGGTTCCAGCGGCGGGTCTGGTGCCCGAAGTGGACGCCGCTGTCGAGCAGCTGCTTCATGCTGACGACTGCCATGGTCGCCTTCCTCTGTGTGCGCGACCGGTGGCCGCGCTTCTCGGTTGCCGCGGGCACCGGGTGGTGCACCGCCCTGGCGTCCGGCCGCGCCACACCCCCGGCGGTTGCCCGCTGGGACCGAGGTGGCGACTGCCCCGCCTGAACCGGCGGGAAGTGGACGCGCGAAGTCGACCCGTCGGAACGGGTCGCACCGGTCACCATACGCCCCCGCCGTCGGCTGCTTCCCCATCGCTCGCGGTCGTCCACAGATCCGGCCGGCCGGACGGCCGGGAGCTCCTCGCCGGCCAGGCTCGGGCCCATGCGCGCCCGCCTTCTCCTGGTTCCGCTGCTGCTGGTCGCCACCGCAGCGCTGGCTCCGCTCCCGGCCGTCGCCGGGCCGTCCGGCAGCTCGGGGGCGACTGCTCCGGCACCGGCGCAGGCACTGTGGACGACACCCGTCCCGGCCTCGCACGTCACGCGTCCATTCCAGCCGCCACAGAATCCCTTCGGCGCCGGACATAGGGGCGTCGACCTGTCCGGGTCCCCGCGGACTCAGGTGCTCGCGGCCGGGGACGGCGTGGTGGTCTTCGCCGGCATGGTCGCCGGGCGCCCGGTCGTCAGCATCGACCACGCCGACGGCCTGCGGACGACGTACGAGCCGGTCGACCCGTCCGTCGCCGCCGGCACCCGCGTGACGCGTGGCTCGCCGATCGGCACGCTCGCCGCTGGCCACGACCGATGCCCCGTGTCGGCCTGCCTGCACTGGGGCCTTCGCCGGGGCCAGGCCTACCTCGATCCCATGACGCTGCTCCGCCCGCCCCGAGTGCGGTTGTTGCCCTGGAGGTGACTCCGCCGGCCTCGGTGACGCCACCCGTACCGAATGCTTGACACGAGGCGGCTCAGGACCCCCGACCAACGAACGCAACCGGCTGATCACCCGGTGCAGCCTGGAAGAGTCGGTCGACCTCCTACGAAGAGGACTGGCAGGGCCTTCAGCAGGCACTCCTCGATGCCAGGCTGGCCCGCAAAGACACGCCCTGGACGGTGCGACGTGCCGCCTACGACGCCTGGATCTGGAGCCTCGTGACGGGTGGCGATCCCGCCGCTGCCCCGATGGTGCGCACTCAGTCCGACAGCGGGCGCACCTGCACCGGCGGCGTCCGGCCGTCCTCAGCACCCTCACCCGCCGCTGCACCGACGTGCACGCGCAGATCGTCAACGATCACGCCGTCCGGCTGGCCGATCGCATCGTTGGGCACGCGACGGAGGGACTTGCCCTAGACATTCCCCTCGGATGAAGCCGACGAATCAGGTGTCGAAGAAGGGCGTGCCCTGGTGGAAGTACAGGCGCCAACACCCGTCTGTTCGCCGCCACAGCGAACTACGCCGCGATGCGGCGCCTCGCCACTTGGTCACGTAGGTGACGTGAACGATGGTCTCGGACAGGCGAACACCGCAGAGATCGGCGGCACTGATGGGCGCCTCCGCCGCCGAGAGGTCGCCTGCCATCGCGGCCAGCGCGGACTCGCGATCCCAGACGCGGCCTGACGAACCAAACTCGACGAAGTCATCGTCGAGCAGCCCCTCCGTACGATCTCGTGAAGCGCGGACCGCTGGGTCGAGCAGCGCGATCTCACCGTCGATGGCCGCACGCACACCCTGGTCGACGTCATGCATCACGTCGCCACGGCAGTGGTGGGCTCCGACAGGTGAGCAGGACGCGGATCGCCGCGGAGGCCAGGCTGGAGTCCTGTGTTTACGTCGGTCCATGGACTCGTCCTGCTCACCTGCGGTGCACCTCTGCCCGACTGAAGTGACGCGACGCGCGAGTTTGCCCAACTATCGCGATGAAGCGTCCGGTGTGCCCACCTGAGGTGACGAACCGGGGCTGTGCCCACGAAAGGTGACGATTGTTCACCTGTCGTGACGAGTCACACGTCAGGCGATGTCGGCGAGCTTCGTGCGCAGGTGGAGGACGGCCTTGGTGTGCAGCTGACAGATGCGGCTCTCCGTCACCCCCAGCACCCGGCCGATGTCGGCCAGGGTCAAGCCCTCGAAGTAGTAGAGGCTGACGACGACCTTCTCCCGGTCGGGCAGCTGCTCGACGGCGCGGGCGAGCAGCTGCCGGGCCTCGCCGTGCTCCGCCATGGCCTGCGGGTCCAGCGCGCCGGGGTCCTGCAGAGTGTCGCCGAGCGTGGGGGCGCCGCCGCCGTCGTCACCGGTGAGGAGCTCGTCGAGGGCGACGACGTTCACCAGCGACAGCTGGCCGAGGAACTTCCGGACCTCCTCGACGTCCATCTCCATCTCGTCGGCGACCTCTTCGTCGGTCGGGCTGCGGCGGAGCCGGGCCTCCAGATCGGCGACGGCGCGCTCGAACTGCCGGGCCTTCATGCGCACCGACCGCGGAATCCAGTCGGTGTTGCGCAGCTCGTCGATGATCGCGCCGCGGATGCGGGACATCGCATAGCTCTCGAACTTGACCTCACGCGTCGGCTCGAAGCGCGTGATGGCGTCGATGAGACCGAAGGTGCCGTAGGAGATCAGGTCGGCCTGCTCGACGTGCGCCGGCAGGCCGCTGCCGACCCGGCCGGCGACGTACTTGACCAGCGGCGCGTAGTGCAGGATCAGCCGGTCGCGCAGCCCGGGGTCGCGACTGTCGACGTAGTGGACCCAGAGCTGGGCCAGGAGCGCGTCGGCGTCCTCCTGGGGCTCCTCGTCGTAGTCGTCGAGCCGGTGGATGGTGGCCTCAGGCACGGTCGGGCTCCTCGGTGCTCTTGCTCGGTCCTGCTCCGTGATGCTGCCCGGTCGGCACCACCACTATCCCTCTCGGCACAGGGCCGCCCCGTCAGGCACGGGGATGCGCTTGCGCGTGGACGGCGCGGAGACGTTCGACCGTCACGTGCGTGTAGATCTGCGTCGTTGCGAGGCTAGCGTGGCCCAGCAGCTCCTGGACGGAGCGGAGGTCGGCGCCGCCCTCGAGGACGTGCGTCGCGGCCGAATGCCGCAGGCCGTGGGGGCCGATGTCGGGTGCACCCGGCGCGGCAGCGGCCGCGGCGTGCACGGAGCGTCGCGCCTCTCGCGGATCGAGCCGACGACCGCGGAGGCCGAGCAGGAGCGCCGGCCCGGACCCGGATGTGGCCAGTGCCGGGCGACCACGGGTGAGCCAGGCGTCGATCGCCCGTTCCGCGGGGAGGCCGTAGGGGACGCTGCGCTCCTTGCGGCCCTTGCCGAGCACCCTTAGCAGCCGCCGGCCGCGGTCCACGTCGTCCACGTCGAGCCCGACGAGCTCGCTCACCCGGATCCCGCTGGCGTAGAGCAGCTCGAGGACGACGGCGTCGCGCAGCCCCACCGGCTCCTCCGCACCCCCGGTCGAATCGACAACCGCCCGCGCCTGGTCAGTGCCGAGCACGTCGGGAAGCGTCCGGTGCGCCTTCGGGCTGACCAGGCGCAGGCCGACGTCCTCGGAGATCAGGCCGGCGCGGCGGAGCCAGGCGGTGAACGACCGGGCCGATGCTGCGTGCCGCGCGGTGGTGGCCCGGCTGTGGCCGCGGGTGCGGCCCTGGGCGAGCCAGCCGCGGAGGGCGGCGAGGTCGAGGTCGTGCACCTGCCCGCCCCCGCGCCGGACCAGGTGGTCCAGCAGCCACACCACGTCGGCCACGTAACCGTGCACGGTGTGCTCGGACAGGTCACGCTGAGACCGCAGGTGCTCCTCGTACCCGGCCAGCGCCTCGGCGAGCGCTGGGGGGAGCGCCGCCCGCGCGTCCGCCGTCCGGGGTACTGCCACCCGCGCACCGTGCGTCGCCGCTCGTCGGGCGTCAAGCCGCCGCGCCGCCCACGGGGCGGACCGGCGCGGACCTCGGACCGCGGCGCCGGTCCGCCGGAACGTGGAGGCACGGCGGTTCTCCCCCGGCCGACAGCGTCACCCGTCCTCACGGCCGGGGGCGCGGTCGTCCTCACCGGCCTCGCCGGCTCTCCCTGGTGGCGTCAGCCGCCAGCCGGTGGCGGTCCACTGGACGAGGTCGGCGAGCTCGAGTGCCGGTAGCACTCGCAGCACCTCGAGGACGTCGCAGCCGGCGATCGCGGCCAGCCGCTCCGGGCCCACTCCATGGCGCACCGGGCAGGCGTCGAGCACCCGCGTGGCGACGTCGGAGAGCCCGTCGCGGGGAAAGGTCGGCCGCTCGGGCGGATCGGCGAGATCGGTGCCGATGCCACCGACCGCCTCGATGACCTGCGCCGCCGAGGTCACCAGCGTCGCCCCCGCCTCCGCGTCACGGAGCAGCTCGTGGCAGCCCACCGACATCGCCGAGGTGACCGGCCCGGGCACGACCAGCAGCCCCCGGCCCAGCCGGCGGGCCCGCTTCGCCGTCGCCTGCGCGCCCGACCGCGCCGCCGCCTCCACCACCACCGTGCCCCGGGTCAGCGCGGCAATCAGCCGGTTGCGCACCAGGAAACGGTGGCGCAGCGGCGCGCAGCCCGGCGGCCACTCGCTCACCAGCAGCCCGGTCTCGGCGATGCGGTGGAAGAGCGCACCGTGCGCTGCCGGGTAGGGACGATCGACGCCGCACGCCAACACCGCCAGGGTCGGCGCCGCGGCGGCGAGCGCGCCACGGTGCGCGGCCGCGTCGATGCCGTAGGCGCCGCCGGAGACGACCGTCCAGCCGCGCTCCCCCAGCTGGTAGCCGAGCTCGCCGGCGACGTGGTCGCCATACGCGGTGGAAGCCCGTGAGCCGACTACCGCGACCGAACGGTCGACCAGCTCGTCCAGGCGCGCCG
This sequence comes from Blastococcus sp., assembly GCA_025965715.1. Classification (GTDB taxonomy): domain Bacteria; phylum Actinomycetota; class Actinomycetes; order Mycobacteriales; family Geodermatophilaceae; genus Blastococcus_B. The sequence continues at coordinate 16,863 of JAOPWJ010000044.1, read as the reverse complement.
GCCCGCGGACCCAGAGCGCGACCGGCGGCACCGGAGCCAGCGTCCGGTCGGACTGGGCCCCGTGGTCCTCCGGCTCCTCGCTGACCGCCACGGTGAGCGCGTGCAACGCCAGCGCGGGCCACTCGTCGTCCTCGGGGACCACGAGGCGTGCGCCGCAACGTTCCGCACGGCGCAGATCGGGCAGGCTCTCGTCCTGTTCTGCCCGGGCACCGACGAGCGCCCGGATCCGCTCCGGCGCAGTGCCCGACCGGATGCGGCGCACGGCATCCACCGGCCCCCCCGAATCGACGAAGCGCCAGAAGTCGATGGTGCCCGGCTCCACTGCCCGGCTCAGCCACGCCCGCGCCCGCCGCACGGCCGCAGGCCCGCCGTCGGCCAGGGCCTCGTCCAGCGTCATGCCGCCACCCGCTGCAGGCGCATGCCGAGTGCCTCGGCCACCTCGTCGGAGCCCGGCACCGGACGCCCGGCCAGATCGGCCAATGTCCAGGCGACCCTCAGCACCCGGTCGAAGCCGCGTACCGACAATGCCCCTCGCTCCAGAGCACGCTCGGCCAACCGCAACGACGCCCGAGGCACCGCCCAGCGCTCGCGCAGCAGCCGGCCGGGGATCTGACTGTTGACCATCAGCCCGGTGCCCGCCAGGCGTTCCTCGGCCACCGCCCGTGCAGCCCGCACCCTGGCGGCCACGGACGAGGTCGACTCCGGCGTGCCGGGCCCGTCGAGCCAGGCCGCGCGGGTGACGGGCGGCAGGTCGACCCGCAGATCGATGCGGTCGAGCAGCGGCCCGGACAGACGGGACCGGTAGCGGCGGCGGTCCAGCGCGCTGCAGGTGCACGCGGTGTCACCGGCCGCGCTCGCACACGGGCACGGGTTGGCCGCCAGCACCAGCTGAGCCCGGCAAGGAAACGTGGCCGAACCCGCAGCGCGGTGGATCGTGACCTGACCCCGTTCCAGCGGCTGCCGCAGCGTGTCGAGCACCGCCCGCGGGAACTCGGGGGCCTCGTCCAGGAAGAGCACGCCGCGATGGGCACGACACAGGGCACCCGGCCGGATCTGGCCCGACCCACCGCCGATCAGCGCGGCCATCGTGGCCGAATGGTGCGGCGCCTCGAACGTCGGCCGGGTGACCAGTGGTGCGCCCGACGGCAGCGTTCCGGCGACCGAATGGATGGCGGTCACCTCCAGCGCGGCCTGCTCGTCCAGCGGCGGCAGCAGCCCGGGCAGTCGCTCCGCGAGCATCGTCTTGCCGGCTCCCGGTGGGCCGGTCATGAACAGGTGGTGCCCGCCCGCGGCTGCCACCTCGACCGCGCGCCGACCGGCGGCCTGGCCCACGACGTCACCGAGGTCGGGCGACGGCGGTGGAGCAGGGAGCGGCCCGCGCGTATGCGCGCACAACCGGTTCCGCCCGGCCAGGTGCTCCACCAGGTCGACGAGCGTGCCGACCGCCAGCACCTCGATGCTTCCCACGAGAGCCGCCTCGTCGGCGTTGGCGGCCGGCACCACCACCTGCGCGTGGCCGGCCCTCGCCGCGGCGATCACCGCGGGCAGCACCCCTCGGATGGCCCGGACCGAGCCGTCCAGGCCGAGCTCCCCCAGGAGGACGAGCCGGTCGACCGCCGACTGCGGCACCGCGCCGGACGCGGCCAGCACAGCGGCGGCCAGGGCTAGGTCGAAGCCGCTGCCCTGCTTGGGCATCGACGCCGGGGAGAGCCCGATGGTGATCCGACGTTGCGGGAACTTCTGCCCGGCGTTGACGACGGCGGCGCGGACCCGGTCGACCGACTGGCGCACGACTGCGTCGGGCAGCCCGACCAGCACGACCTGGGGAACACCGGCCGCCATGTCCACCTCGACCTCGACCATCGCACCGTGGACACCGGCCAGGCCGACCGACCACGTGCGCGCCAGCGTCACGAGAACGCCGCCCGCAGATGCGTGACCAGCGCCGGGCGGTCAGGACGCACGAGGACGCCGACGACGTCGAACCGCAGATCGGCTGCGTGCTCGTCATGCGCGGCCAGCCACCGCTGGGCCAGCGTGCGCAGGCGCCGCTGCTTGACCGCGGTCACCGCCTCCACCGGATGGCCGTAGTCGACGCCCCGGCGGGTCTTGACCTCGCAGAAGACCAGGGCGTCGCCGTCGCGGGCGACGATGTCGAGCTCGCCGTCGCGGCAGCGCCAGTTGCGGTCGAGAACGCGCAGACCGGCGTCGGTCAGGAAAGCTGCAGCGATCCGCTCGCCGTGGACGCCTAGCTCGATAGTGGTGGGCACGGATCGACCCAAGCCGCCACGTCGCGGCAGGGACAGGTCGCTGCTCAACCTGTGGACATCGGATCCTCCTGTGGACGGACCACCCCCTGACCGGGCCCGTCCGGTGTCATCCCGGAGGCCGACTCCAGGGGCCGAAAGATCGGCCGCGAGCAGGATTCGCCCGTCCGATGTCGCGCCTAACGTTCTCCCATCGGAACCCTCCGGAACAGATTCCCGGACCGGTGTATGGAGAGAGCCGCTATGAGACGACGCAGGCTCGCGATCGCTGCTTCGGTCGGTCTGGTCCTCGCCGGCGGAGGAACAGCAGTGGCTGCGGTGGTCAGCCCGTCGCCCGTCGACGCCACCGGCGTCGTACACGGTTGCTGGACGAACCAGGCGATCAACGGCACGCATGCGCTGGTGCTCCAGGACGCCGGAACCACCTGTCCCAGGGGGACGACGCTCATCAGCTGGAATCAGACCGGCCCGCAAGGCTCGCCCGGGCTGCCTGGCGCTCCAGGCGCCACCGGCGCCGTCGGCCCGGCAGGGCCTGCGGGGGAGATCGGCGCCGCGGGTCCAGCCGGGCCGGCCGGCCCAGCGGGACCGGGAGGTCTGGTCGGGACGCACCACCGCTACGCCGCAGACGTCGTCGCGGCGCCGGGCCAATTCGTCGTGGTCGATGTCTCGTGTGGCGTCGGGGAAATCCTGCTGGAGGGCGGTTTCGGCCAGTACGGGGGCGCCCAGGGGACAGTGCTGAGCGCCGGCTCTCCGTGGGACGGCCCGGCCACGGACCCGCCGACCCGCTACCGGGTCACCGGAAAGAATCCGAACGCCGTGGGAGATGTCCACTTCACCGCGGAGGCCCGTTGTCTGAGCCCCGCTCGCTGATTCAGCGCCCGGCTCCACCAGGAGGGAACGTCGCCGGGCTACCGTCCCCGGCATGTACGTCGAGACGGTCGTGCAGATCAACGACCGGGACACCTATCAGGCCAGCGTCCGGCTGCGCTCCGCCGTCGTCTCCAGCCGCCCGCCGGTGGACGCCTACGTGCGCTTCTCCCCCGCGGGCTGGCTGACGATGAAGCCGCTCGCGGGCGGTCGGGTCTCCGTCGTCTCCGCCGGGGAGGTCTTCGACGTCACGAACCTGGAGCGCGTCCAGGCCGGAGACGGCGACTGACCGTGCTCCTCGTCGTCGGCGCGACCGGACAGCTCGGCAGTCTCATCGTGCGGGAACTGGCACGGCAGGGCCGGCCGGTGCGCGCCATGGTGCGCCCGCCCGATCTCGCCCGCGATCTCGTCGACGCAGGCGCCGAACTGGTCGAGGGCGACCTGCTGCGGCCGGAGACGCTGGACGAGGCGCTGCGCGGCGTCCGCACTGTGCTCGCCACCGCCAACGCCGTGGCCCCGGTCCACCGGGGGGACGACGACGACGCGCTGGCTCGCGGCTACGCGTCACTCATCGCCCGGGCGCGGACGGCGGGCGTCGAGCGGTTCGTGTACGCCAGCGTCCCCGAGACCCCCCTCGACGACAGCGTGCCGATGGTCCGGGCCAAGCGTGTGGTCGAGCGCCTGCTCGAGGACTCCGGGATCTCGTACGCGAGCGTCCGCATGCCGCCGTTCACCGAGATCTGGCTCGCCCTCGCCGGCAGCTCGATCCCGCTCCGCGGTGAGGCGCGGCCCACGCTGGCCCGCGCGTATCCCTTTCTGCGCCGCTTCCGCCGCCTCACCGGCACCACCGTCGAACGGCACGGCGTCATGGTGGTGCCGGGCCCGGCCACCACCCGCAACGCGTTCCTGTCGTTGCACGACGCGGCACGGATCATGACCGCACTCGTCGACGTCCCCGACGTTCGGGGCCCGGTCGACATCGGTGGCCCGGAGGTGCTCACCTGGACCGACGTCGCCCGCATCTTCGCCGACGTCCTCGGCCGGCCGGTACGGGTGCTGCCGACTCCAGTGCGGATCTACGCCGCCGGCCAGCTGGCTCTGTCCCGCGTGGCGCCGTCCGCGTCCGCCGTCCTAGGGCTCAACCGGCTGATCGGCACCGCCGAGACGCCGTGGAACACCTCGGAGGTCAGCGCACGACTCGGCGTCCACGGGCTGCGGACCGCGGAGCGGATCCTCCGCGACAAGGCCGCCCTACCCGTCGGCGGCTAGGGCAGCCGAGGCTGTTCGGGCAGCTCGAGGTCGGGCTTGTCCAGCTCCTCGACGTTGACGTCCTTGAACGTCAGCACGCGGACGTTGCGAACGAACCGCGCCGGCCGGTACATGTCCCAGACCCAGGCGTCGGAGAGCTTCAGCTCGAAGTAGACCTCTCCCCCGGCCTCGCGCACCTGGAGGTCGACGGAGTTCGCGAGGTAGAAGCGCCGCTCCGTCTCCACCACGTAGGTGAACTGCCGGACGATGTCGCGGTACTCGCGATAGAGCTGCAGCTCCATCTCGGTCTCGTACTTCTCAAGGTCCTCGGTGCTCATCGCAGCTCTCAGGGCGCCGGGCACAGCGAGGGGGACGGCGAAGGCGACATGACCCCATCATCGACCATGCCGGACGCCGGGGTGACGTGGAGTGCCCGCGCGGCGTGCGCATCCCGGGCGCTGCGGACGTTGACGAACCGCATCCGGTGCTGGGGACACGGGCCGTGGCGCTCCAGCGCGGCGGTGTGCACGTCGGTGATGTAGCCCTTGTGCCCGGCGAAGTCGTACTCGGGCCAGCGTTCGTGCAGGGCGAGCATGATGCGGTCCCGCGTGACCTTGGCGAGGACGGACGCGGCGGCGACGCACGCCGCCACCCGGTCGCCTTTCCACACGGCCAGCGTCGGGCGGGCCAGCCCGGCGACCGGGAAGCCGTCGGTGAGCACGTAGTCCGGACCCGGGTCCAGGGCGCAGACGGCGCGGCGGAGCGCCTCGATGTTGGTGACGTGCATGCCGCGGGCGTCGAGGTCCTCGACCGGGATGACCACCACCGACCAGGCCACCGCCCGGTCGACGACCTCGGCGTAGACCCGCTCGCGGGCCGCGGCGGTGAGCAACTTCGAGTCCGCCAGCTCCGGCACGCGTCCCCGTCGCCCGGCAGGCAGCACGCAGGCCGCCGCGACGAGCGGTCCGGCGCAGGCCCCACGACCGGCCTCGTCCGCGCCGGCCACCGCCTGGAAACCCCGGCGCCGGAGCCTGCGCTCCATGTCCCAGAGCGCGTCGGGACGGTCGTCGTCGAGCAGGGGCCGGCGTGCCCGCGAGGACGGGGCCGGGCGGGAAGGGGCGGATCGAAGAGCCATCGCCGTCCGACACTACGACGTGGCCGACGGGGGCCTGCACCGGACACGGGGTCGACACGCGGGGCCGGACACACGGCCGGACACACACCACGGGCCGGCCCCCCGGAGGGGACCGGCCCGTGGCGACCGAAGGAGGAACCTCGAAGATCAGATGTCGGCGTTGACGTCCTGCGCCGCCAGCGAGCCGGCCGGCATGCCGTGCCCGCCGCAGGTGCAGCTCGGGTTGCGCGAGGACAGCACCAGGGAGACGGCATGGGCCCGGTCGCGGGCACCCAGCTTGCGCAGGATGGCCTTGACGTGGGACTTCACGGTGTCCTCGCTGATGAACAGGTTGCGGCCGATCTGCCGGTTGGACTGACCCTGCAGCAGCTCGTCCAGCACGTCGGACTCCCGCCGCGTGAGCGGGACCTCCGGCGTGAACGGCTTCGCGGCCGGCGCGGCAGACGGCTCGACGCGGCGGATCTGCGGGTCCACGACGGTGCGGCCGGCGCGAGCGGCCAGGATCGCCCAGCCCAGCAGGGTCGGCGAGGTGTTGATCATCAGGTAGCCACCGACACCCGCGGCCAGTGCCTCGTTCACCACGGCCGGGTCCTCGGAGGTGCCGAGCGCGACGATGGCGATACGGGGGAAGCGGCGCCGCAGGTCGCGGCAGGCGTTGAGGGTCGCGGCGCGACCGGAGCCCAGCTCGACCACGACGGCGTCCGGGCGGGCCGTCTCGGCCAGGGTCAGGGCGCGGCGCAGCTCGCCGGGCGTACCCACCGACTGCATGCCGGCGGTCTCGTTGATCATGCTCACGAGGCCGCGACGCAGGACGGGTGCGTCGGCGAGGAGGAGCACGCGGGTGACCCCGCGGGCGGTGCTCGCCATAGGTGCAGACACGACTGACTCCATTTCGACTGCGGTTGCTTGCAACACCTCCATCGGAAGGGTGAATGACTAGCTTGAATACTTTCTCAACATTTCCTGCATTGCCGCGCAGCACTACCACATTGCCGGGGCGCTGATCCCAGCGGTAACGCCGGAACGGTCCCGCGGAATGCGCGACGGGGAAAACCGCAGCTCCTGGCCCGGCGGCTCCCGTGAGGAGCGGCCGGAAGGCGGAGGGAGAATGCCCCTCGTCAGTACCGGCGCTGCCGGCGCCACGCGGCGACGGGGAGAGCGCCGGCCGCCGCGATCACCGCGGGTGCCGCGCCGGTATAGAGCGAGGCCGCCGCATCGGCGTCCTGGATGTCGGGGGCATGCACGACGCCCAATCGACTCAACGGCCACACGATCAGTGCCGCTTTGCCGATCACGTCGTCCACACCGATCGTGCCGGAGTACTTGTCGCTCACGTGCTCTCGGGAGTCGGCCGAGGCCGAGCGGTGGTCACCCATCACCCACAACCGGCCCTGGGGAACGGTCACCGGCGCGAACGCCCGCTGGTCGATCGGGGTGTCCTCGAAGATGTAGGGCTCCTCGAGGGGCTGGCCGTCGACGAGTACCCGCCCGTCTGCGTCGCAGCACTCGACCGTCTGGCCCTCCGTCGCGATCACGCGCTTGACGAAGTCGTCCTCGCTGGGCGGGGCGACGCCCACGGTGCGGCCCAGCCAGAGCAGGGCGCCGCTGAACCAGTTGCCGGGCTCGGCGACCGTCACCTCCGGCGTCCAGGTGTCGGGACCCTTGAAGACGACGACGTCGCCGGGCTCGGGCTCACCGAACCAGTACGGCACCTTGTTGACCAGCACGCGGTCGCCCGTGCAGCCGGGGCAACCGTGCAGGGTCTGCTCCATGGAGCCGGACGGGATGAAGAAGGCCTGCACGAAGAAGGTCTTGACCACCAGCGCCAGGACGAACGCGACCAGGAGCAGGACGGGCAGCTCCCGCAGGAGCGACCCCTTCTTCTTCTCGCGGCCGCGCCGCCGGTGCGACGTCGGCGCGGCGGGCGCCCTCGACGCGGCCTCGGTCATCGGCCGTTCGGACTCATGGCCTGGACCGTCCCCCGGAACGACGTCGGCGGGCCCACCGGGCCGTTCGCTGCTCATCGAGAGCCAGCGTACGGCGCAGAGGACCCGCCCACGTCAACGCCGGTCGGAACCGGCGACCAGCGTGTCAGCGCACGATCGCGTCGCGCTTCTCCTTGATCTTGGCGGCCTTGCCGCGCAGCTCACGGAGGTAGTACAGCTTGGCGCGACGCACGTCACCGCGGGTCACGACCTCGATCTTCTCGACGACCGGGGTGTGCACCGGGAAGGTGCGCTCGACGCCGACACCGAAGCTGACCTTGCGCACGGTGAAGGTCTCACGCACGCCCCCACCCTGGCGGCGGATGACGACACCCTGGAAGACCTGGATGCGGGAGCGGTTGCCCTCGACCACGCGCACGTGCACCTTGACGGTGTCCCCGGGCCGGAAGGCGGGAATGTCGTCGCGCAGCGAATCGGCGTCGAGCGCGTCCAGGGTGTTCATTCTCGGCAGTCCTCGTGTTCTGGCCACTTGACAGGCAAGCGGACTCGTTCGGTGCAGACGGCGGGAAACCCCGGCCGTCCGAATCAGTGGCTGCGACTCCTCGTTGGGGGCCACCGTCGACCCTCGCCGACAGACTGCAGCAGCTCTCTACTGTGCCACATCTTCAGGAGACGACGTGCGGCGGCCCCGACCAGGGGTGGGCGCCGAGCTCCGGCAGCAGCGCCGCCAGCTCCCGCGGCGCGAAGGTCTCGCTGCTCGCCGCGATCTCCGCCGCGGTCCACCACCGGTGCGGTTGGTCCTCGTAGGCCTCGAGCTCCGTCTGGCCGCTCGTGTCGACCTCGTGCACGACGTCGCGCAGCACGAAGTAGGTCTCCCGGGAGTCGATGGTCTCGTGCCCCCACGCGGAGACGTACCGGCGCAGCCACACCGGGCCCTCCAGCCGGCCGGCGGGCACGACCAGCCCGATCTCCTCGATCAGCTCGCGGACGGCGGCCTCGCGCAGGCTCTCGCCGTCCTCCACGCCCCCGCCCGGGGTGTACCAGAACAGGACCTGCCGGGGAATCGCGGTCGGGCCGGTCAGCCGGGCGCCGAGCAGGAGCACCCGACCCACCGGATCGAGGACGACGACGCGGGCGGCGGACCGCACCCACGGTCGCTCAGTCACCGTCGAGAACGGCCCGGTCGGCGTCGGTCAGCCGGCCCTCCGGCAGGGCGCCCAGGAGGTCGGGACGCCGGCTCCCGGTGCGCCGCAGCGACTGCTCCCGGCGCCACCGGGCGATCGCCGCGTGATCCCCCGAGAGCAGGACGGCAGGCACCTCGTGCCCCCGCCACGAGGCGGGGCGCGTGTACGACGGGCCCTCGAGGAGACCGTCGGCGTGCGAGTCGAACTCCACCGACTCCCGGTTGCCCACGACGCCGGGGAGCAGGCGGGTGACCGCCTCCACCATCACCAGGACGGCAGACTCCCCGCCGGCGAGCACGTAGTCGCCGATCGAGACCTCCGACACCGGACCGCTGTCCGCGGCCCAGTCGGCCACCCGCTGGTCGATGCCCTCGTAGCGCCCGCAGGCGAACACCAGACCCGGCTCGGCGGCCCATTCGGCGGCCATCGCCTGGGTGAACGGCCGGCCGGCCGGCGTGGGCACGACCAGGCGGGTGTCGGGTGGCCGCACGGACTTGAGCGCGCGACCCCACGGCTCGGGGCGCATCACCATGCCCGGCCCGCCGCCGTACGGCGCATCGTCGACCGTGCGGTGAACGTCGTCGGTCCAGTCGCGGAGATCGTGGACGGCGACGCTCACCAGCCCCCGCTCCACCGCCTTGCCGAGCAGCGACTGCCGCAGGGGGGCGAGGTACTCGGGAAAGATCGTGACGACGTCGATGCGGAAGCCGGACACGGGCCTCACAGCTCCAGCAGGCCCTCGGGCGGGTCGACCACCAGGAAGCCCCCGGCCACGTCCACGCGGGGCACGATCGCCGACACGAACGGGATCAGCGCCTCGGGGGCGCCCGCGCGACGGACGACGAGCAGGTCCTGGGCCTCGTGCCGCACCGCGGTCACCTCCCCCACGACCGAGTCGTCGGGCAACCGGACGGTCAGGCCGACCAGCTGGTGGTCGTAGTAGGAGTCCGGGTCCTCGATCTCGGGCAGGCTGTCGAGGGGAACGAGCAGGACGGTGTTGCGCAGGCTGTCGGCGGCCTCGCGGTTGCCGTAGACCTCTCCCGCGGGGCCGGCCAGCTGCAGCAGGAGGGTGCCGCTGTGCCACTTCCTGCCCATGACCGTCAGTGGGCCGCGCGCGGGCGGATCGGTGAGCAGCACCGCCCCGGGGACGAACCGCAGATCGGGGTCGTCGGTGCGGACCTCGACGGTGAGCAGGCCACGGACACCGTGGGGCCGGCCGATACGGCCGACCACCACGGTGTCGGTGGAAGGGTCGTGCGCTGAACTCACGGGAAGGCGCTCAAGGGAGCGGTGCTCAGCGCCCGTCGGTGTCGACGACGTCGACCCGCAGGCCACGTCCGCCGACGCCGGCCATCACCTGGCGCAGCGCCTTCGCGGTGCGCCCGCCGCGGCCGATGACCTTGCCGAGATCGTCGGGGTGCACCCGGATCTCGAGGGTCTTGCCGCGGCGGTTGGTGAGCAGGTCGACCGTCACGTCCTCCGGATGGTCGACGATGCCCTTCACCAGGTGCTCGAGCGCGTCTTCGAGCATCTCTTACTCGGCGGGCGTCTCTGCGGGAGCGGCGTCCGCCGCCGGCGCCTCAGCGGCCGCAGCAGGTGCCTCCGCAGCAGGTGCCTCGGCGGCGGGGGCGTCGGCGGCCGGAGCGGCGGCGTCAGCGGCCGGCGCCTCAGCAGCGGCGGCCTTCTTCGGCGCCGTCTTCTTCTTGGCCGTGGTGGCCTCGGTGGTCGGCTCGTCCATGCCCGCGCGGACAGCGGCCTCGTAGATGGCCTTCTTGTCCGGCTTGGGCGCGGCGACCCTCATGGGCGGCGGCGCGGCCTCGCCCTTGAACTTCTGCCAGTCGCCGGTGACCCGGAAGATGGCGGCGACGGCCTCGGTCGGCTGGGCGCCGACGCCGAGCCAGTACTGAGCCCGCTCGGTGTCGACCTCGATGAAGGAGGGGTCCTCCTTCGGGTGGTACTTCCCGATCGTCTCGATCGAGCGGCCGTCCCGCTTGGTCCGGGCGTCGGCGACGACGATGCGGTAGTACGGCGCGCGCATCTTGCCCAGGCGCATGAGCTTGATCTTGGTGGCCACGGTGTGTGGGGTTCTCCTCGAACGTGAAATCGGTTGCCCGCCGGACGGCGTGTGGGGTTACGCCGGGGCGGAGCGATGGACACGGCCGGCAACGGTGAGAGGGCCGCCCACCGGCGTGTTCGACCCGCCATTGTGCCAGATGCGCGGAACCTGCTTCAGCCCCGCACCACAGCACGCACTCGAGCGACCGCTTCGGCGACCGGAACGTCCTCCCGATTCCCCGATGCACGGTCCCTCAGTTCCACGACCCCCTCGGCCAGACCGCGCCCGACGGTGACGATGGTCGGCATCCCGAGCAGCTCGGCGTCCTTGAACTTCACGCCGGGGCTGACCTTCGGCCGGTCGTCGTAGAGCACCGTCAGACCGGCGGCGACCAGCTCGTCGGAGAGCGCCTGCGCCGCCTGGAAGATCGCGGGGTCCTTGCCGGTGGCCAGGACGTGCACATCGGCCGGCGCGATCTCCCGCGGCCAGACCAACCCCAGCTCGTCGTGCGTGGACTCCGCGATCGCCGCGACGGCCCGGGACACGCCGATGCCGTAGGAGCCCATCGTGACGGTGACCAGCTTGCCGTTCTCGTCGAGCACCTTGAGGTCGAGAGCCTCGGCGTACTTGCGACCCAGCTGGAAGATGTGGCCCATCTCCACGCCGCGGGCAAGCTCGAGCGGACCCGACCCGTCGGGCGCGGGGTCGCCGGCACGCACCTCGGCGGCCTCGATGACGCCGTCCCAGGCGAAGTCGCGGCCGGCCACCAGGTCGAAGACGTGCCTGCCCGGGGCATTGGCCCCGGTGATCCAGCGGGTCCCGGCCACGACGCGGGGGTCGACCAGGTAGCGGATCTTCGAGTCGCTCTGCGAGCCGAGCACCTGCGGGCCGATGTAGCCCTTGACCAGCGCCGGGTTGCCGGCGAAGTCCGTGAACGGCTCCACCTCGGCCGGCGCGACCTGCGCCTCGAGCCGCTTGGTGTCCACCTCACGGTCCCCCGGCAGGCCGATGACCAGCGGCTCTCGGGACCCGTCGGGGTGCACGAGGGTGACCACGACGTTCTTCAGCGTCGACGCGGCGGTGTAGCCGGCCTCGGGGAACAGCTGCTGGGCCACCGCCACCAGGCTGTCGATGGTGGGGGTGTCCGGGGTGTCCTCGACGTGGGCCTCCGGAAGCCCGTCGAGCGGCACGGCGTCGGGGACGACGGTTCGCACGGCCTCGACGTTGGCCGTGTAGCCGCCCGGCGAACGGACGAAGGTGTCCTCGCCGATCGCCGTGGGGTGCAGGAACTCCTCGCTCTTCGAGCCACCCATCGCCCCCGACATGGCCGAGACGATCACGTAGTCCAGCCCGAGGCGGTCGAAGATCTTGATGTAGGCGGCGCGGTGCGCGGCGTAGGACCGGTCCAGGCCGGCGTAGTCGACGTCGAAGGAGTAGCTGTCCTTCATCGTGAACTCGCGACCGCGGAACAGCCCGGCACGGGGGCGCGCCTCGTCCCGGTACTTGGTCTGGATCTGGTACAGCGACACCGGCAGGTCCTTGTAGGACCCGTAGAGGTCCTTCACCAGGAGCGTGAACATCTCCTCGTGGGTGGGGCCGAGCAGGAAGTCGTTGCCCCGCCGGTCCTTCAGCCGGAAGAGGTTCGGGCCGTACTCGGTCCAGCGGCCGGTCGCCTCGTAGGGCTCGCGGGGCAGCAGGGCCGGGAAGTGCACCTCCTGCGCGCCCATCGCGTCCATCTCCTCGCGGATGATGCGCTCGACGTTGCGGAAGACCCGGTAGCCCAGCGGCAGCCAGGTGAAGCCGCCGGGGGCAGCCCGCCGGATGTAGCCGCCACGAGCGAGCAAGCGGTGGCTGGCGACCTCGGCGTCGGCCGGATCGTCGCGCAGGGTGCGCAGGAACAGGGAGGACATCCGAAGGAGCACGGGAGGAGTCTCCCAGGCGGGGCGACCCCTTTCCGCGGGGCGCCCCCGGGGGGTCAGTCCTCCGCCCCGTGCCCACCGCCGTCCCGGCCGGAGGAGTCGTCGCCGGCGGGATCGTCGGAACCGTGCCCGCCGCCGTTCCGGCCGGAGGAGTCCTCGCTCGCCGTCGCCGAAGCCGTGGACACCGGCTCCGTGGACCGCCTCGTGGGCCCGGACGACCTCGTCGACGTCTCCGGCGTCGCGCCGTCCTCCACCCGTGCGCCGTCGGAGGTGAACGTCGGCGTTCCGTCGACGCAGGCCACCCGCACCTCCAGGTGGTGGGTGCCGTCCTCGAACTCGACCTTGCCCGGCTGGGCGGAGTCGTCGATCCACCAGCCGGCGACCGGCACCCCCGCGAGCACGGGCTGACCACTGCCGCAGGTGGCGTACACGGTGCCCGCGGGCGTCGTGAACTCGCCGGTGGCGGAGGACGCGGTCGGCGCAGCCGCCGTGGCCGCCGGGCCGGCGCCGGACGACGTCGCCGCCGCCGCCTGCGGTGTGCCGGGTGACGCGGAGGCGTCGAGCAGCGAGACGGCGAGGAAGCCCAGGCCCACGGCCGCCGATGCGGACACGGCCCACGCGACGCCGAGGAGCAGTGGCCGCCGCAGGGCCGCGATGCCTCGGGCGCGGTCGGTCGTCGGTCGGGTCATGGGAGCACTGTCGGTCCTGCCGGGTTAAGAAGACCCCAAGATCTGGTGAAGGAACGGCATCGGTTCGTCTCCTCCGGCCGAACGGGCGGCTAGCGTCCGCGGCGTGGCGCAGCTCCTGGTCGTTGAGGACGACGAACGGATCCGCACCGCCCTCATCCGGGCGCTGCGGGACCGCGGCCACGTCGTGAGTTCCGCCGGCACCGCCCTCGACGGCCTCCGGCAGGCGGTCGACGAGCGACCCGACCTCGTGGTCCTCGACCTGGGCCTGCCCGACCTCGACGGCAGGGAGCTGCTGCGCATGCTGCGGGCGGTCTCCGCCGTTCCGGTCATCGTGGCCACCGCCCGCGACGACGAAGGCAGCGTCGTCCAAGCGCTGGACAACGGCGCCGACGACTACGTCCTGAAGCCGTTCCGGGCCGAGCAGCTGGAGGCCCGGATCCGCGCGGTCCTGCGCCGGGCGGCGGGTGCGGCGGACGCCGGCGCGGCCACGGTGTCGGTCGGGACGCTGACCGTCGACCCGCGCAGCCGCCGGGTGACCGTCGCAGGCCGGCCCGTCGAGCTCTCGCCCAAGGAGTTCGACCTCCTGGCCTACCTGGCCGCACGGGCCGGCACCGTGGTGTCCAAGCGCGAGTTGCTCGCCGAGGTGTGGCAGCTCCCCTACGGCGGCTCGGACAAGACCCTCGACGTCCACCTGTCGTGGCTGCGCCGCAAGCTCGGCGAGAGTGGCACCGAGCCGCGGCTGCTCCAGACGGTGCGGGGCGTGGGGGTGCGGCTGGCTGAGCCCGACGCCGAGACCGACGCCGAGACAGCTGCCCAACCTCCTGCCGACGCCGAACCGTGAGGCGTCGCATCACCCTGCTGGTGGCGGCGACGACGTCGATCGTGCTGCTGGCCTTCCTGCTGCCCGCCGCGTCGCTGGTCACCCGGGTCGCCGAGGCGCGGGCGCTGGACGCCGCCCAGGCGCAGGTCCAGTTCCTGACCCCTTCGGTCGGGCTGGACGACAGGGACCAGGTGTCGGCGAGCCTGGTCGGCACCTCCAACGCGCTCCCCTCCGCCGTCCGCTGGACCGACGCCACCTGGATCGGCGATCCGCCGGACCGCGACATCGACGTGCCCGCCAGCGCGGAGCAGATCCGCTCGGACGCCGGCACCCTCCTACTCCAGCCGGTCAGCCGGGAGGGCGGCACGGCGGTGATCGAGGTCTTCGTTCCCGCGGCGCAGCTGCGGGAGGGGGTCACTCGGACCTGGCTGGTGCTGGCCGGGCTCGGCCTGATCCTGCTGGTGCTGGCGCTGCTGGTCGCCGACCGGCTGGCCCGGTCACTCACCCGGCCGGTCAGCGAGCTGGCGGCTACCGCGCGCCGGCTGGGAACCGGCGACCTCACCGCGCGGGCCGAGCCGGCGGGCCCGCCGGAGGTCCGCGCCGTGGGCGAGGAGGTCAACCGGCTGGCCGGGCGGATCGGCGAGCTGCTGGCCGCCGAACGGGAGTCCGCCGCCGACCTCGCACACCGGCTGCGCACACCACTCACCGCGCTGCGGCTGGATGCCGAGAGCCTGCCGGCCGCGCAGCGGGAGCGGATCGTCGACGGCGTGGACGCGGTGAGCCGCGGTGTCGACGAGGTGATCCGTGAGGCGCGCCGACCGCTGCGGGAAGGTCTGGGCACCGGCTGCGACGCGACCGCGGTGGTGGTCGACCGGGCGCACTTCTGGTCGGTGCTGGCAGTGGACGAGGGGCGGGAGCTGCGGATCGAGGGCCCGGAGGAACCGCTTCCGGTACGCGTGTCGGCCGAGGACCTCGCCGCCGCCGTCGACGCGCTGCTCGGCAACGTCTTCGCGCACACGCCGGAGGGCAGCGGGATGCTCGTGGAGATCCGTCGGCGGGACGGCGGTGGCGCCGTGCTGAGGGTCGGGGACGACGGCCCCGGGGTGCCCGAGGGCGCCGTCGCTCGCGGTCGCAGTGGGGGCGGTTCCACGGGGCTCGGCCTCGACATCGTCCGCCGGACCGCCGAGGCGTCGGGCGGCGCACTGGCGCTGTCGTCGTCGTCCGCCGGCACCCAGGTCACCGTCGAGCTGGGACCGCCATGACGCCGCGACCCTCCGGGCGGCACCGCTAGGCGACCAACCGGCCGCGCAGGATCATTCGCTGCGGTCGCTGTAACGACGCGAGATCGGCACGGGGATCGGTGTCGTACACGACGACGTCGGCCGGCGCACCCTCCTCGATGCAGGGCAGCCCGAGCCACGACCGGGCCCGCCACGAGGCAGCCGCGAGGGCGTCCTCCGCGGGCAGCCCCGCGGCGTGCAGGGCCCGCACCTCGTCGGCGACCAGGCCGTGCGGAATGCCACCGCCGGCGTCGGTGCCGGCGAACACGGGGACGCCGGCCTCGTGTGCCGCTCGCACCACGGCCCCCGACCGTGCGTACAGCCGCCGCATCGTGGTCGCGTAGGCGGGAAACTTCTTCTCCCCGGCCGCCGCGAAGCCCGGGAAGTTCTCGACGTTCACCAGGGTCGGGACGACAGCGGTGCCGCGCGCCGCCATCTCGCCGATCAGGTCCTCGGTCAGGCCGGTGCCGTGCTCGATGCAGTCGATGCCGGCCCGGATCAGGCCGGGCAGGGCCTCGGTGCCGAAGGTGTGCGCCGTCACCCGCGCCCCCTCGTCGTGTGCCGCCGCGATCGCCGCGGCAAGGGCGTCGCCCGGCCACTCCGGGGCCAGGTCACCCCGCTCACGGTCGATCCAGTCGCCGACGAGCTTGACCCAGCCGTCGCCGCGCCGCGCCTGCGCACGCACCTGGTCCACCAGCTCGGCGGGCTCGACCTCGACCGCGAGGCCAGGGAGATAGCGGCGGGGTGCGGCGATGTGCCGGCCCGCGCGGATGATCCGGGGCAGGTCCGGCTCGTCGTCCAGGCCCCGGGTGTCGACCGGTGAGCCGCAGTCGCGCAGCGCCAGGACGCCGGCCGCCCGCTCCGTCAGGGCCTGCTCGCGGAGCCCGGCACGGTGCTCGACGTGGGCTCCACCCAGCGCGATGCCGACGTGGCAATGCGCGTCGACCAGGCCCGGCAGCAGCCAGCCACCCCGGCTGACGGTCTCCGCACCCGGCACCGGTTCGAACGTGAACCGGCCCTCGCGGACCCAGACGTGGCGGTGCTCGCCCTCCGGCAGGACGACGCCTGCCAGGTGGAACGCGACGCTCACCGGCCTGGCCGGTCGTCCTTGAACTGGTCGAAGTTGAGCTTCGTGAGGTCGGGCAGACCCTGGCCCGGGGGCACGCTGGGCATCGCGCCGGGCAGGCCGCCGAAGGGGTTGCCGGCGCCGGGCGGAAGCCCGGGGGCACCCGTCGGACGGCGAGCCGGGCCACCGCTCTTGGCTTTGCCCTTGCCCTTCTTGCCCTTCTTCGACTGCGCCTGCATCTGCCGGCCGCGCTGCTTCTTCGACATCGGGCCCATGCCCGGCAGACCCATGCTGCCGGCCATCTGGCTCATCATCTTCTGGGCCTGGACGAAGCGCTCCAGCAGCTGGTTGACGTCGGTGACGCTGACGCCGGAACCGTTGGCGAT
>JAOPWJ010000031.1 GCA_025965715.1 Blastococcus sp. | reverse complement strand
CCTGCAGGTCACCGACGGTCCGCTCCGGCAGCCGGCTGTTGAACTTGATCAGGTTGATGATGTCGGCGTTGGGCTCCCCGGCCCGGTAGAGCTTGGACGCCGGGAAGAAGATGCCCTCCTGCGACATGTCGGTGGAGTCCAGGACGTAGCCCGGGTCCTTCGGCTTGAGGTCCAGCACGTGGATCCGGCAGGACGCGAAGCCGATCAGCTCGGTGCCGACGTGGATCGGCGCGAACACCAGCGGGTCCAGCGTCTGCGCCGAGGACCAGTACGGGAAGTTCAGCAGGAAGACGTCGCCCGGGTGCATCTGGTCCAGGCCGAGGAACGACACCGCCTCCTTGATGCCGTGGTCGTTGCCGCGGGTGAAGACCGCGATCCCCGGGGCGTCGGCGACCACGTCACCGTTCGCGTCATGGATCCCGATGCCGTAGTCGTGGATCTCGTAGACCACGGTGTTGTAGGCCGTTCGGCACAGGTTGCGGGCCATCTCCTCGGCGCTGGCCAGCAGGCCGTGCCGGATGATCTCGGTGGTGATCGCGTCCGGCGCGGTCTCGGTCGTGGTGGCCTGCTCGGGGGTGACCTGCTCGGTCGTGTTCGACGTGTCCATCGCGGATCAGGCCCTTTCCTGGGTGCCGACGGTGATGACCATCTCGCCGTGCCGGCCGACCCGGAGGGTGTCCGCGGCGTGGATGACGGTGGTGGCGGTGTGCTCGGAGATGACCGCCGGGCCGGCGATCTGGTCCCCGGCGAGCAGGGACTCCCGCGTGTAGAGCGCGTAGGGGATGGCGGGCTCTGTGGCGGAGAGGTACACGGCGCGGTGGCCGTCCGGCTCGGGGGTGCCGCCCGCCCGCACGGGCAGCAGCGGCAGGGTCGGGGCCTCGACGCTGCCCGTGGCCCGCAGCCGCATGGTGGTCATCTCGATGGGGTCGTCCATGCTGTGCCCGTACTGGCGCTCGTGCAGCTCGGTGAAGTGCTCCTGCAGCGCCGCCGCGACGTCCTCGCCGTCCGGGATGGGCACCGTGACGGTGTGCTCTTGGCCGCTGTAGCGGAGGTCGATGCTGCGGGTGAGCAGCTGCTGCTCGGCGCTGAAGCCCTCGGCACCGAGCACGTCGCGGGCCTGGGCGGTCATCGGCCCGTAGGCCTCCTCCAGGCGGGCGGCGTCCAGCTCGCTGAGCGCGGCCACCGCGGTGCGGGAGAAGTCGTGCTGGACGTCGGCCATGAGCATGCCGAACGCGGAGAAGGCCCCCTGGCCCGGCGGCACGATCACCGTCGGGATGCCCAGCTCCTGCGCGACGTCCACGGCCACCAGGCCGCCCCCACCGCCGAAGGACAGCAGCGCGAAGTCCTTGGGGTCGCGGCCGACCTCGACGGTGATCGCCCGCACCGCGCCCATGATCTTGGTGGTGGAGATCCGTACGATGCCGCGAGCCAGCGCCGTGGGGCTCATGTCCAGCACCCCGGCGAGCGGTTCCAGGGCGGCCAGTGCGGGCTTGTCGTCCAGGGTCAGGCGCCCGCCCAGCGGGGTCCCGGTGCCCAGGTAGCCGATGGCCAGTGCCGCGTCGGTGAACGTCGGCACGGTGCCGCCGCCACCGTAGGGGGCCGGGCCCGGGTCGGCGCCGGCGCTCTGCGGACCCACCTGCAGCGCGCCCGCGCCGTCCAGCCAGGCGATGGAGCCGCCGCCCGCGCCGATGGTGTGGATGTGGAGCGAGGGTGTGTTGATCGGCAGGCCCTCGAACTCCGCGCCGGAGTGCAGCACCGGCGCGGAGTCGATGATCAGGGAAGCGTCCAGGCTCGTGCCCCCCATGTCGATCGTGATCAGGTTCGGCTGGTCGATGAGCTCGGCGAAGGCCGCCGCGCCGATGACCCCGCCCGCGGGGCCGGACAGGATCAGGCTGACCGGTTGCTCCCGGGCCGAGCTGGCGGTCATCGCACCGCCGCCGGAGCGGGTCATCAGGAACTGGCCGCTGAAGCCGCCTTCGGCGAGGTCGCCCTCGAGGGTCTCCAGGTAGCGGCGCACGATCGGCTTGACGTAAGCGTGCGGCACGGCGGTGCTGGTGCGCTCGTACTCCCGGTACTCCCGGGAGAGCTCGTGGCAGAGCGTCACGGCGACGTGCGGGGCCACCTCGGCCAGGACGTCGCGCATCTGCAGCTCGTGGGCCGGGTTGGCGTAGGAGTGCAGGAACGCCACGGCGACCGAGTCGTAGCCGCGCTCGGCGACCTGGGCGGCCACCGCGTGGGCCGCGTCGAGGTCCAGCGGCAGGTGCACCGAGCCGTCGAAAAGGCTTCGCTCGGGCACCTCGAAGGTGTCGTAGCGCTCCAGCAGCGGCGCCGCCGGCCGGTAGGTGATGTCGTACATCGTCCGACGGTCGGTGCGGCCGAGGAGGTAGACGTCCCGGAAGCCCTGGGTGCCGATCACCGCCGTCCGGGCGCCCGTGCGGGTCAGCAGGGCGTTGAGCCCGAGCGTGGTCCGGTGGGTGAACATCGTGACGTCCGAGAGCTCGGACTCGCTGACGCCGAAGGCGTTGAGCACGCCGGCGGTGGGGGCGGACGGGGTGGTGGGCACCTTGTCGAAGCGGAGCTCGCCGGTGTCGGGGAGGAGTTCCACTACGTCGGTGAAGGTGCCGCCGACGTCGATGGCGATGCGACTGGAGCGGGACATGGGTCCGCCTTTCGTACCTGCCGTGCACCCCACGGGGTGCGGGAGATGACGGCCGGTCGGTCTGCGCGGGGCACGGACGACCGGCAGTGCGAGGTGGGGGAGCCCGGCAGGTCAGCGAGGCCCCCCGCGCGGCCCGGCCCGGCGCAGGGGTGCGCTGACGTGCAGGAGCAGAGCCGATCCGGATCCCGCTGTCCCACGGACCGCAGGGGTCCGCGCGGGGCAGTCGGCGACGAGGGCGCGGCCGGTTGGCACGGCCGAGCGCGGTCAACCTGACACAGCGCCGGAAGGGTGTCAACCGGGCCACCGGGCGTTCTCTAACGGTGTCGTTCCGCCGTGCCGGGCCTGCACAGTCGTGCCGTTCGGCGGTGTGCGCGGCGCACAACACGGTGTTCGTCGTCACAGCCAGCATGTCCCACACCCGACGACAGGACCGCAGGGGAGTGCTCGTGATCCGCAGCGTTCTGTCCCTCCGAGCGGCCGGTGGCGACACCGGTGCGCTGGAGGCCTTCTACGCCGAACAGGGGATCCTCGAGCGTGCCCGTGAGTTGGAGCCTGAGGCAAGCCGGCAAGTGTGGTTTCGGGATCAGCCCGTTGAGTCCAGGATCTTGAGATGTATCTGGTTGACTTCACCGCTCTCGCCGAGGCGTCTCGTGAATCCGGCAGAGGGTTCACGGCGTTCCGGACGACCGACCGAGCGCTCGGCCTCGGCTGGCGTAGCTGAGCAGTGGCTGTACGACCACTCAGACAAGCAACCGTTCCTCCAGGACTACGGCGACGTCGATCTGTCGCGGATCCGCTGAGACCTCGAAGCGCTGCGAGCCGCAGATATCGCCGCGATGCCGACGGGCCCTTCGGACCACGACATCATCGACGAATTCGCGGCGGATCCTGACCACTGGATCAGCGTGCGCAACTCGGGTGTGCACCTCGGTGTAGCTCAGATGTGGCAATTCCACGGGACCTGGAAGCGGTGGCCGGTGTTGATAGACCGCGGGTTGCTCCAGGCGTCAGGTGCTGGCCTCCAGGTCGTCGAGGGTCGGACTCGTGTCGGCATCCTCAAGGGCCGCCTCAGGCAGGGAGCGTTCGTTGCGGAGCGTCAACTGGCATGGGTGGGACGCCCCAGTCCGTGATGCCGTTCGTTTCGTCGGCGTTGTTCACAGGCAACGGCACACGGGGCGACGCTGCAGGGAGACCCGTAGAGGCGCTTGCCCAAGTAGAGGTAGGCGGGCCAGCAGGACCGGCCGCACGCATGCGGAGGCGGCTTGCGGTGGTGGCAGTTCTGGTTGCAGTTGCAATGAATCCTGGTCGTTCACCGACGTCCGCTGTTGCTCGGAACTGGGCGAATCTGCTGCCTAGAGGCCTGTTAAAGACTTTGGCGGATCGCAACGAAGGACATCACGACGGCCTGGCGGTGTGGGAGAAGCGACGGGTGCGAGGAAAGCCTGCTGAGTTTCGCGTCGGAGCGCGTATGACTTGGGCACCCGGCGAGGTGGCAGCCCGCGCCAGCGATAGCCGTTTCCAGTAGGGGCGTGGCGCCTTCCGCAGCACGATCGCCGTAGGTCGGCTCGACGGTCCTTCTCTGCCGGCTGATGCCCGCCTGCCGCTTGGAGTCTCATGCCGGCGAGCGCTCAGGCCGTGCCTTACGCGTGCCTTAAGCAACGGCCAAAACGGGCGGTCAGCGGTCAACAGGGGTCAGCACCGTTAAGGCACAGGAGTAGTGCCGAGGCCGCGTTGAGCTGCGCAAACGGGCATACGACCTGGTCAGTACATGGAGCGGGTGACCGGGATCGAACCGGCATGGCCAGCTTGGAAGGCTGGGGCTCTACCATTGAGCTACACCCGCGAGGTGTTCGCACAGCGTAGCGGCCGCCGCCGGCTGCTCGTGTGCCAGGCGCTCGGCAGCAGGCGCGACCGGCCGCATCCCGAGGGCCGTCGCCACGTCACAGGCGGCTGTCGTCTCCGTGGCGCTCTCCGCTGGTGTGCCCACGAGATGCCAGCAGTTCGGCGAGCGCCAGTCGGTCCCGCGCCAGCGCCGGCCGGGACATGGCGCTCGACCATCGGCGATGGCCTCACGCAGATGCGTCTTGGCGGCGTCTGTCCATGCGGCCGGCTCGTGCGGAACGAGTAAGACGTCGCCCAGCCGAGAGCCCGATGCCGCCTCGGACCGCCAGTTGGTGCGCGAACGGCGGCAGTCGGGCGGCGAGCTGAGCTGGACGTCGACCGGAAGGGACACGTCCGCTGCGGTGGCGAGCTGCGCCGCCATGCGCGCCCGCCAGCACCCGTTCGAGAGCGTGTCCACTGCGCCGGGCCCTGACGGAAGTCCTCCACGGCAGTCCTCCTCGGCCGATATGAACCCGGCAGTCACCGCCGCCTGGGCCGCCTGCCGGGGAACTTCCTGACCCCGGATCAGTGGCAGCCCGGTGCCCTTCCTGCCCGGGAGCCAGCGTGAGCAGCTCGGTCGCCGCCGCGACCAGTTCGCCCTCACGGCCTGGCTGTCAGCTCCCCGCGAGCTGGCCGAGGAGCGCGGGGGGCCAGCAGGTCCGGGTGGCCGGTCCGCCGCGCCGTCCGCGGCGCTCGCCCGGCCTCCCGTGGGCCGCGCAAGCGGTCGGGCCCGGAGTGGCAGACCGTCGCAGGCGCCGACAGCGTGGGCACCCGCGCCGCTCTGTCCTCCGGACCGAGGACGGCGAGCGGGGCATCAAGGCGCTCCACCAGTCGTTCCGCGGGCGGGACGCAGGTGACCGGGAACTGTGGCCCCCGATGCGCCAGAGCTGGTCGTCGGCGACGGACGCCGTCTCGGTGTCCCCGTTCGAGGGCGGGCCCGATGGCGTCGTCCAGCAACCGGTGTGCAGCCGGCCACGAACCGGCGGGGGCCGCGGGGGAGGCCGGCCGCGTCCCGCGCGGGCACCGGAACGGCGTCGGTCGCGGCGTTCAGCAAGTCGGCGTCCTCCGGGCCTCAGTGAGGAGGAGCTCGAGGTGTCCGCGCGGGTGATCTGGTCCGGGGTCGCGTCCTGCCCCTGGGCGCCGCAGGGCAGGGACCGCGTGGCGACGGTCCTGTGGCCGCCGGAGTTCGAGCGGCGCGCGGGAGAAGCAGACTGCGTACCCCGCTACGACGGCGGGAAGCGGGCCGCCGAGGCGATTGTGGAGGGCGCCGGGGTGCACTCGCCGGTCGGCTGAGCACGTTCTCCGGGCCGCCCGTCGTCCCCTTCCGGACGGCGGCCGGCGCGGCCGCGGGTGGCACCCGCCTAGACTCACGCTGCCACGGGGTGTGGCGCAGCTTGGTAGCGCACCTGCTTTGGGAGCAGGGGGCCGCAGGTTCAAATCCTGTCACCCCGACCGTGGGGTCCGGCTTCCCTCCCGGCACTCCATCAGCGCCCACGACGTCCGTAGACTCGTGGGCAATCCCGCGCCGTCCATGCCCGGCGGCGCCCGTCTGTCCGCAATCCGAGGAGCACTGCCGCTGTGAAGAGCACCATCGAGGAACTGGGCCCCACGCGGGTCCGGATGGCGATCGAGGTGCCCTGGGGGGACCTGGACCACGCCTTCGGTGAGGTTTACAAGGAGCTGGGCAAGCAGGTGCGCGTGCCCGGCTTCCGTCCGGGCAAGGTGCCCAACCGGGTGCTCGACCAGCGCATCGGGCGCCCCGTCGTCCTGGAGCAGGTCGTCCAGCACGCCATCCCCGAGGTCTACTCCGAGGTCGTCCGCGAGAACCAGGTGCGCGTCCTCGGCCAGCCCGACATCGAGGTGACCCGCCTCGACGACAACGACACCCTCGCGTTCACCGCCGAGGTCGACGTCGCCCCGCAGCTCACGCTGCCGGCGCTCGAGGACCTCTCGGTCACCGTCGACGACGTCG
>JAOPWJ010000026.1 GCA_025965715.1 Blastococcus sp. | reverse complement strand
TACATGGCAACGGCATCGATCTGTCCGATGAAGGTGACGTTCGCCGAATCGCCGCGGAAGGTGACTCCCGGCTCGCCCACCATCGACAGTTGTCCACCCTCGAAGCGTTGGCCCGCTTCGGCAGCTTGGTCGAAGCGCTCCGCTATTCGAAGGCAGTCGTGACAAGCAGGCCCGAGAACGCGGAGCGGTTGACCAGCTGGGATCGCCTGTTGGCGGTTGATGAGCTCGATGAAGTACCGGGCGAAGGCCTCGGCGCCGGCGGCGTCCTTGGTGCGGGCCTCGTCGGGAACCGGGAACTCCGCTGGCCCGACGACCGGCAGTGACTCCGTGGTCTGCGCCGCGCTGGTCGACGGCAACGTGCGGCTGGCCTCGACCTTCTCCGTGCAGCCGTTGAGAAGCGCCGTCGTCACGAGGAGACCGACGGTCAAGGCGCGGACGCAGCCGGGACCAGGAAGATCGCGCACAGCGGGAGGGTACGCAGGTCCGGGCGCCGACGGTTCCGGAACTGTGGACAGGGGTCAGCTGACCGCCGGAACGGGTGAACGGTCGCGCCGGTCGGAGGTGCGGCTCGGTAGCAGGCTGCGATCAGCGGTGCCCGATGCCGCCTGGACCGTGGTCGAGCGGTACCTCTTCACCCGGCGGAACCGGCCCCGGCGGCGTCCCATCGCCGAACGGCGAACCCCCGAGGGACTCGCGCCCGTGCGGCGTCAACCACCCCGAGGTGTCCGGCCCCTTCGGGATGACCTGCGTCGGATTGATGTCCTTGTGGACGACGTAGTAGTGCTCCTTGATCTGCGGGAAGTCGGTCGTGTCGCCGAACCCCGGTGTCTGGAACAGGTCGCGGGCGTAGGCCCACAGCGCCGGGAATTCGATCAGCTGCTGCCGATTGGTCTTGAAATGGCCGTGGTAGACGGGGTCGAAGCGCGCCAGCGTCGTGAACAGCCGGACGTCGGCCTCGGTGATCGACTCGCCCATCAGGTAGCGCTGGGAGGACAGCCGCTCCTCCAGCCAGTCGAGCGTCGCGAACAACCGGTCGTAGGCATCGTCGTAGCCGCGCTGGGAACCGGCGAAGCCGCAGCGGTACACCCCGTTGTTGACCTCCGTGTACACGCGTTGCATGACCTCTGACATCTCGTCACGCTGTTTCTCCGGATACAGATCCGGCGCCCCGGAACGGTGGTACGCCGTCCATTCCGTGGAGAAGTCGAGCGTCATCTGCGCGAAGTCGTTCGTCGCCACCTGCTTCGACGGGACGTCGACGATCGCCGGCACCGTGATGCCGCGGGAGTAGTCCGGAAAGCGGGCCAGGAACGCCTCCTGCAGGCGTTCGTAGCCCAGCACCGGGTCGCGGCCGCCGGGGTCGAGGTCGAAGGTCCAGCTCCGCTCGTCGTGCGTCGGCCCGCACAGCCCGAGCGAGATCACCGGCTCGAGCCCGAGCAGCCGCCGCACGATGACGGCGCGGTTCGCCCACGGGCACGCGCGCGCGGCTACCAGCCGGTAGCGCCCCGGCTCGACCGGCCATCCGTCGCGCCCGTCAGCCGTGATGCGGTCGGGAATGTAGGTGGAGTCCCGCTTGAACTCGCCGCCGGTGACGTACCCCGACCCGTTCTTGTCCTCGGTCACCCGCTCAGCCTGCGCGATCGCGGGACATCCCGCCCGCCGTTGCGGCGAGTGTCCGGAACCGGGACGTCACACCTCGCCGTCCTGACGCCGATGAACCAGAGGATGCGACGGGCTCAGCAACCACCGTCGCCGGGGGGAAGCGCAGGGATGGCGGCTCTACTTCGGCGGATCGGCAACGGGCTGGCCGTGCTCGCCGGCGCGCGGCCCGACCTCCTCGAGGCGGCGCCCGGCGCCCGCGCCAAGTTCGTGGCGCTCGGCGGCGTCCTGCTGTCGACCGGCGGCCTGGCCCTGGTGTCGGCAGCCTTCGCGGTGCACATGGCCCTGGGCGCCCCGTGGTTCGTGGCGCTGCTGGTCGGCCTCGGCTGGGGCGCCATCATCGTCAACCTCGACCGGATGCTGCTCGTCGGAATGGCCCACGACGCGTCCGTCAAGCGCAACGTCGCACTCGCCGTCCCCCGCGTGGGGCTGGGGCTCGTGCTCGGCATCGTCATCGCGACCCCGCTGACCCTGCAGGTGTTCCACCGCGAGATCGACACCGAGATCGTGACCCTGCAGGCCGAGGCGGCTGACCAGTACCAGACCGGCCTCACTGCCGACGCCCGCTTCCGCGGTCTCCCCGCCCTGCGCGACAAGGTCACCGAGGAGCAGGCGATCGTGGCCAGCGGCGGGCGCACCGACCCCGCGCTGGCCTCGGTGCAGGCGACGGCCGTCGCCGAGCAGACGGCATACGGCCAGGCGGTCGCCATGGCCCAGAAGCTCAACGCCCGGGCCCAGTGCGAGATCGACGGCACCTGCGGCACCGGCGCCGCCGGGGACGGCGCCGCCTACGAGGGCGCCAGATCCGCCGCGGACGCCCAGGCCGGCGTGGTCACCGCGGCCAAGGCGCGGCTCGACGCAGCGACGGCGGCGGCACAGGCCGCCGAGGCCCGGAGCCTGGCTCAGGCGCAGGGCGACCTGGCGACCGACCAGGCCCAGGTGGCCACCCTGACCGCGGAGCAGGAGCGTCTGCAGGCCGCGTTCGACG
Organism: Blastococcus sp.; assembly: GCA_025965715.1. Taxonomy (GTDB): domain Bacteria; phylum Actinomycetota; class Actinomycetes; order Mycobacteriales; family Geodermatophilaceae; genus Blastococcus_B. The sequence continues at coordinate 18,189 of JAOPWJ010000026.1, read as the reverse complement.
CAACCAACGAGAACAACGGCGGCATCCTCATCCGGCTCGAGGCGCTCAGCCGGCTCAGCGACCGGAGCGCCACGCTGTGGGCGGCGCACACGATGCTGTCGCTGCTGTTCATGTGCATCGAGCTGCTGCCCGTGCTGATGAAGGTGCTGCTCAACTTCGGCCCGCCCAGCGCGTACGACCGCCTCACCGCGTTGCGCGACCGCGGCGACATCGCCGTCGAGGAGCTGCAGCAGGAAGCGCGCCGAGAGGTCGAGGAGGCGCAGACCGAACTGCTCGTCATGGCTGAGCGGGACCGGGTGGAACGCCAGAAGGAGGCCCTGCGCGCTCGCCGCCGCCGGGCCGTCGTCGAGTCCGCTCAGCCGGTCCAGCCGTCGGTCCGCCGGGAGCCGCCGGAGGAGAACCCGGGACGGCGCATGTGGGACACCGGCCCCATCGTCGGGCTGGCCCGCAGCGCCGCCGCCCGCACCGTCCGCACCGTGACGCGTCGGCCGTCGAACCGGGTGCCCGAACGGGTCTGAGTGTGGGGCGGTATGCGTGTCGACGGAGGACGCCGGCAACACCGCCCGGGCAGCCGTCCTGTTCCGTTCAGGCCGCCGGCGGAGCGCCGCGTAGGCGGACGACGGTGGCGCGGAAGTTCCGGCGGCCGACCACCCGCCAGGCGGTGCGGGCAGCGGGGGAGAGGCCGGCCATGAGGCGGGCCCGGTCGAGAGCGCAGGCGTCCTCGAGGGCGAGGCCGAGCACCAGCATCTGCTCGCGGCCCGACAGGGAGGTTCGAGCGGCCCGGCGGACCGCCGTCCACTCGCCGTCCGGCAGGTATCTGGCCAGCAAGGGCAGCAGGGACGTCTCTTCCGCGGCGGTGTGCGCGTCGACGGCATCGGCCACCCGGTCACAGGCTCGGGCGAAGCCGTCGCGAGCCGGAGGGGTGGTCGCCGCGGCCCACTGGCGGGCCACGGTGGAGAGGTCGCGGAGACTGTGGTCGAGCAGGGCCGCGCGGCTGGTCCAGTCGGTGACCAGCGGGCCCGCGGCGTCCTGCCGACTGGTCGGCAGGTTGCGCAAGAGCGCCGGCCAGAGGTGTGCCCGCTCGGTGGCGTGGTGTTGCATCAGGACGCGGGCCAGCAGGTCGGCGTGCTCGGTGAGCTGGGCGACGCGCTGGACGTCGTCGGCCACGGCCCAGCCGGCGAGGTCGGCGAGCAGCCGGAACTCCCGGCGGACCGCCTGGTGCACCACGCGCTGATAGGCGACCGCGGCAGTGCTGCGGACGGCGTCCTCGACCGGAAGCCGGGGCGTGGGGACGCGGGGCAGGGCCGCCCGGGTGAGAACGGCGCCGTTCATGCCAGGCCGTCGGCGGATCGGCGGCAGTCGGTTGTGATCACGCCAGGAAGAGTCGTGTGGCGGCCGGGAGATACAGATCTCCCAGCACCGGCCGGTCCGGCGCCGCAGGCATCAGAGCCGGCTGGTCGTCTCCTCGTCGAGGTCGCCGCCGAAGAAGTGGTCGAGCACCGCGCGGAACACCGGCTGCTCCGGGACGGCGGTGGCGAACAGGGTCATCGACGACCTCAGCTTCATCGCATCGACCGGGCCGAAGACCTCGACGGGGTCTGCGGTGTCGAGCTCGGTGAGGGCCCGGGCGCTCTCGATCAGGCGGCGGCCCAGCGTCGGGTGATCGACGTACGCCCGGGCCTCCGCGAGCCCGGAGATCGCGAAACGCTGCGCCATCCCGCTGTGGCCGAGCCCGCCGACCTGCGGAAAGACGAACCACATCCAGTGCGTGCGCTTTTCGCCGTTCCGGAGCTCACGCAGCGCCTGGTCGTAGGTCTGGGACTGGGCGTCGAGGAACCGCTGGAGGTCGAAGGCCACCCGTGCAGTCTCTCAGTGGACGCGACGCTCCAAGCCCTCCCAGTACGGGCGGCGCAACTCGCGCTTGAGCACCTTGCCGGCGGCCGACAGCGGCAAGCCGTCGACGACCTCGATGGATCTCGGCACCTTGTAGCCGGCCATCCGCTCGTTGCAGAAGTCCCGTAGCTCCTGCAGCGTCGGCACGGCTCCGGGGACCGGAACGACCACGGCATGCACCCGCTCGCCCCACTTCTCGTCGGGGACGCCGATGATCGCGCAGGTCGCCACCGACGGGTGCTGGGCCACGACGTTCTCGACCTCGACCGAGTACACGTTCTCCCCGCCGGAGATGATCATGTCCTTGATGCGGTCGGAGATGTAGACGTAACCGTTGTCGTCCATGTAGCCGCCGTCTCCGGTGTGCATCCAGCCACCGCGCAGCGCCTCGGCGGTCTCCTCCGGCCGGTTCCAGTAGCCGAGCATGACGTGCCCGCCGCGGGCGACGATCTCGCCAACATCTCCGCGCGGCAGTTCGACGTCGTCCGGACCGAGGATTCGCACCTCGCCGTGCGGAATAGCGCGGCCCGCGGATCGACGGCGCACCGGGTCCTCATGGTCGGCGGGCTCCAGCAGCGTCGCGCACGGGGACAGTTCGGTCATGCCGTAGGCCTGGGTGAACGAGGCGTTGGGCAACGTCTTGAGGGCCCGCCCCAGCACGCCTTCCGACATGGGGGAGGCGCCGTAGATGACACGGCGCAGGCCGGACAGGTCGAACTCGTCCACGCGAGGGTGATCCACCAGGAGCTGGATCATGGTGGGCACCAGGAGGACGTCGGTGACCCCGTGCTCGGCGATGGCGGTCATGACGGCGACCGGCTCGAACATGGGGACCATGACGTGCGTGCCGCCGCGGACCACCTGGCAGGTCCAGGCAGCGAGGTCGGCGAGGTGGAACATGGGGGCAGCGTGCAGGTAGATGCCGTGGGGGCTGACGAAGTGCTCGGTGGCCAGCACGCCCAGCGCCGAGGTGAGCAGGTTGGCGTGGCTGAGCATCACGCCCTTGGAGCGGCCGGTCGTGCCGCCGGTGTAGAAGACGGCGGCCAGGTCGTCGCCGGAGCGGCGGGCGTCCTCGGCCGGCTCGGAGTCGGCGATCAGCCGCTCGAAGGCGGTACAGCCGTCGGGGGTCTCGCCGTCGCCGGCGTGGACGACGTGCTCGAGGCCTGGATGGGCCTGCCGGATGCCCTCGACATGTCCGGCGAAGGCGTCGTCGACGACGAGCAGGCGGGCACCCACCTCGGCGAGTGACTCGGCGATCTCGATGACCGTCCAGCGCAGGTTGACCGGGACGACGACTCCGCCTGCCCACAGGGTGCCGGCGAGGAACTCGTGATAGCGGTCGGAGTTCAGCGAGAGTATGGCGGCGCGGTCGCCGGGGGCCAGGCCGAGGCCCTGCAGCCCGCCGGCCAACCGGGCGATGCGCTCGACGGACTCGACGTGGGTGCGGGCGCGGTCCTTGCAGATGGTGGCAACGTCATCGGGGTGCTGCTGGGCCGCGCGATGCAGCCCCTGGGTGAGGTTCATGGGCGCGGCCTCCGGAACGGCGGGATGGTGCCTCCACCCGACCAGCACCCGGCCCGGCGGCACAAGAGGGTTGGGCGCCGGGCGCTACTACGGATTCAGCACCGGCCGCCTCCGGACTGCCGCGTCCCGCTGCCACGCTCGACCGGCTGCTCGGGCTCAGCGGCTGCGACCCGTCGTGGCTGCGCCGGCGTGAGCGCCGTACTCCCTGGTTGCGCGGCCCAATTCGACCGCGTGCGTCCGGCGCAGGGTGGCGCTCAACCAGAGCAGGACGTCGTGCAGCCGGAGCACGGTCAGCCCGTCGCCCTCCAGGAGTGCGGCCGTCTCCTGCTGCAAGGCGGTGAACGCCGCCTGGTTCGCGCGCAGCTCGCGGTGGATCACCGCCTCGACGCCACTGTCGCCCTCCCGGACGTGGGGGAGGAGCTGCCAGCGGGTCGCGCGGACGCTGAGCGGGAACAGCGACGGACGGCGGTGGTGGAGGGCGGCGGCGATGTGCGGCGCGGAGACCCGGTCCTCGCTGATCCGGCCGATCCGGCGGAGCAGCGCCCCGACGGTGCCCGGTTCAGCGAGGACGGAGAACTCGTCGTCCGGCAGCTGGTGGAAGGGGCGGCCATCGGCGCGGTCGAGTGCGGCGTCGGCGATCGGGCGCACCCCGGGTAGAGCGGCGTTCATGGCCGCCCAGGCGTCAGGCGGGAGCCGGCCGTGGAGGCCCTCGGCGGTCAGGATGTCGGGCTCGCCCAGCGGTTGACCTGAGGCGGGACGGCGGTCGAAGCGCTCGTAGCCGAAGGCCGGAATGCTCACCCAGCGGCCGTCGGGCGAGCTGGGGGAGCGGAATCGCAGGGGGCGCCGTCCCCGCGCGTAGCCGAGCACGGCGGCCAGGGCGGTGTCGTAGGGCAGGGGCTCCGGGCCGGCGCTCGGCAGGACCAGGTCGTCGGTCACCGGAGCCTCCTCGTGGGTTTCCCGCATCCTCCCAGCCCACCCCTTTCTGGGGAGTCGCGGCGGAAGGACTATCGCAATCGGTGACGGAGTGATTACACTCGCGCGCATGGAGGTTGAGGCTGTCGGCGGGTTGACGTCGTCCCCGCGCGTGCCCATCCAGCCGGTGGGCATCACCGCGGAGCTGGCCGACGCACGGGCGCAACTGCGCGAAGCGGCGCCGTCCGAGCACTGGAAGGGTGTGCAGGAGGAGGTGAGCCGGTTGCAGTTCGAGCAGAGGATGTCGCCGCTCGCCGCGCTGCATACCGTCTACGCGAAGCTCGCTTCCGGCTGGTTGCCGCACGTTCCTCGCAGCTGACCTCACTCCGTGAGTGAGGTCGTCCGCCGGCTGCTGTCGACGCCGATGGGCCTGCCGGAGGTCATCGCACAGCCTTCGGACGGTGGCGCGCCCGCCGAACCCGGCCTTCACGCCTGGTGGGTCGCGCCGGGAGCGGTGCCCGGGATCGCGGGTCCGCCGCATCCGGACTGCGGCCTCGAGCTGCTCTACGTCGGTATCGCCCGGAATCGTCCTGCGTCCAAGAGCACGTTGCGCAGCCGGCTGGTGCGCAATCACATCCGCGGCACGACCGGCCAGTCCACCCTGCGCCGTGCCCTGGCCGCGCTGCTCAGCGAGCACGAGGGCTGGCGCAGCCGCTGGACGACGCGGCCGGTGCTCGTTCGGCTCGACGACGACCGGCTGTCGGTCTGGATGCACGACAACCTTCGCGTGACCTGGGCGGTGCATCCCGAGCCGTGGACGGTCGAGCACGCCACCGTCGAGGAGCTGCGACCGCCGCTCAACCAGGTGGACAACCGGACCCATCCCCTCTACGACTACGTCAAGGAGATGCGGACGACGTGGCGCGAAGCCGCTCGACGCCTGCAAGAGGGCGACTAGCGCCGGGTCCCCTGCGGACCTGACACGTGCCGAGCGCGGCGCCCCTTTCCGAGCCGGAGCGGCCGGAGCGGCCGGAGCGTCCGGAGCGGCCGGAGCGTCCGCCGTCATCAGTGGACGGCGCTGCTGGCTCTCTCACGAGGGCCCAGCGGCCCGGCGCGGGTTGCTGAGCACTGCGGTGACCCCATGCGCGGTGACTCGCAGGGCGGCCCCTTCGCCTGGCTGCCCAGGCGAAGGGCCACCGCATGCTGGAAACGGGCGTGGAGCGGCCGGCAGGCACGGGAGGCGCCTCTCGCCGACGACCTCGCCGCGCTACCGGCACCCTCCTCAGGTTCGGGAGAGCGCTGGGCGGTTCCTCGCCCACTTCAGGAACTGGGTGGCCTGCTGCAGGTCGGGGATGTCGTTGCCGACCAGCGACCGCAGCAGGTCGTTGCTCCAGACCACGAGGCGCCCGACCGTCCACGCCGTCTTCTCCGCCGGCGGCAGGTTGAGGTCGAAGACGAGGTGGGTGATCTCCTTCTTTCCGTCCGCGGCCGCCGAGTACTTGAGGATCGGCAGGAACCGGTCGGGCTCGACGATGCACAGCACCTTGGTCAGCAGCGACTCCTTGAACGACGGGAAGCCGAGGCCCTTCTTGCCGTCGATCAGCTGGGTGAGCCGGTCCTCCAGGCGCAGGCTCTCCGGGCCGTAGAGCAGGAAGTTGATCGTCTCCTTGACCTTGTCCGCGGACTTGTCCGGGCCCTGGGTCTTCCACGCGCGGTTGAAGCCGGAGACGTTGCCGGCGTTTCCGACGGTGGCTGTGTTGGCGAAGTCGTACAGCGCGTCCGGTGACGCCGACGGCAGACCCTCGCGGCTGAACAGCTCCTGGTAGCGGGCCCGATAGGGCTCGACCTCCGGGTCGGGCGCCGGGTGGTCGAGAAGGAACTCCGACTTCAGCATTTCGACCCGCTCCCGGACGTCGGGACGGACGTCGGCGGCGGTCGGGAAGGCGGCGTGCAGCGAGTCGATGGTGCGGACCGCGGGGCGGCTGGGGTCGCGCCGGGCTTCACCGCGCAGCCACTCGTGACCGCAGCTGTTGCAGTGGATGAGCAGGCGGCTGTCGACCTGTGGCGTGCCGTTGATGTCCTCGCTCTTGCACTTCGGGCAGGCGATCAGAGCCATGAGGTTCCAGTTCTCTCGGGTGCACGCGCCTGTGGCGCGTGGAGGAGACCTTGATTCCACCAGCCCGGGACGGGCGGACGTCGGCCGGGTGGACGGTGAGCACCTTGCTCGGCGTCGCTGAGCGAGTTCGAACCGTGCCCGAACGAGCTGAAACTCCCCGCAGGTGCCGGTCAGGGCGCCCGTGGTCTGATGCCTGTCAGACGATCGCGGACCGGCGTCGGTCGGTCCGCCGGCAGGAAGGTGGGCTCGTGGCCGGTTCCGGTGAGGTGCTGCTCGAGGTGCACGGCGGCGTCGCGATGGTGACGCTGAACGCTCCGGACCGACGCAACGCGCTGACGCCGGCGATGGCGACCGAGCTGATCGGGATCTTCGACGAGGTGGACGCCCGGCCGGATGTCGGCGCACTGGTCGTGCGCGCGGTCGGCAAGTCGTTCTGCGCCGGCGGGGACCTCGCGACGCTGACCGCGGCCGGCGACGACCCGGCGGCGCCCGAGGCCTACGACGGCATGGGCAGGATCTACGACTCCTTCTACCGGCTGGGGCAGGTCCGGGTGCCTACGGTGGCGGCCGTCCGCGGTTCGGCCGTCGGCGCCGGGATGAACATGCTCCTGGCCGCGGACCTGCGCATCGTGGCCCGCGACGCGCGCCTGCTGTGCGGCTTCCTCAAGCGCGGGATGCACCCGGGGGGCGGGCACTTCGTGATCCTGTCGCGGTTGATCGGCCGCGAGGCGGCGTCCGCCATGGCGCTGTTCGGGGAGGAGATCAACGGCGACAAGGCCGTCGAACTGGGCCTGGCGTGGGAGTCGGTGGACGACGCCGCCGTCGAGGACCGAGCGATCGAGCTGGCCACCCGGGTCGCCGCCGACCCCGAGCTGGCGCGGGCAGCCGTGGGCAGCTTCCGCAAGGAGGTCGTCAACGGTGCCGTGAGCTGGGACGTCGCCATGCAGTACGAGCGCCCCGCGCAGATGTGGTCGATGCGGCGGTCGGCTGTCACGCGGGGCAGCACGCCGGCGGTGTCGTGACGGAATTCTCGAGGAGCCACTCGCATGGCGGACGCTCCAGCGGTTCCGTAGCAACTGCGTCGCCCGCGGCGCCGGCAAGGCCGCCGTCCGTCAGACCGTCTCGGGTACGCGCAGGTGCGACAGCGCGACGTCGAACTCGGCCACCTCGGTGACGTGCATCCCCATGTGGGTGGTGAACTCCTCGCGCATGGCCAGCGCCTGACCCTTCGCGCGGTTCATCGTCTGGCGGTCCTCGTAGACCGTGGCGATGGTGCAACGGCCCGTCCGGGCGTTGACCAGCAGGCTGACGCTGCAGAAGCCGGCGAGGGCGGAGAGACGGGGGACGATGCCGTCGCGGAATCCCTCGTTGATCCGGCCGCCCTGGCCGATCGGGGCCCTGGTCCAGATCACGCGGCAGGCGGCGCCCTCGGGAGCGGTGCGCGTGCGGTGGAGGACGCCGATCTCCCACTCGGCGATCTGCGTCTCGCTCGCGACGCCGTGGACGGTGCCGATGGCGGTGGCCCGGATGGAACCCATGGCCTCCGCGCTGCGGTGCATCGCTTGGGCGTCGTCCCAGGACGTCGTGACGATGCAGCGGCCGGTGTGCCGGTCGACGAGCATGGACAGGCCGACGCAGCCGTCCATCTGCCGGACGGCGGGCAGGGCCTTGTCGCGGATGTAGGCGACGCCGTCGTCGATGGCCTTCGGGTCACCGCGGAAAGTGGTCGATCGCGCGTACATGCCAGCGTTCCCCCTCGAAGCGGCACGCCGGCGGTGGCGCCACCGCGCCGATTCACTGTGCCTGCGCCCTCGCCGTCCGGCAATGGCTCCCCGCCTCCCGTCCGTTCGCCGGGAAGCGGGTGTGGACGGCGGGCCGACCGGTCATCGGACGCATGAGCTAGACATTCGTCATGACCGAGATGACGACGGCGACCGGCGCCGGGTGGCTCTCCCGCGATGACATGGACGCCGCCCGGGAGCGGCTGCCGATCCTCTACGTCGACGTGCTGCCGGTGCGGGTCGACGTCCATGGCACGGTGACCGCCGTTGGCCTCCTGCTTCGCGCCGGTGAGGACGGGCAGATCAAGCGGGCGCTCGTCTCAGGGCGGGTGCTCTACCACGAGCGCATCCGGGCGGCCCTGTTGCGGCACATCGAGAAGGACCTCGGCCCCCTCGCGCTGCCGCGGATCCCGCCCGCCCCGCAGCCGTTCACCATCGCCGAGTACTTCCCGACCCCCGGGGTGACGCCGTTCCACGACTCGCGGCAACACGCGGTGTCGCTGGCCTACGTCGTTCCCGTGGAGGGGGACAGCGCACCGCAACAGGACGCGCTCGAGCTGGCCTGGCTCTCGCCGCTCGAGGCTCGTGACCCGGCGGTGCTGGCGGAGCTGATGAACGGGCAGAGCACGCTGGTGCTCCAGGCGCTGTCGCACCTCGGGGTCTGACGGTCGCCCGTCCGGGTGACGGTGTGCCGGAACGTGTCAGTACCGTCCGATACCTCTGTCGCTGACAACGGCGATCGGAAGGCGCGGGGCGATGCAGCGACTCGACGGGCAGCTGGTGCTGAGCCCGACCGACCTGACCCACCACCAGGAGTGTGCCCATCTGACCCGGCTCGACCTCGGCGCGGCCGCGGGGGAATGGGCGGCGCCGGACGCCGAAGTGTCCGAGGAGCTGCAGCTCGTCTTCGACCGTGGGCTCGACCACGAGAAGAAGTACCTGGAGCGGCTGAAGGCGTCGGGTGCGTCGGTGGCCGAGATCGAGACGGCCTTCGATGCCGAGGGACGGCGCCGGGCGGAGGATCAGACGGTCGAGGCGATGCGCCGCGGCGTCGGCGTCGTCTACCAGGGGACGTTCTTCGACGGCGCCTGGGGCGGGCAGGCCGACTTCCTGCTGCGCGTCGAGACGCCGTCGGACTTCGGCGACTGGTCATACGAGATCGCCGACACCAAGCTCGCGCGGAAGCTGAAGGTCGCCGCGCTGCTGCAGATGGCCACCTACGCCGAGCGGCTGGCGGTGCTGCAGGGGGTGGCGCCGGAGCGGATCCACGTCGTCACCGGGGACGGCGTCTCGCGGCCGTGGCGCCTGATCGACGTCGCCGCGTACGCCCGCCGCGCGCGGGCGCGGCTGGAGACCTTCGTCGATTCGCCGCCGGAGACCGGACCCTCGCCGATCGGCTACTGCGAGCAGTGCCGGTGGGCCGACCGGTGCAACGACGAGCTGCGGCAGGCCGACGACCTCGGGCTGGTCGCCACCATGCGCGGCGACCACCGGGATGCGCTGCGGGCCGTCGGCATTCCGACGCTCGAGGCGCTGGCCACCGCGTCACCGGAGCTGCTGACGTCGTCGGGCATCGGCCCGGACGCCCGCACCCGGTTGCAGGAGCAGGCGGCCGAGCAGCTTCGCGAGCGGACGACCGGCCGGCCGTCGCGCACGCTGCTGCCCCCGCGGCCAGGACTCGGGCTGTTGCGGCTGCCGCCGCCGAGTTCCGGCGACCTCTACCTCGATTTCGAGGGCGACCCCTGGTTCGACGACGGCGCCGGCATCGAGTACCTCGCCGGGCTCGGCAATCGGGCCGGCGAGTTCAGTGCGCTGTGGGCGCACGACCGGCCGGCGGAGAAGCAGATGGTGGCCGACCTGATCGACCGGCTGGTGTCGGCGGCGGCCAGCGACCCGGGCATGCACGTCTACCACTACGCGCCGTATGAGGTGACCGCGCTCAAGAAGCTGACCGGCGGCTACTGCGTCCGCGTGGCGGAACTGGACCAGCTCCTGCGAGCGGAGCGGTTCGTAGACCTCTATCCGGTCGTCAGTAAGTCGATGCGGATCAGCAAGGACTCGTACTCGATCAAGAAGGTCGAGGCGTTCTACGGCCGGTCGCACGGCGGTGCCGTGGCCAGCGCCCTCGCCAGCGTGCTCGTGTACGAGCAGTGGCTGGAGGATCCGGACGCCTCGAAACTGGCCGCGATCGAGTCCTACAACAAGGACGACGTCGACTCGACCCGGGAGCTGCACGAGTGGCTCGAGCAGCAGCGTGCGGAGTTGGAGGCGCTGCACGGGCCGCAACCGCGCCCGACGCTGAAGTCGGACGAGCCCGCGCAGCCGGACAGCGACGTCGAGGCCGACGAGCTCGCGCTGGCCGCCCGCCTGACTGAGGCCGGGCACCAGCTGCTCGGCGACCTCGTGGGCTGGCACCGCCGGGAGGACCGGCCTGCGTGGTGGGACGTCTTCCGGCTGAAGACGCTGGACCGGGAGGACCTGATCGAGGACGGCACCGCCCTGGGCGGGCTGTCCGAGCCGACGTATCTGCGGGCGGAGAAGAGGAGTTCTCTCTTCGAGTTCTCGTTCCCGCCGCAGGACACCAAGCTCTCGGTCGGCAACGACGTGCGCGACACCGCCACGGCGCTGTCTGCCGGCTCGATCTTCGAGCTGGACCCGCTCGCCGGCCGGGTGGTGCTGAAGACGACGGCGTCGGATCCACGACCGCGCGGATTCGGGCCGGCGGGCCCGCTGCAGACCGCGACGCAGCGCGAGGCCATCCAGGCCACCGGGGACGACGTGCTCGCCGGCCGCGACTGCCTCGGTCAGGCGCTGATCGCGCGTCGCGTTCCCGCGGGTACGCGGCTGCGCACGGGCGAGACGACGACGCAGGCGATCGTGCGACTCGGCCTTGCCCTCGACGGCGAGGTGCTGGCGATCCAGGGGCCGCCGGGGAGCGGCAAGACGACCGCCGCGGCCGTGCTGATCCGCGAGCTCCTGGACGCCGGGAAGACGGTCGGCGTCACGGGGACGTCGCATGCGGTCATCGGCAACATCCTGAAGGCGGTCGGTCGCCCGGCGATGCAGAAGTGCAAGGAGGACGAGCGCTGCGGCTCCGACGACGTCGCCTGGTCGGACAAGACCGCCACCGTCGCGACGGCCCTCCGCGACGGCGACGTCAACCTGGTCGGGGGGACCTCGTGGTTCTGGACGCACCGGACGCTGGCCAGAGCCGTGGACGTGCTCGTCGTCGACGAGGCCGGACAGTTCTCGCTCGCCAACGCGGTCGCGGTGGCGCGCGGCGCTCGGTCGATGGTGCTGCTCGGCGATCCACAGCAGCTGCCGCAACCGACGCAGGGAGTGCACCCGGGGGAGTCGGGGGCCTCGGCGCTGGAGCACCTGCTCGAGGGGCACCACACGATGCCCGCCGACCGAGGCGTCTTCCTCGACCGGTCGTACCGGATGCACCCCGAGCTCACCGCTTTCGTCTCCGACCTGGCCTACGAGGGCCGACTCCAGTCGGCGCCCGGTCGGGAGCGGGTCGCGGTGCGGGGGGAGGGGCCGCTGGCGGGGAGCGGGCTGCGGGTGCGCCCGGTCCACCACGTCAGAACGGCTGTCGACACGAGCGAGCAGGAGGCCGAGGTCGTCGCGGAGCTCTGGCGCTCGGTGCAGGGCTCGATCTGGCGGAACCACGAGGGGGTCGAGGCGCCGATCGGGCCCTCGGACGTGCTGGTGGTGGCGCCCTACAACCTGCAGGTACGCGAGATCCGGCGGCGCCTGCCCGACGGGGCCCGCGTCGGCACCGTGGACAAGTTTCAGGGCCAGGAGGCGCCGGTGGTCATCTACTCGATGACGAGCACGAGTGCCGACGACGCACCCCGCGGCGTCTCGTTCCTCTACGACCTCAACCGGCTGAACGTGGCCGTGTCGCGGGCGCAGGCGCTGGCCGTGGTCGTGCTGAGCCCATTGTTGCTCGATGCGCCGGTGCGCACGCCGGACCAGTTGCGGCGGGTGAACGCGCTGTGCCGGCTGGTGGAGTCGGCGAGAGACCTCGGATGAGAGCGCGCCGCCCGCGTGTCCCGCTCGGGCTGGGTGGTCTGCAGCCCGGCAGTCCTGAGACCCATTCCTGTCGAGTCAGGTCGCCGGGGGCACGCTCGTGGCTCGGTCAAGGGTGGCCGTGAAGCTGGTGTTCCAGAGACCGAGGTGCGGCCAGCGTTCGGCGACGTGCGTCGTCGCCTCGTCTGCGGACATGCCCTCTGTGCGCATCAGCCAGGCCCGCAGTACCAGGCCGGTGCGCGAGGCCCCACCGTGGCAGTGCACGAGCAATCGATGGCCCTCGGCCCGCAGTGCCGCCATGTCGTCGAGGACGTCGGCGAGCACGACGTCCAGGTCGCTGTTGTGCTCGTTGTCGGCGATGTAGGCCATCCGCTGCAGCGGGTGCGGGAACGGCTCGCCGAGCCGGCACAGGGAGATGACGGCGAAGTCCGTCTCGCTGTACCGCGCGCCGTCGAGGTTGGCCGCCCAGATGCCGGGCAGCACCTCCTTCGGCCCGATCCGCGGAATGACTCCCGCGTCGTAGCTCTGCAGCGCCCCGCCGTCCAGCGCGGCGGCGAGCTGCTGCAGGTCGGCCACCCGCCACACTCGCTCGCCGGAGCCGGGCACCCGGCCGTGCACCACCGACGCCCACCGGCTCGGGATCCCGCCCATGCCGAACACCGCACCGGCCAGCCCCCCGGCGACGCACGCCACCGTGTCGGTGTCCCCGCCGAGGTCGACGACCAGCCGCAGCACCCCGGCGAAGTCCCGCCCGTGCCGAAGCGCCCACACCGCCTGCCCGAGCGTCGGCCACACCGCGCCGTTCGACTCCGTCGCGTCCGCCGGCGTCCACGACGGTGCCAGCACCGCCGCCCACGGCTCCCGGCGCTCGCCGGCGACCAGCGCCAGCGCCGAAGGGATGGCCGCCAGCGGGTCCCCGCCCTCCAGCGCCACCCGCATCAGCTCGGAGAGGATCGCGCAGCCCTCGCCGGCCGACGGGTCGCCGTGCGTGAGAGCCGAGATCCGCCGGGCGGCGTCCATCGTCGCTTCGGTACCGGAGCGCGAGAAGAAGATGGCGGCAGGCGTCGTCCGCATCAGCGAGCCGTTGCCGGCCGCGTGGCCGGACCGCGCGAAGTGCTCGGCCGCGGCGACGCCCCACGGCCGGCCAGAACTCAGCACCGCGCGCGTCTGGTTGCCGATGTCCGGCGGCTCCGCCTCCGCCCAGCGCACGAACCGGTCGAAGAGGTCGGCCTCGTCCAACCCGTCGCGATCGAGCAGCGACGTCGCCACCAGTAGAGCCATCTGGGTGTCGTCGGTGAACTCGCCGGGCGCGCGAGGGACCGGCCCGCCACCGCACATCTCGGTCTTCGCCCCCCGTGCGGGCACCGGAAAGCGGGCGGTGAACTGCCCGGGCGGGCCGAACTCGAACGGCGCACCCAGCGCGTCGCCGACCGCCGAGCCGACGAGCGCGCCGGCGACCCGGTGCGAGCGGTGCATGGACGGCATCAGGCCTCCCGGCTCTCCGGAGTCGCCAGCCAGTCCTCCACCCGGTCGAGCTCGGCGTGAGTCAGCCCCATCTCGACGTGCGGTGCGACGACCAGCACGTGATCGTTGGCTGCCAGCCACGAGCTGGTGTCCTCGGCTGGTTCGGCGAGATCGTCGTCGATCCACACGATGCGGCGGTCGGGCTCGTCCTGAGCCACCTCCCGGGCGGCGCCCAACTTCCACCACCCCGGAACGGCACGCCGCTCCCCGGTGAAACCGGTGGGCAGCTCGCCTTCCCGGCCGTGCGTCCGCAGCCCGCGGGGGAGGCCCATGGGCTCGGCGAGCAGTTCGTCGGCTTTCGCCGTCCACGTGGTCAGCCACTGGAGCTCCACCCGGCCCGCCTCGTGCAGGTCGCGCAGCCTGGCGACGACGGTCGGATCCCACGACAGCACGTAGCCGTCGTAGCTCTCACGCCGCCACCCCGTCGGCAGGTCGCGGCGGACGGCGTTCAGCACGCCGTCGACGTCGAGCAGCAGGACCGGTGGGGAAGTGGGCACGACGTCGTCCTTACCCGCCCGGTACGCGATCTTCGCCCGGAGCGGGCGTCGTCTCGCGGAGGCTGGTGATCCGAGGCCGTCGAGCTCCCGGACCAGGCCTGCGTCGTCGCCGGCTGCTCAGCCCACCGGTACTGGTGCGACGTCCATCATCGGGCACTGGAGCTTCGGCGGGACGACGGAGCGCTGGAACTCGGCCCGGTTGTGCAAGCGGCACCATACGACGGTCCAGCACGGGCTCGTCGTCGAGCAAGATCCCGGCGGGCGGCGTCGGACAACCGTCCCGACGGCGGTGGAATCAGCACCGGTGCGCCGCTCCTCGTCGGAGCGGGCGACTCGTCCCGCGAGTGCCCTGGGCGAGGGAAGTGGTGCGATCAGGCGGAGATGGCTTCGCGCCGAATCAGGCGCAGCCGACGGCGCTCGCGCTCGGACAGCCCGCCCCAGATGCCGAACCGCTCGTCGCTCTTCAAGGCGAACTCGAGGCACTCCGCCCGCACGTCGCAGCCGACGCAGACGCGCTTGGCCTCGCGGGTGGAGCCGCCCTTCTCCGGAAAGAACGCCTCGGGGTCGGTCTCCGCGCACAGGGCGTCGAGTCGCCACGCGTCCTCAGCCGTCGAGCCGGCGGCCCAGGGCGTCGCCGACATCGGATCCCCGGCCGCAGCGAACGAGTCGGTGAGCAGGGTCAGGGGCGGGCGGGAGAACGAAGACACGGGAAGCTCCTACGAGAGTGAGGCGGATGCGTGACGGACGGGTACGCACTGGCTGCTGTGGGTGACGCTACGGCGCCCGCACGCCGCTGGCTCCGGCACAAGTACAACGGAACGTCCTCGTCCGGTTGGCGGAATGTGTCGACTTATCGATGGAGCGGCGAATGTCCCCGCGAGCAACGCCGCGTGTGGGTGGCCGCCGACGCGTGGATCAGGCATAAGGCAGGCCGCCGCGCTCGACGAGCTGGCGGGCGATGATCGAGCGCTGGATCTCGTTGGTTCCTTCGCCGACCACCATCAGCGGGGCGTCCCGGTAGAAGCGCTCGACCGGGTACTCCGCCGAGTATCCGTTGCTCGCATGGATCCGCACGGCCGTCTGGCAGAGCTCCCAGCACACCTCCGACGCGTACAACTTCGCCATCCCGGCCTCCAGGTCGCAGCGCCCACCGGCGTCGAGTCGGTCGGCAGCCGCGAACACCAGCATCCGCGCAGCCTCGAGCTTCACCGCCATGTCGGCCAGGTAGTTGCCGATGGACTGGTGCTTCCAGATCGGCACTCCGAACGCCTCGCGTGTCTGCGAGTACGCCAACGACGCGTCGAACGCCGCGCGCGCGACCCCCGTCGCCCGCGCGGCCACCTGGATCCGCCCCAGCTCCAGGCCGCTCATCATCTGGGCGAAGCCGTTCGCGACGTCGCCACCCAGTACCGCGGCTGACGGCACCCGGCAGGACTCGAACGCGATCTCGCACGTCTCCACGCCCTTGTAGCCGAGCTTCGGCAGGTCCCGGGAGACCCTCACCCCGGGCCCCGGCTCGAGCAGCAGGATGCTCATCCCGCGGTGCGCGGGGGAGGCCGACGGGTCGGTCTTGCACAGCACCGCGATCAGCCCGGACCGCCGCGCGTTGGTGATCCACATCTTCGTGCCGTCGACGACGTACTCGTCGCCGTCCCGGCGGGCGACCGTCCGCATGGCCTGCAGGTCCGAACCGCCGTCCGGCTCCGTCAGTGCCATCGTCGCCCGGATCTCGCCGGTGACCAGCCGGGGCAGGTACGCCGCGCGCTGAGCGTCCGTCCCGAAGCGCGCGATCAGCGAGGCCACCACGCTGTGCCCGCCCATCGCCCCGGCCAGGCTCATCCACCCGCGCGCCAACTCCTCGGTCACGGCCGCGAAACACGCCGTCGACACACCGAGGCCGCCGTACTCCTCGGGCACCACGAGCCCGTACACGCCGAGCGTCTTCATCTGTTCGATCAGCGCCTCGGGATAGGTGTCCGCGTGCTCCAGCTCGCTGGCCACCGGTACGACGTCCCGGTCGACGAATTCACGCACCGTCGTGACGATCTGCCGCTCGACGTCGTCCAGCGCCACCATGTCGAGCCTCCAGGTCGGGAACCGCCCGGCCTCCGCCGGTCGTTGCCCTGTCGATACACCACCGGACGTCCTGCCGGGTGACGACCTCGACCGTTGGGTTGACCGGCACCCGGACCGGGCACGAACAGGGCAACCCACGAG
The DNA here is from genome assembly GCA_025965715.1 of Blastococcus sp. Classification (GTDB taxonomy): domain Bacteria; phylum Actinomycetota; class Actinomycetes; order Mycobacteriales; family Geodermatophilaceae; genus Blastococcus_B. The sequence continues at coordinate 1,690 of JAOPWJ010000026.1, read as the reverse complement.
AAGGAGGCGGTCATGGCAGGAATGCTTCGGAAGCTGCTCGCATCAGGCGTAGCGGCGAAGGTCATCCAGGAAGCCCGTAAGCCGCAGAACCAGGCCAAGATCAAGAAGGCCATCGCGGACTTCCAGGCCAAGCGGGGCGGCGGTACGGGCAAGCGCACGTACTGATCCGCAGCTCCTCGACGGCCCCTGCCCGCACCTCGCGGTCAGGGGCCGTCGCGCATCCCGCCGCCGCGGGGTAGACCGGCGCCATGCATCGCATCGCCGTCCTCGACGACTACCAGCACGTTGCGGCCACCTACGCCGACTGGTCCGCCGTCCTCGAGCCGCACGAGGTCGCCGAGTTCTCCGACCACGTGGAGGACGAGGCGCTCGTGGAACGGCTTCAGGACTTCGACGTCGTCGTCGCCATGCGCGAGCGGACACCGTTCCCCAGATCAGTCCTCGAGCGGCTGCCGAACCTGAAACTGCTCGTCACCACCGGCATGCGCAACAAGTCGATCGACGTCGCGGCGGCGACCGAGCGAGGCATCACCGTCTGCGGCACCGGATCGTCTCCGAGCGGCCCGGTCGAGCTCACCTGGGCGCTGATCCTCGCGGTGGCCCGCCACCTCTCCCGGGAGGACGCCTCGGTCCGCGACGGCGGATGGCAGGAGACCGTCGGCACCGACCTCGCCGGCGCGACGATCGGTGTGATCGGCCTCGGCCGGCTGGGAGAGAAGGTCGCGCGGATCGGGCAGGCCTTCGGCATGGACGTCGTCGCCTGGAGCGAGAACCTCACCGACGAGCGCGCCGCCGAGGTCGGCGTCCGCCGCGTCGACAAGGACGAGCTGCTGAGGACGGCGGACGTCGTGACGATCCACCTCGTGCTCTCCGACCGCACCCGCGGGCTGATCGGCGCCGACGAGCTGGCGAGCATGAAGCCCAGCGCGATCTTGGTCAATACCAGCAGAGGGCCGATCGTCGACGAGCCGGCCCTCATCGATGCCCTGGCCAACGACGTCATCGCCGGGGCCGGCCTGGACGTCTTCGACGTCGAACCGCTTCCGGCCGACCACCCGCTGCGCACGTCGCCGCGGACCGTCCGCACCCCGCACCTCGGCTACGTCACCGACAGGACCTACCAGGTCTTCTACCGCGAGGCCGTCGAGGACGTCGCCGCCTTCCTGGCCGGGGCCCCGGTCCGCGTGCTCACCTAGCCGGACTGCCCAGGGAGGTTGGTCGGTCGGGTGATCAGGGACGGCGTCCGACCGCGGTGTGGGGCCGCTGGTGGTTGCACTCGGGTAGCCCGGCCGGGGAGGGCCCGACCCCGACCCCAGCGCAGGCGCACGATCGCGCGGCCCGCCGGCGGGACGGTCGGCGAGGGCAGTAATGCGGGCGGAGCTGCGGTCGACCATGCCGGCAGACCCCGCCTCGCGGTAGCGCTGTGGAGCGCTTGATCGTCGGTAGGCCACCTGGGACGTGAGCCGAGCGCGGCCGCCCGGCCACCGACGGAAGCCGCCAGCGTTACGCGGACCGCCAGCGAGCGCGAGGGTCGGTGGCCGTCGTGGAGCAGACCATCGGCGTGCCCTTGGTCGTCACTCCGGTGGCTCCGACCGTCGAGCAGAAGGAGCCGGGATGAACCGTGGCGACCGGGGCGGGCGCCGGCGGCGGGGGAGGCGGGGCCGGGGCGGGCGCGGGTGCCGGGGCGGGC
>JAOPWJ010000240.1 GCA_025965715.1 Blastococcus sp. | reverse complement strand
GGTCGCCGGGCCACGGCCCCGGCCGGGCCTCCGCGGCCGGGGGCCGACGCCCCGCCGCTCCCACAGGTCACACGGCAGTCACCGGCGCGGCAGACTGCACCCGTGACCGACACCAGCCAGGCAGCCGAGTCGACCCTGACCGACGCCGGTCCCGCCGCCGCACCGGACCACGCGGGCCAGGGGGCGGCCGCCGACGGGCGGACGCGGGCAGCGCTCGACCTGCTCATCTGGGACGCCCCGAACATCGACATGACGCTGTCGACCGTGATCGGCGCCCGGCCGACAGCCGCCTCGCGGCCCCGGTTCGACGCGATCGCCGCCTGGTTCGTCGAGGGGGCGGGCGATCCGACGCTGCCCGACGCCCCCGACGTCGAGGCGTGCGTCTTCGCCAACATCCCGCCGGTGCCGGGCACGCTGCAGCGATGGGTCGAGGCCCTGCGTGGCTTCGGTTTCTCCGTGTTCGCCCGGCCGAAGACCCAGCCGGACGACGACATCGACCAGGACATGCTCGACCACATCGCCGTGCGGTCGCACAGTCACCGCCTGCGCCGGCTCGTCGTGTTCTCCGGCGACGGCCGCAACTTCGCGGAGCCGCTGGAGCAGTTGGTCCGTGCCGGCACGCACGTCGTGGTGGTCGCCTTCAGCGAGGTCGCCGGGTACGCCATCAGCTCCGACCTGCTGGAGTTCATCGACATCGAGGACGTTCCCGGGGCGTTCGTCGAGCCGCTCGATCGCGTCCGGCTGGACGCCCTCCCGCCGGACGGCGCGTGGCTGCGGCCCACCCGCAGCCTGCGCGACTTCGTCAGCTCGTTCACCGCCCGCCGCGGCGGCTGAGGAACGACGGTCCGCCGGCGCACTTCCGGCCCGTGAAAGGACGATACGTGCAGGTCACCCACACGGGTGGGCTCCCGGTCGAGGCTCAGGATCGGCCGCGGCCGTGCCGATGGACAGGCGTGTGGCGATCCGGATCGGAGCGACTGGTCTCGACGCTGCGCCGGGGCGACGTGCTGCCCCCGGCCGCGGTGGCGATCCCCGGCGACCCGCGGACCGGCGAGCTGACGACCCGCTCGAGCCTGCGGCACTTCGTCCACGCGGCGCCCGGTCTGCGGGACGAACTCGTCGAGCGCGCCCGTTCTGCCGGACTGCTGATCTGCTGGGTAGCGGTGCTGCTCGTGCCCGCCTGGACGCTGGTCGACCGGATCGAGGTGCCCGAGCGCGCCGGGGTGTTCCTCGCCGTCCGTTTGCTGTGCGACGTCCCGCTGCTGCTGGCGATGTGGGCACTCTGGCGCCTGCCCATCGGCCGGCGGCGGCCGGAGCAGCTGAGCTTCCTCGTTCTGGCCGTCGTCCAGATGGAGATCGCCTGGATGGTCGTGCAGACGAACGGGTCCGGGTACTACCTGCTCGGCTTCACTGTGGCCGTCTACGGGAGCGGCTGCATCATCGTCGCCCGCCCGCGCTGGACCGCCGCCCTGGTGGGCGTCTCGTGGGCCGCGCTGGGCGCTGCCGCCCTGGCCGATCCAGGCCGGCTGACGGTGGAGGACCTCGTCGCGCTGACGCTCTACCTCGGCACGGCGTCGATCATCGCGATCCTCGCCCACCTGCGCCGGTACGCCCTGAACAACCGCGAGCTGGTCACCCGGATCCGGCTGGAGCGCGAGCAGCAGCGAACAGGTGTGCTGCTCGCGGAGCTCGAGCGGTTGAGCAACGAGGACCCGCTCACCGGCCTGGCGAACCGCCGTCGATGGGACGCGCAGCTGACGGCGACCTGCGCGGCGGCCCGGCAGAACGGGGACGCCGTCGCCGTCGTCCTCCTCGACATCGACCACTTCAAGCGCGTCAACGACCGGCACGGCCATGGCGGCGGGGATGCGGCGCTGCGGGCGGTCGCGGCGATGCTCACCCGCGGGCTCCGGAGCGGGGACCTGGTGGCGCGGCTCGGCGGCGACGAGCTCGCCGTCCTCCTGCCCGGCGCCGGCCTCGACCGCGCCGTGGAGCTGGCCGAACGCGTGCGGCTGGAGGCGACGCGCCTGCAGCCCCCGGGCTTCGAGGCCGGGGAGCTGACTTTGTCCCTCGGGGTTGCCGCCGCGGCCGGAGGGCACGTGCAGGCCGGCGAGCTCATGTCCCGTGCCGACGAGCAGCTCTACCGCGCCAAGGTCACCCGCAACTCCGTCGGTGCCCCGGCGAGCGGCGCGGTCCTGCCCGGCTAACCCTCCCGGAGCGCCTCGAGGGTCTTGCCGATGCGGCGCTGCCGCGTCTCGGCTGCCTTGGCGCCCTCCACCGCGAGGACGTGCCGGAGCTGGTGGCTGTAGGCGAGCTTCTCGAACGCCTGCCGGGCGGGCTCGTCACCGGCCAGCGCCGCGGCGAGATCCCCAGGCACCGATACCGTGCGCGGCTCGGTGTCGACCTCGAGGTCGACCAGCACCTCGTCGCCGGCGGCTACCCGGGCCGCGTCCCGGTTCTCCGCGCTCAGGGGTACCAGGAACCGCCCGCCGCGTGGAGCGACGGTGCTGCGGTAGGTGTGTCCGCCGATCGTGACGCGGACGGCCGGGCGCTTGCCCGCGGCCAGCGCCCGCACCACCTCTTCGGGTACCGGCAGCCCTGTCGCCGTCTTCCCCGCGGCCTCGACGGTGGTTCCGAATCTCATGCCGCGGGAGTCTGCCCGGCTACTCCCAGCTTCCTCAACCACTCCAAGGCGGCGTCGGCGACCTCGGCCCAGCCGGAGTCGACGGTGAGGGAGTGCCCGCGGTCGGGGAACTGCCGGAAGTCGGTGATCGCGGCTGACTTCCCGTAGAGCTTGTACGCCGCGCGGCTGACGGAGTCGGGCACCGTGCGGTCCGCGCCCCCGGAGACGATCAGCAGGGGGGCGCGCTCGCCGCGGCGGGTGTCGACGGCGGTCGCCGCGCGCCTGCGCGGCGTCATGTTGGCCAGGGCCGCCTGGAAGAGGGGGCGCCCGGGCCCCGGGATCGTCCAGCGTTCGTGCAGCTCCTCGGACTCCGCGGCGGGCAGGGTGTTGCCGAAGCTGGCCCGGAACTGCTCCGGGGTCAGGCTGACGGCGCGCTTACGGTTGGCCGGGTTGCCGAGGACGGGCAACGCCGACCGGATCTGCGCCGGTGGGAGCCGGACCACCCCACGGATGGGCGCGGGGTCGATCGCCACCCCGGCACGGCCGAGCCCGCGGTCGAGCAACGCCTGCACCACCAGGCCGCCGAACGAGTGGCCGACCAGCACGGGAGGGACCGGCAGGGCCTCCACGACGCGGGCATGGTGCTCGATGACCTCCTCGATGCCGATCCCGGCCTGACTCTCCGGGTGCTCGCGTGCCTCGGCGACGGTGTCGGGAACCCCGGGCCACTCCGGCAGGATCGGCTCGTACCCCGCCTCGCGGAAGCGGTCGGCCCACGGCTGCCAGCTGGTCGAGTGCAGCCAGAGACCGTGGACGAACACGACGGGCATGCGTGAACCGGTCATGGCGGCTCCTCCTGGGGTGGCGCGGACCTCTGCTGACTCCGCTCCGCTCGGCGCGCAGAGACGGGGAAGGCGCCACTGTGGGCCCACGGCCGCCCCGGTGGTCCGCGCCGCCGGCCCACTCCTTCGGGTAGGTACCCGGCCGACTGCGCTTCCTCACCATGCGCTCGGTGCCGATGACGGCTAGTGGCGTACGACCGCGTCGTCCGGGGTCGTTGCGGGCCTGTACAGCGGCGCGTCGCAGCAGGGGGCGCGTGGGGACCGGTACCTGGCGGCTACCGTCCTCCTCTCGGGGGCCGGTCCGGAGAGGTCGGGACCGTGCGCTCCCGTGGCCGAGGATCGGAGAGGACGAATGACCAGCGTTCCCGGCGTGGATCACCCGGAGGAACAAGCCGAAGCTGAGATCACACTGACCGGCCGCGGTATCTCGGTGACCGGCCGGGTGGAGATGGTGCAGAACGACACCATCGTGGTCCGGCCCTCGGTCGGCGACTTCTTCGAGCAGGTCGTGGTCAGGGTCGGCGACGTCGTCGAGGTCTTCTGGAAGTTCCAGGACGACCAGCGCGCCCTTCCCGCGCAGGTCACGGCCGTCGAGCAGGGCGCCGTCGTCCGCTGGCGCTTGAACGCGACGGGGCCGGCCGAGCACAGCCAGCGCCGCAAGGCGGTGCGCGGTCGCGTCGTCGTCCCCGTGGAGGCCGGTTACGGCGCGGTCGACCTCAAGGGGGAGACCGCTGACCTCAGCGAGGCCGGTATGCGGGCGCTGTTCGAGGGCTTCGGCTTCCCGCCCGAGTCGGGCTCCAAGCTGGACCTGTTGATCAAGCTGGAGGACGCCGAGATCCGCACCAAGGCCGAGGTGGTGCGCAACCAGGCCCGGGGGGCGAGTTGGCTCATGTCGATCCGCTTCCTGAACATCCAGGAGAAGGACCAGGACCGGGTTCGCCGGCGGGTCTTCCAGGCGCTGCGCGAGGAGCGCGCCTCGAAGGCGGACGACGCCCCGCGCGACCTTCGCGGATAGGGAGGCCGCCTCCGGGGCAGGGAGCAGACGTGACCGCTGCGCCGCCCCGGCTCCCCGACGCCCTCGTGGCGCTGCGCGACCGGATCGCCGGCGCACCCCTCGGCCTGGCCACGGCCGGGAGGGACGACGCGGTCCGTGCCGCGCGGGCCGTCACCGATCAGATCGACGACTACCTGCTGCCGCGGCTTCTCGATCTCGACGCCCCCCTCCTGACCGTCGTCGGCGGTTCCACGGGCGCGGGGAAGTCCACGCTGGTCAACAGCCTCATCGGGGCCTCCGTCACGACGGCCGGCGTGCTGCGCCCGACCACACGCGCTCCCGTCCTGGTCTGCGCCCGGGCCGACCTGCCCGCGTTCTCGGGGGACCGGGTGCTGCCCGGACTGCCCCGCGTCACCGGGTCGGGCAGCGGTCCGGGCACGCTGCAGGTCGTTCCCCGCGACGACCTGCCGCCAGGGCTGGCTCTGCTGGACGCCCCGGACGTCGACTCCGTCGTGGAGTCCAATCGCGAGCTCGCCGGTCAGCTGCTGGCTGCGGCGGACCTGTGGGTCTTCGTCACGACGGCCGCCCGCTACGCCGACGCCGTCCCCTGGGACCTGCTGCGGACGGCGCAGGAGCGGGGCACCGCGCTGGCCGTCGTCCTCGACCGGGTGCCGTCCGAGGCCGCCGGTGAGGTAGCTGCCGACCTCGCCGGCATGCTGCGCTCCGCGGGTCTGGCCGCCGCACGACTGTTCGTGATCGAGGAACGACCCCTCCGGGACGGCCGGTTGCCCGACGATCAGGTCGCCCCGTTGCGCACCTGGCTGCACGCTCTGGCCGCCGACCAGGAGGCCCGGGCCGCCGTGGTCCGGCAGACGCTCACCGGGGCGCTCGGCAGCCTGGAGCAGCGGGCCGCGGGGATCGCGGCCGCCCTGGAGGAGCAGGTGGCGGCCGCCGAGGCGCTGCTGGATTCCGCGGCAGCCGCGTACACCACCGCCTACGACGGCATCGACGAGGGCGTGCGGGGGGGCACCCTCCTCCGTGGTGAGGTGCTCGCCCGCTGGCAGGAGTTCGTCGGCACGGGGGAGTGGATGCGGAGCCTGCAGCACCAGGTGGGCCGCCTGCGGGACCGCGTCGCCGCCGCGCTGACCGGTCGGCCGGCTCCGGCCGCGGATCTGCAGGACGCCCTCGAGAACAGCGTCGAGCGGCTGCTGCGGGCCGAGGCCGAGCGGGCCGCGGAGCGGACGGTCACCGCGTGGCGGTCCCTCCCCGGCGGGCCGGGCCTCCTCTCCGGGGACGACCGGCAACTGGAGCAGGTGTCGCCGGACTTCCCGGAGGCCGCGGCCGCACAGGTGCGCGACTGGCAGGGGACGGTGCTCGACCTCGTCCGCTCCGAAGGCGCGGACAAGCGGTCCCGCGCCCGGCTGCTCTCGTGGGGGGTGAACGGTGCGGGCGCCGTGGTGATGGTGGCTGTCTTCGCGCAGACCGGCGGGCTCACCGGCGGGGAGATCGCCGTCGCCGGCGGAACGACGGCGGTCGGACAGCGGGTCCTGGAAGCCGTCTTCGGCGACGCCGCGGTGCGCTCCCTGGCGGCCCGCGCCCGGGAGGACCTGCAGGCCCGCGTCGACGGACTGCTCCGTTACGAGCAGGAGCGGTTCGACGCGCGGGTGCGCGCCGCTGCCCCGCCGCGCGAGGCCGCCGAGGCGGTGCGGGCCGCCGTCCGCGACCTCGACGCCGCACGGCGGGCAGGAGCGTGAGCCGCAAGGAACAGCCGCTGGCCGACCGGCTGGCGGCCCTGCGGGAGGCCGTCGAGGTCGCCGAGGACCGGCTGGAGGTCCCGGAGGTCGGCGCAGCGCGGACCCTGCTGGCCAAGGCCGGCGCGCGTGCCGCACTCGGCGACGCCACCGTCGTCGCGCTCGCGGGCGCCACCGGCAGTGGGAAATCCACGCTCTTCAATGCGCTGAGCGGCAGCGAGGTCAGCACCCCGGGCGTCCGCCGGCCGACCACCGGGGTCGCCCACGCGACGGTCTGGGGGAGCGACGATGGGGCCGACCGGCTGCTCGACTGGCTGGAGGTGCCCCGCCGGCACCGGCACGAGCCGGAACCCGCCCTGGACGGGCTGGTGCTTCTCGACCTGCCCGACCACGACAGCGTGCGGCTCGAGCACCGGCTGGAGGTGGACCGGCTGGTCGGGCTGGTCGACGTGCTGGTGTGGGTGCTGGATCCGGAGAAGTACGCCGATGCGGCGGTGCACGACCGGTACCTGTCCCCCTTGTCCGGGCACGCCGGCGTGCTGTTCGTCGTCCTCAATCAGGTCGACCGGCTCGACCAGGACGCCGCCCGGGCCTGCCTCGCCGATCTGCGGGGACTCCTCGACCGGGAGGGGCTCGCCGCGACCCCACTGCTCGCCCTGTCAGGGCGGACCGGCGCCGGGGTGGGGGAGCTGCGCAAGGAGCTGGCCCGGCGGGTCGCCGCCCGGCGAGCGGCTGCCGACCGACTGACCGCGGACGTCCGGGTCGCGGCGGCGGCCCTGGCGGTGCACTGCCCCGACGGCGCGGCCCCGGGGTCGCCGGATGCGGAGGACGGCGGTAACGACCTCGTCGGCGCGCTGGCGGCAGCCGCCGGCGTGCCGGCGGTGACCGCGGCCGTCG
>JAOPWJ010000161.1 GCA_025965715.1 Blastococcus sp. | reverse complement strand
GCGCGACGGGAAGCTGCGCCGGACCTCGCTGTACGGCCACGGCTGCTTGCCAGCAGTTGCAAAACAGCGGCTTTTCGCCTTCGAAAGCGCTCTTCCTTGAGGCCCCGCCTCCTGAAAACAGGGGAGCCGGGCGGCGCGGCCTAGCGCTGCCCCGCCATCACCAGCCCTTCGATGGCGTGCTTCTGCACGATCGGCTCCAGCTTGTCGACGACGCGCCCCAGCAGGTGCTCACGGATGTCGGCGGGGATGGCGTCGCAGTACTCCTGCGTCATGGCCATGTCGTGGAAGGCGTCGTGTCCCGCGCCTGGCGCGTCGACGCCCACGACGAGGACGGGCCGCGACTTCTGCGACTGGTTGGCCGTGCCCCGGTGCAGCGTGAGCGCCGAGCGCACGGAGATGTCGCCGCGCTGCGGGAGCTTTTGTTCGGCGATGGCCTCCAGCCGGGGCCACTCGTCGCGGGCCGGGAACATCTGGTGGTCCCAGTCCAGGCCCGCTTCCCACTGCGTCCCGGGGGCGATCTCGAACGGCCCCATGTCGGGCTGGGTGTCGACCGCGGTGATGTTGAAGGCCAGCGACGTGAGTTTGCGGCCCTCGTAGGTCTCCGGCGGCGACGCGAAGTCACGGTGCCACGGCTGGTTCTGCGCCCCGGCGAAGGGGATGTCGAAGCCGAGCTCGAGAACCTTGTACTCGGGCCCGAGCACCGTCTCGCACACGACCCGGAACCACGGGTGGGACACGATGTCGAGGAATCCGCGCAACTGCTGCGGATGGATCTCGACGTAGTAGCGGTTGGGCCCGCGGCCGACCGCCCCGCCCTCCCGGTGGATCGCTTCCTCGAACGCGGCCTCGATGTCCTCACGCATCCGGTCGGCCCACTCGGGAGAGAAGGCTCCCTTCAACGCGGTGATACCGGGACCCATCAACGCCTGCTCGATCGCCGCGCGGTCGTAGTCCTGCTGGGGAGGGGTGGAGGTGGTCGTCATGTCCGGCCCTTCGTCGACGTCCTCAGCCCATTTACAACGTGGTAAGCGGGTTCTGTCAAGCCGAGACGCGACATGCCTCGGCCGACGCTGCAGCCGCTGCGTCACCGGCCGGGGCGCCCCACGGTGCTCTCGCGGACGGCCAGCGTGAAGGGCGCGGTCACCTCGTGCGGCGGCTCGGAGCCGTCTCCCAGGCGGGCGGCCAGGAAGTCGACCGCCAGGGACGCGATCCGCTGCTTGTCGGGGCAGACCGTCGTGAGGGTGGGAATGCTGTAGCGGCCTTCCTCGATGTCGTCCCAGCCGACGATCGCGACGTCGTGGGGCACCGGGACACCCCGCTCGTAGGCCTCCCGCATCGCCCCCAGCGCCATCAGGTCGTTGAAGCAGAAGACCGCGTCCGGGGGCTCCGGCAGGTCGAGCAGCCGGCGCATGGCCGCTGCGCCGTCCCCCCGGTGATAGCGGTCGACCGGGACGACGTACTCCGGCCGGACCGGAAGGCCGGCCTCGGCCAGGGCTTCCTGATAACCCTGGAGCCGCAGGTGCGCCGTCTGGGAGGTCGGCAGCGGCTGGGCGCCGATGGCCGCGATGCGGCGCCGGCCGAGCCCGACCAGGTGCGCGGTGGCCGCCCGGGCGGCAGCGACGTTGTCGATGGCCACGTGGTCGGCGGGCCCGTCGAAGACGCGCTCCCCGAGCAGGACCAGCGGCGTCGTGTCCCGGCGCCGCTCCAGGTCCGCGGCACCGAGGGCGATGGGGCTGAAGATCAGACCGTCGATCAGCCGACCGCGGATGCCGTCCAGGACCAGTTGCTCGCGTTCGACCAGGCCGTCGGTCTGGTCGATCAGCACCGTCCAGCCCTTCTCCTCCGCGCACTTGATGACCGACCGGGCCAGTTCGGCGAAGTAGGGCAGGTCGAGCTCGGGCAGGGCGAGGGCGATGACGTCGGAGCGCCCCTGGCGCAGCTGGCGGGCTGCGAGGTTGGGCCGGTAGTGCAGCTCGTCGATCGCCCGCTGCACGCGTGACCGGGTGGTGTCGGTGACGTGCACGTAGCCGTTGACCACGTTGGACACGGTCTTGACCGACACGCCGGCCAGTGCCGCGACGTGCTTCAGGCTCGCGGGATCACCCGAGGCAGTCCTACCCATCAGCTGAAGGTTACTCAGAGCGACCGCCTGCGCAGTACCGATTCCGCCCTTTGGTAACCGATCGATAACTCCTGTGGCGCGGCCCACAGCCCCTGTGTACAACGATGTACAACTTTCCAGCTCACCCTTCTGCGCCCTACGGACGGTCCGCCCCGAATGACGCACTCCTCGCTGGTACTCGACCCGCGATTCACCTTGGCCGACGTGGACCGCCGGCTGTTCGGGTCGTTCGTCGAGCACATGGGCCGCTGCGTGTACACAGGTGTCTTCGAGCCCGACCACCCCGCCGCCGACTCGTCCGGCTTCCGCGGGGACGTCCTGGAGCTGGTGCGCGAGCTGGGACCGACCCTCGTGCGCTATCCCGGCGGCAACTTCGTCTCGAGCTACCGGTGGGAGGACGGCGTCGGACCGGTCGAGGAGCGCCCCGACCGGCTGGACCTGGCCTGGCGCGCACTCGAGCCGAACACCTTCGGCCTCAACGAGTTCATGGACTGGGCGGGCGTCGCCGGCATCGAGCCGATGATGGCCGTCAACCTGGGTACCCGCGGCGTCGCGGAGGCCTGCGACCTCGTCGAGTACACCAACCACCCGGGCGGCACGTACCTCTCCGACCTCCGCCGGTCCCACGGGGTCAAGGACCCGCACGACATCAAGCTGTGGTGCCTGGGCAACGAGCTCGACGGCCCCTGGCAGGTCGGGCAGAAGACGGCGCACGAGTACGGCCGGCTGGCCGCCGAGGCCGGCAAGGCGATGCGGCTGGTCGACCCGTCGATCGAACTCGTCGCCGTGGGCAGTTCCAACAGCACGATGCCGACGTTCGCCTCGTGGGAGGCGACGGTTCTCGAGCACACCTACGGCGTCGTCGACTACATCTCGCTGCACGCCTACTACGAGCAGCACGACGACGACGTGGACAGCTTCCTGGCCACGGCGACCGACATGGACCGCTTCATCGACGCCGTCATCGCCACCGCGGACCACGTCGGAGCCCGGCTCCGCCAGACGAAGAAGCTGCGGCTGGCCTTCGACGAGTGGAACGTCTGGTACCAGGGCCGCTTCGGCGGGCAGACCAATCTCGACTGGCAGTACGCGCGGCCGCTGATCGAGGACAGCTTCACCGTCGTCGACGCCGTGGTGGTCGGCAGCTACCTGATCTCGCTGCTCAACCACGCCGACCGCGTCGCCATCGCCTGTCAGGCGCAGCTGATCAACGTCATCGCACCGATCATGACCGAGCCCGGCGGCCGGGCGTGGCGACAGACGATCTTCCACCCGTTCGCTCAGGCTGCGCGGCTGGCCCGGGGCCGGGTCCTGCGCCCGTTGATCGAGTCCAGCAACTACGCCACCGAGCGGTTCGGTGAGGTGCCGCTGCTGCACGCGACCGCCACCTTCGACGACGCGACGGGCGACCTGTGCCTGTTCGCCGTGAACCGGAGCACCACCGAGACGTTGCCGCTGACCGCCGACGTGCGGGGCTTCGGCGCGCTGCAGGTGGCCGAGCACTCCGTGCTGGCCGACGACGACCTGCAGGCCCGCAATACCGCTGAGCATCCCGCCCGCGTCGCCCCGCGGCCCGGAGCGGGTGCCCGACTGGAGGACGGACAGCTCACCGTCGGCCTGCCGCCGGCGTCCTGGAACGTCCTCCGCCTCAGCCCCCTACCGGCCGGCTGAGCCAGGCAGCCAGACCTTTCCCTGTGATCGGTTCTCAATGACGAGGAGCAAGCAGATGAGACGAATGACCTGGACCGCGGCACTGGCCGCGGGCGTGACCGGCGCCCTGGTGCTGTCCGGGTGTGGCGGCGGACAGGGTCCGGGTGGCACCACGGCCGAGTCCTCCGGCACCTTCACCGGCGAGTACGACGGCCCGAAGGTGGAGCTCTCGTACTGGAACGGCTTCACCGGCGGTGACGGCCCGTTCATGCAGGACCTTGTCGACCAGTTCAACAAGGAGCACGACAACATCGCCATCAAGTCGAACACGATCCAGTGGGCCGACTTCTACCAGCGTGTGCCCGCCGCCGTGCAGGCCGGCCAGGGCCCTGACGTCGGGGTGATGCACCTCGACCAGCTCGCCACCCACGCGGCGCGCAACATCATCATCCCGCTCGACGACCTGGCCAAGCAGCTCGACCTGACGGCCGACGACTTCACCCAGGACATCTGGGACGCCGGCATCTACCACGACAAGCGGTACGGCATCCCGCTCGACGTCCACTCCCTGGCGATGTACTACAACAAGGACCACTTCGAGAAGGCAGGCATCACCGAGCCGCCGACCGATGAGGCCTCCTTCATGGACGCCCTGGACAAGCTCAAGGCGGCCGGTTACGACTCGCCCTTCTGGATGCCGTCACTGTGGCCCAGCCACCTGATGTTCCTGTCCCTGATGTGGCAGAACGGTCAGCCGCCGTACGGCGAGGACGGCACCGAGGCCGCGTACGACTCCGACGCCGGCGTGCAGGCACTCGAGTGGCAGCGGTCGATGGTCGACCAGGGCTACAGCAAGCCGAACGTCGCGATCGACGCGCAGTACGTGGCCTTCAAGAACGCCCAGACGTCGATCACCTGGGACGGCATCTGGCAGATCAACGACCTCGAGGCCAGTGGGCTGAACTACGGCATCGCGCCGGTGCCGACGATCGGTGACGAGCAGGCCTTCTGGGCCAACAGCCACCACTTCTTCATCAGCACGCAGGCGGCCAAGGACGACAACAAGCTGCAGGCCAGCAAGGTGTTCATCGCCTGGATGAGCGAGCACTCGGCCGACTGGGCCGGCTCGGGCATGATCCCCGCCCGCGAGTCCGTCCGTGCCGACGCAGTGAAGGGCATGCCGCAGGAGGTCATCGCCGACGAGATCGAGTCCATGCGATTCCTTCCCCCGGTTCCGGGTCTGGGCGGCGTCCAGGCCGAGGCCCTGGAGCCCGCGGTCGCCAACGGCGTCCTCGGCAAGGGCGACCCGGCGGACCAGCTCAAGGCTGCGGCCAGCAAGGCCAACCAGCTGATGGAGCGCAACCGCGAGTCGTTCGGGGACTGACATGGCAACCACCGTCACGGCGCCCCGCAGCGAGACCGTCTCCGACGACCGCCGCGGCGGGGCGCCGCGACGGCGGGACATCAACAGCGTCGGGATAGCCCCCTGGCTGTTCCTCGCGCCCTACCTCGTGCTGTTCGTTGCCTTCGTGCTGGGCCCGATCGTGTACGGCCTCTACATCAGCCTGCACAGGTACGACTTCACCCTGCCCAACAAGCCCTTCGTGGGCCTGGAGAACTACACCGACCTGTTCACACCGGGCTCGATCACGTTCTCGTCGTTCTGGCGTGCGATGCGGGCGACCGGGATCTTCACCGTCTTCAGCGTTCCGTTGCTCCTGGTCGTGCCGTTGGTCATCGCACTGACCATGAACAAGAAGTTCCCGGGACGGAACCTGTTCCGTGCCGTGTTCTTCGCCCCGTACGTGCTCGGCGTCGCCGTGATCGCCATCCTGTGGCGTTACCTGCTCGACTCCAACATCGGGCTGGTCAACTACTACCTCGGCCTGCTCGGCCTGCCCGACGACACCGCGTGGACGACGTCCACACCGGCGGCCTGGTTCGCCCTCGTCGGTGTCACGGTGTGGTGGACGCTCGGTTTCAATGCCGTGATCTACCTCGCGGGGCTGCAGGACATCCCGCGGGAGCTGTACGAGGCGGCGGAGATGGACGGCGCGAGCCGCTGGCAGCAGTTCCGGCACGTGACACTGCCGGGTCTCATGCCGGTGCTCTCGTTCGTCACGATGACGACGATCATCGCCTCGGCGAACATGTTCGGGCAGTCCTACCTGATCACCAAGGGCGCGCCCGGCACCGAGACACGGACGGCGATCTACCAGATCGCCGAGACCGGTCTGCGCAACTACCAGATGGGCAGCGCGGCGGCGATGAGCTACGTGTTGACCCTGTTCCTCATCCTGCTCAGCCTCCTGGTGTTCTGGCTGTTCCGAGACCGGCAGACACCGAAGAAGCAGAAGGCAGGGGTCCCCTTGCAGGCCGCTCCGATGATGCTCCGACAGGGAAGGGGTTGAGATGTCCGCGTCGACGACGTCGTCCCTGGAGACTTCGCCCGGCACGACCGGACCGGACCGGCCCTCACGCGCGCCGACGGCCGAACCCACCCGGCTGAAGGTTCGGCGGGTGCTGCGGTACGTGGTGCTGATCGCACTGGCCGTGGTCTTCATCAGCCCGCTGATCTTCATGATCGTGACGTCGTTCAAGACCCGGGCCGACGCCGCATCGCTGCCGCCGTCGTGGTGGCCGACCCCGTTCAGCACCGACGCCTACGCCACCGTGCTGGGTGCCGGGACGGACACACCGGTGCTCCGCTGGTTCGCCAACAGCATGATCGCCGCCACGTGTCACGCCGCCCTGGTGGTCGCCACCTCGGCGCTGGCGGCCTATGCCCTGGCACGGATGGAGTTCCGGGGCAAGAAGATCGTTTTCGGTGCGATCATCGCGACGCTGTTCGTGCCGCCGGTCATCCTGATCATCCCGAACTACCTGATCGTCGGGCAGCTCTACTGGCTCGACACCCTGATCGCGATCATCGTGCCCACGGCGGCGTCCGCGTTCGGTGTCTTCTTCCTCCGGCAGTTCTTCATCGGGCTCCCCGTGGAGCTCGAGGAGGCGGCCCGCCTCGACGGCGCCAACCGGTGGCAGGTGTTCTGGAAGGTCGTCCTGCCGCTCTCCCGGCCGGCACTGGTGACCCTCGGGATGCTGGCGTTCCTGACCAACTACAACGACTTCCTCTGGCCGGTCTACGTGCTGTTCAGCCCGGAGACCCAGACCCTCCCCGCGGGGTTGTCGACCCTGCAGACGGCGAACGCTGTCCGCTACGACCTGCTCATGGCCGGGGCCGTCGTGGCCAGCGTTCCGGTGCTGGTGCTGTACATGGGTGCGCAGCGGTTCATCATCGAGGGCGTGTCGCGGTCCGGGCTGAAGGGGTGAGCGTGCAGCGCGAGCACTTCGGCGCGCTGCCCGACGGCCAGGAGGTGGAGCGGTACGTCCTGCGCTCCGGCAGGCTCGAGGCCGCCGTCCTGACCTACGGGGCGGTGCTGCAGTCGATGTGCGCGCCGGACGCCTCCGGGTCGGTCGCCGACGTCGCGCTTGGCTACGACGACCTCGACGGCTACCTGGCGGACACCACCTACGTGGGGGCGGTCGTCGGCCGCTTCGCCAACCGGATCGCCAATGGGCGATTCGAGTTGGACGGCGTGGAGCACGTCCTGCCGCAGAACAACGGCGACGCCTGCCTGCACGGCGGGCCGGGCGGATTCCACGCGTCGGTGTGGAAGGCGCGTGAGGTGACCGGCGGCGTGGAGCTGTCGCTCACCAGTCCGGACGGCGACATGGGCTTTCCGGGCACGCTGACCGCCACGGTCACCTACGTCCTCGACGAGGACGGTCTGACGGTCGGCTACACCGCGGAGACCGACCGGCCGACGGTGGTCAACCTGACCAATCACGCCTACTGGAACCTCGACGGGGAGGGCACCGTCGAGGACCACGTGCTGGAGTTGCCGGCCCCGCGGTTCGTCGCCGTCGATGCCGGGCTGATCCCCACCGGCATCGAGCCGGTGGACGGCACGCCGATGGATTTCCGCGCCCCCCGGCGGATCGGCGAGAACCTGCGGTCGGCAACCGATCAACTGCTGCACGCCCTGGGTTACGACCACGCGTGGGTCTACGAGGACTCCGAGGACGGCGGGCTGCAACTGGGCGCCCGGGTCCGCGGGCCCCGCTCGGGCCGGGTTCTGGAGGTGCTCACCGACCAGCCGAGCGTGCAGTTCTACTCGGGCAACTTCCTCGACGGCAGCGTCGTGGGGCGTGGTGGCCGGGCCTGGCGGCAGGGCGACGGATTCTGCCTGGAGACGCAGCACCTTCCTGACTCCCCCAACCAGCCGGACTTCCCGTCGACCGTCCTGCGGCCGGGCGAGCGGTACGACACCCGCACGGTGTTCCGGTTCTCCGCCGGGGGTGCCTCATGAGCCGCCTCGTCACGCGTCGCCCGTCGGCTGCCTGCGTGGCGGTGCTGGCGCTGACGCTCACGGGCTGCGGCGGGGGCGGCGGCGGCGAGCCGACTGCCGCGTCGTCGTCCCCGGCCGGTCCGGTGGATGACGGCAACCCGGTGGTGGACCAGGACTTTCCCGACCCCGACGTCCTCGAGGTCGACGGCACCTACTACGCCTACGCGACCAACACGGCGTCGCTCAACGTGCAGGTCGCGACCTCTTCCGACCTCGAGTCGTGGGAGGTGCTCGACACCGACGCGTTGCCGGAGCTGCCGTCGTGGGTGATCCCGGGAAAGACGTGGGCCCCCGAGGTGACGCAGTTCGGCCCCGACCAGTTCGTCATGTACACGACGACGACGAACTTCGAGCCGACCCTGCAGTGCATCGGGGTGGCGACGGCCCACTCCCCCGAGGGTCCGTTCGAGATGGCCGGCGACGGGATGCTGGTGTGCCCTGAGGACGAGGGCGGCGCCATCGATGCGTCCACGTTCACCGATGACGACGGCAGCCGGTACCTGCTGTGGAAGAACGACGGCAACTGCTGCGGCTTCGACACCTGGCTCTACCTCGCCCCGCTGGCCGACGACGGGCTGACGTTCGCCGGCGAGCCCACCCGGCTGGTCAAGCAGGACCAGGAGTGGGAGGGCAACCTGGTGGAGGCGCCGACGCTGGTGAAGCGCGACGGCACCTACACGCTGCTGTACTCGTCGAACGACTACGGCGGCGAGGAGTACAAGATCGGCTACGCCACCGCCCAGTCGGTGACCGGGCCGTACACCAAGGACGACCAGCCGCTGTTCACCACCGACGCCAGCGACGGCCGGTACATCGGCCCCGGCGGTCAGGACGTCGTCGTCGCGCCGGACGGGAGCGATCGGCTGGCGTTCCACTCCTGGTACGGGGGGATCAGCTACCGAGCGATGAACCTGGTCGAGCTGACCTGGGAGAACGGCCGCCCGGTCGTGCACGCCGGAACCGGCTGACGCCTACTCCGACGACTTGTGCACCTGGGCCCGGACCCAGCCGATGAGGCAGTACAGCGCGGCGTGCCCCTCGGCCGAGGCGTAGCCCTGCTCGGCCTGGGCGGCCTCGATCAGCTTCTGGCTGTCGCCGACGCCCTGCCGGAAGAAGCGGTCGAGCACCTGACCGGAAGGCGTCGGGCTGCGGAAGATCCCGGCGATGGCGAGGGCGACCGCGTCAGAGACGGCGAGCGACACGGGTGGGTGCTTGAGCGCTCCCCGCCGGTCGAGCACCTGGCCCACCTCGGTGCCCAGCTGGTCGTCGCTGGCGGGCGCTCCCAGTCTGGCCTTGACGATCACGAACGCTCCTCACTGACCCGACGCAGACATTCCTCCTTCCATGGTCGGCACATCGCGGACAACTCTGTAGCGATCCTGACAACCGCACTCGCGTCGCCGTGACTGTCTGCTGGCCTGGTCCTCGCCCGAGCCTGGTCACCCGAGGGCGCGACCGAAGCGCTCCAGGTGATCGACCGAGAAGCGACGAGGACGCTCGCCGAGATGCGGGAAGATGGTGGGCGCCCTCCGGGACCGCCGCAGTCGACCGTCCCCGGGCTCCCCGACGCGGAGTCGCCGACATCGCCCGACTCGCCGCGCCGGGCACCGACTCCCTGCGGGTGGACGTCGAGCTGCGCGGTGACCTGGCCGACCTGGCGCCTGCCCTGGAGGCGGCTCTCTTCCGGGTGGCCCAAGAATCGGTCATCACCGCTCGACGCCACGCGCAGCTGGCCACCCGCGTGGAGGTGAGGGTCACCGGCACCCCCACCGACGCGCAGTTGAGCGTGGACGACGGCGCCCGCACCGCCGCCACGGCTCCCCTTGGTTTCGGGTTGGTCGGCATGGCGGAGCGGGTCCCCCTGCTCGGTGGAATCCTGACGGCTGGACCGGGCCCGGATCGGGGGTGGCGCGTCCGCGCCGTACTTCCGCGACCGGGGAGAGCCACCTGACGGTCCGGGTGCTCAGTGCCGATGACCAGAGCATCGTCCGCACCGGGCTGGCCACCATCCTGGACGCGCAACCCGACATGGCCGTGGTCGGCCAAGCGCTGCTGGCCGCGAGGCCGTCACGCCGGCTCGTCAACTGCGCCCGGATGTATGTCTGCTCGACGTCCGCATGCCGCACCTGAACGGCAC
The DNA here is from genome assembly GCA_025965715.1 of Blastococcus sp. Taxonomy (GTDB): domain Bacteria; phylum Actinomycetota; class Actinomycetes; order Mycobacteriales; family Geodermatophilaceae; genus Blastococcus_B. The sequence continues at coordinate 2,789 of JAOPWJ010000161.1, read as the reverse complement.
ACGAGCCACTCGCCTCCTCGCGGGACACGGCGTCGCCGATCCCATCGCCGACGTGGTGATGACCACGTTCGACACCGACGAGTACATCCACGGTGCGCTCAAGGCGGGCGCTCGAGGATTCCTTTACAAGGGCGCCCGACCCGAACAATCGGTCCAGGCGATCCAGGCCGCGGTGAACGGTGACGCGCTCATTGATCCGGGCGTCACGGCTCGGCTCCTGGCCGGCTTGGCGGATCGCGTCTGCCGCGCCGGGCCTGCGCCGCGGCCCGGTTGAACTCCTCCTCGGTCGCCCGGTGGAACTCGTCCTCGATGTCGAACGCGTCCACCGTCGCGATGAGCCTGCCGACGAGGGCCTGGCCCTCGGCCGCCCGCAGGTCGCAGGTCGCAGGTCACCGACTTCTTGTTGCGGGCCACGACGGCCCAGGACATCGACCCCGTCGAGCTGACCGCCTGCCCGTGGCCCCACTGGCGCACCGGGTCGCCGGCGACGGGGTCCTCGATCTTGATGACCTCGGCCCCCATGTCGCCGAGCAACTGACCACAGAACGGTCCCACGATGAGCTGGCCGAGCTCGAGCACCCGAAGGTCCGAGAGCGGACCGTCGGGCGGCGCCTCCGTGGGGACGTCCTCGGCGCGCTCACGAGCTCCTCGAGCGACCTCCTCGCCGTCCAAGCCGCGGTCAACAGCAGGCCCCGGAAAGTCCTCGACTGGGAGACCCGGCCGAGGCCCTAGACGAGCAACTACGGTTGCTCCACCAAGCAGGTGTTGCAACGACCGGTTGAGCCCAGGCAGTACACGTCCCCTGAGGTCGGCAAGGCGCTGCGCACCTCGGGCTACTGGCCTCGACGGGGGGCGGCTCGGCCTTCGATCAGGCGAGTCGGTACGCGCAACGTTGAAGATCGTGCTGATCTACCGCCGGGCCTGTCCAACCCGGCACGAACGCGAGTTGGGCTCCTCTCCTACTCGACGGCTTCGACAACACCGAGGCCGGCAGCCTCGGCACGGCAACCTCGCCCGCGGAGTAGAGACCATCCATCTGAAACACGAGGTGTCCGCCTGACGGCGGTCGCTTCACACTCATTGGGGTTCCTGGGCGGCCAGAGCAAGGAATCTCATCAGGGCATCGGTGTAGAGCGCCCAGGACGGTGCATGCGTGCTGACGGCATGAGGTGCGTCGGAGAGGTACAGCATCTCGCTTCCAGGAAGGCGTCTCGAGATCTCGTCGCCGAGACGCGCTCCGGTGATCCAGTCATTAGCCCCAGCCTGGATCACCAAGGTTGGACAGGACATTGTGTGGAGATCTTCTCGCGCATCGTGCGTCCGGGATGCCTGAATCAGTGCCAGGTGCGCTTCAGGGGTGTCCTTGATGTCACTCCAGGAACCATCGGGCCCGAGCAACGCCTGCTGGTGATGTTCGAAGTACTGCGGGTCGTAACAGAGCCAGGCGCAGGCGCGCTGAAAGTCCTCGAACGAGATGCGCCTGAGGGCAGCGAGGGCCATGAGCTGAGCATCGAGAGTGGCGTCGGCAAACGCCCACGACTGCCCCAAGATGGCGCTCGACACCAGATCGGGATGTTGGATCGCCAAGCGCTGAGTGATGCATCCCCCGAGTCCGCCGCGTCCGAAAACATGAGCGGCGGGCAGTCCCAGTGCTGTGATCAATTGTGCGACATCGTCGGCGTAGAGCTCTGTGGACGGTTCACGATCGAGCCCGCCAGACGACGCCCCCACACCACGATGGTCGTAGAAGATGATCTGGTAGTTATCTGCCAACTGGCGCGGGTAGGCGGCGAAGCCGTGTCCAGCGCCGGTCCCCCAGCCCGTGATGCACACAAGGGGGGGGCCGTGACCGACGACTTGGTAGTGCATATCGAAACCATTTACCCGAATGGACGGCATATTGCTTCCTTTCCTGTCATCGCCCTCTCAGCCCCGGACGACACGACAGGGGTGGAGCCGGCAGTGGTGGCTGTCCCCTGGAAGGCGGCACCCACTCGTAGCAAGAGGTCCTCGCGCAACGGCGGCGCGACAACCTGCCCGGCCACGGGCAGCCCATCGGGGGTGAACCCGGTGGGCAGCATGAGAGCCGGCACCCCGCTGAGGTTGCACATCATGGTGGCCCGGCTCTGCGCCTGGTGCATGGGCACCTTCGCGCCGTTGATGGTCACGCAGAGGTCATCCAGGGTGGGCGCAGCCGCCGGGGTTCCCGGCATCACGAGGATGTCCGCCAGCGCGAACGCACCCTCGAACTCACGTTGCAGTTCATGACGGAAGGCCAGCATTCGCAGATAGTCCCGCGCCGAGGTCTGCGATCCACGGCTGATCCGCTGCAACCCCACGGGGTCGTAGTCGACGAAGCTGGCCGCCTGAGAGGCGTGCACGGTCCACGCCTCCGTGAACAGGACGTGATAGCCGATGTCATGGGCGGCGGAGGCAGAGGGGAGGGCGACGTCGACCAGCTCTGCACCGAGGTTGCCCAGCGTCGCCAGTAGGCGGTCGTACCCGGCGAGGACGGCAGCATCGCAGACATCGGTGAGATAGCCGCCGGGCAGACCCACACGCAAGCCGTCGAGTCGGCCGTCCCCGACATCACTGGCAGCGAACCCAGCGGCGAGGCTCTGTGGGTCGTGGGGATCGTGACCAGCGATGACCGCGAGCATCATCGAGGCATCGACGGCACTACCTGCGATCGGCCCCACCGATTCGGTGGTCCACGATAGGGGCAGAGCCCCTCGCCGCGAGACCAGTCCGTTTGTGGGCTTGAGTCCCGTTACACCGCAGTAGGCCGC
>JAOPWJ010000160.1 GCA_025965715.1 Blastococcus sp. | reverse complement strand
CTGCACCCCGGTACCGGCGCCCAGTTCGACCACCAGATCCGCCCCCGCGAGGTCGGCCAGGTCGAGCATGTCGCGGACCGCGCGGCGCGACGTCGGGAGGACTGCTCCCACCTGTCGCGGGTGTGCCACGAATGCCTGCAGGAAGCGGAGTCGGTCGGTCAGCTGCTGGTTCATGCACGTCCTTCGAGAAACCGGCCGGGCCGAGGGTGGCCCGGGACGACGATGGCACGACCGGAGTCGTCAGGCGAACCGGCCCCGCCACCGCGCCCTGCGCCGGGCCGACCGCGCCCTCCGGAAGACGGGTCAGGTGCATGTCCCGAGGATCCGGGGTCGGCACCACCGATACCTCGAAGTCGCGGAACTCATCGGCGCGCGGTGTGCCAATCTTCGCCCATGGTCGCGGTGCTCTCCATCCAGTCGCACGTCGCCTACGGGCACGTCGGCAACTCCTCGGCGGTGTTCCCGTTGCAGCGCCTCGGCATCGAGGTGTGGCCGGTGCACACGGTGCAGTTCTCCAACCACACCGGCTACGGCGCCTGGACCGGCCGGGTCTTCGACGGGCAGGCCATCGACGAGGTCGTGCAGGGCATCGACGACCGGGGCGTCCTCGGCACCTGCGACGCCGTCCTGTCCGGCTACATGGGCTCGGCCGACATCGGGCACGCCGTGGTGCAGACGGTGGCGAAGGTCCGCGCGGTCAACCCCGCGGCCGTCTACTGCTGCGACCCGGTGATCGGCGACGTCGGCCGCGGCGTCTTCGTGCGGCCGGGCATCGAGGAGTTCATGCGTGAGGTCGCCGTCCCCGCCGCCGACCTCGTCACCCCCAACCACTACGAGCTGGACCTACTCGCCGGGACGACGACCCGCTCGCTGGCCTCGGTCAAGGACGCCGTCGCGGGCGTCTCCGCGCTCGGCCCGCGGGTGGTGCTGACCACGTCACTGGTCGCCGACGACACTCCGGACGACGCCGTCGACCTGCTGGCCTCCGAGGCCGGCCGGCATTTCCGGGTACGGACGCCGCGTCTGAACGTGTCGGTCAATGGCGCCGGTGACGCGATCGCGGCGTTGTTCCTGGCCCACTGGATGAGTACGGGTTCCGCCCCGGACGCCTTGTCCCGCGCGGCCTCGTCGGTCTTCGGCCTCCTCCGGCGCACCGAGGAGGCCCGGTCGCGCGAGATCCTGCTGGTCGCCGCACAGGAGGAGTTCCTCGCCCCGACGCGGACCTTCGAGCCCGAGGAGGTCTGAGCCCACTCGGTCGGCGCAGGGCGGGCGCGTCCGGGGTGGGCCTGGCGGTGAGCAGGCACGGCCGGTCCATCACCGTGGCAGTGGCCGGCGCCGTCGTCCCCGAGCCCGTCGTCCCCGAGCCCGTCGTCCCCGAGCCCGACGTCGTCCGTTCCCGGGGAGAGACCTGCCTGCCGGCTCGACGTCGGTTCCCATCCGTCCCCCAGGGCGACATGGCTCCCCTCCCCCTGGGCGCCGTCCCCCGCGGGGGACGGCGGGTGGTGCCGGAGCCGCCGCTCAGGGAAGGGCGGCCAGCAGCTTGTCGAGCGTCACCGGCAGGGCGCGGACCCGGATCCCCGTGGCGCGGTACACGGCGTTGACGACCGCGGCGGCCGTTCCGACGATGCCGATCTCACCGATCCCCTTGGTACCCATGGCGTTGACGTGGGGGTCGTGCTCGTCGAGCCAGTGCGCCTGCACGTCACCGACGTCGGCGTTGACGGCGATGTGGTACTCGGCGAGGTCGTGGTTGGCCACCTGGCCGATCCGGGTGTCCCAGACGCTGTGCTCGTGCAGAGCCATCGACAGACCCATGGTCATGGCGCCGATGAACTGCGACCGGGCCGTGCGGGGATTGATGATCCGCCCGGCGGCGAACACTCCCAGCATCCGCGGCACCCGCAACTCGCCCGTGTCGGCGTGCACCCGCGCCTCGACGAACTGGGCCCCGAAGGCATAGGCGGCGTGGTCGTCGTCCGTGGCGGCCTGGTCGACACCGTTCTGCGCCTCGTCGCCGTCCCCGGGGTTGCGACCGAACGTGTCGCGGAAGGTCCGCGCCGCCTCGACCACCGCCGAACCCCAGGTGTTCATGCCCGACGAGCCACCCGCGACCGAGGCGATCGGGTACCTGGTGTCGCCGATGCGCACCTCGACGTCCTCCACCGGCACGTCGAGCGCGTCGGCGGCGATCTGCGGCAGCGTCGTCCAGGTGCCGGTGCCCAGATCCGCGGCCCCGATCTCCACGACGTAGCGGCCGGCCTCGAACCGGATGAGGGACGTCGAGGTGGCCTGACGCATCGTGGGGTAGACCGAGGACGCGACACCGGTGCCGACCAGCCAGTCGCCGTCCCGGTGCCGGGGCGGCGGACGGTCGCGCCATCCGAAGCGGTCCGCGCCCTCGCGCAGGCACTCCACGAGGTGTCGGCTCGACCACGGCTTCCCGGTCTCCGGATCCACCTCCGGCTCGTTGCGGACGCGCAGCTCCACCGGGTCCATCCCGAGCGCCTCGGCGAGCTCGTCGAGCGCCACCTCCGGTCCGAACATGCCAGGGCACTCCCCCGGCGCCCGCATCCACGAGGGCACCGGTACGTCGAGCGCGGCCAGCCGGTGCGTCGTCCGCCGGCTCGGCGAGGCGTACATCATCCGGGTGGGGATGCCGGTCTGCTCGGCGAACTCCTTGATCTTCGACGTCTGCTCCACCACGTCGATCGCGATCGCCGACAGCCGCCCGTCGCGGCCGGCGGCCACCTGCATCCGTTGGATCGTCGGCGTGCGATAGCCGGCGAGGACGAACATCTGCTGCCGGGTCAGGGCCAGCCTCACCGGCCGGCCCGGGAGGGCACGGGCCGCCATGACCGCGAGCATGACGTTCGCGTGCGGAGTGCCCTTCGAGCCGAAACCGCCGCCCACGTAGGGGCAGACGACCCGGACCTGCTCCTCGTCGAGGCCGAACACCTTCGCGACGGCCGCCCGTGCCGGGTGCACGCCCTGGGTGGAGTCCCAGAGCGTGAGCGGCACGTCCGCGCCGGGCTCCCAGAGCGCCGTGCTGGCGTGCGGTTCGAGCGGGTTGTTGTGGTACATGGCCGTCGAGTACGTCTGCTCGACCACCACGTCGGCGGCGGCCACCGCCGCGGCGACGTCACCCTCGGCGGTGTCGGTCTCGTAGGACGGATTGACCTTCTCCGGCGTGTAGAGGTCGGAACGGTCGACCGACAGCGTGCTGTCGTGCTCCCGCTCCGCGTAGGTCACCCGGATCGTGTCGGCCGCCTGCCGTGCGCGCTCGGAGCTCTCGGCGACCACGACCCCGATGACCTGGCCCCGGAAGGCCACCTCGTCGGACTGCAGGACGGCGTACTCGCGGTCCTCCGTCGACGCCAGCCGCTCGGCGTCGAACGGGGTGAGAACCAGCAGGACGCCCTCCAGTGCCTCGGCCGCGGCGGTGTCCATGGCGGTGACCCGGCCCCGGGCGACGGTGGCCTGCACGGGATGGGCGTAGGCGGGCGCCTCGACCGGCGTCTCGAACGCGTAGGTGGCGGTACCGCGCACCTTGGCCACGCCGTCGCGGCGGGCGAGATCGCGGCCGATGGCCCGAGGCCGGAGCAGCTCGGTCACGCGCCGGCCGCCTGGGTCAGGTCGCGCAGGGTGGCGACGACGGTTCGGGTGAGGAGCGGGATCTTGAAGCCGTTGCCGCTGTCGATGCCGGGCTGTGGCTGGGCGGCGGCCAGCTCGGCCGCCATCGCAGCGCGGACGGCGTCCTGGGTCAGCGGCCCGCCGCGCAGGATCGCCTCGGCCCGCGTGGCGCGCCACGGCTTGTGGGCGACGCCGCCGAACGCCAGCCGGACGTCGCCTTCCCCGACGACGACTGCGGCGACCGACACCAGGGCGAAGGCGTAGGAGGCGCGGTCGCGCACCTTGCGGTAGACCGACCGCGCGCCGGCCGGCAGCGGCGGGAGGTCGATCGCGGTGACCAGCTCGCCGTGGTCGAGGACGGTGTCCCGCGAGGGGTCCTCGCCCGGCAGGCGGTGCAGGTCGACGAAGGGGATCGTCCTCGCCCCCGCCGGACCGAGCACCTGCACCTGCGCGTCCACCACCGCCAGGGCCACCGCCATGTCCGAGGGGTGGGTCGCGATGCACGTCTCCGGAGCCGTCGGGTCGGGCAGCGCCGCCGGAATGCCGAGGATCGCGGAGTAGCGGGTGTAGCCGCCGACCGCCGAGCACCCGCTGCCGGGCTCGCGCTTGTTGCACGCAGTGGTGACGTCCTGGAAGTAGACGCACCGCGTGCGCTGGAGCGGATTGCCCGCCGTGGTGGCCAGGTTGCGCAGCTGGCCCGTCGCGCCGGCCAGCAGGGCCTCGGCGAGGACGGGGTACCGCTCGCGGATGCGACGATCGGCGGCGACCGCGCTGTTGGTCACCGCGGCGCCGATCCGCAGCCCGCCGTCCTCCAGGTCGGTGATCTCCCGGGACGTCAGGGTGCGGACGTCCACGACCACGTCGGGCCGGGCGATGCCGAGCTTGAGGTGGTCGACGAGGTTCGTGCCCCCGCCGAGGAAGACGGCGGCGGGCTCACCCGCGACGGTCCGCACTGCCTCGGTCACGTCGCCTGGGCGGGCGTAGGCGAAGGGCTTCACGATCGGCTCCCCCCGCCCGCTCCACCGGCCTGCTGCACGGCCGCGACGATGTTCACGTAGGCGGCGCAGCGGCACAGGTTGCCGCTCATCCGCTCGGCGACCTCCTCGGAACTGAGCTGCGGATCGGCGGTCAGGTCCGGGCTGGCATGACTGGGCCACCCGCGCCGGACCTCCTCGAGCACGCCGACCGCCGAGCAGATCTGCCCCGGGGTGCAGTAGCCACACTGGAAGGCGTCCCGATCGATGAACGCCTGCTGCACGGGATGCAGCGCGCCGTCGGCGGCCAGGCCGTCGGCGGTGGTCACCTGCGCCTCGTCGTGTGCCACCGCGAGCGCCAGGCAGCTCAGCGCCCGCTCGCCGTCCAGCAGGATCGTGCACGCGCCGCACTGCCCGTGGTCACAGCCCTTCTTCGGGCTGGGATTGCCCAGCCGCTCGCGGAGCGCGTCCAGCAGCGTGGTCCGGGTGTCGACCGTGAGCCGGCGCGGCACGCCGTCGACCGTCAGGGTGATCTCGGCGTCCATGGGTTGCCGGTTCCCGGTGGCACCGCGGATGCAAACCCGGCGGACGGAGCGCCCTCGGAGCTGGGGCCTGAGCCGGCCGCGTCTCCCCCGGCCCGTAGGACCGCGGGGGCCCCACCGTTGCGCGATCCGGTCGGTCCTGGGCCTCCGCCGCTCCTCGTCCTCCCCCGGTCCGGTGTCGTCGTCGACCGCCTGACCCGTGGCCCGACACCAGCACGTGTCGCCGGGGCGAGCCGCCGGGGGCGCGCACTCAGTCGGGCTCGGCCGCCTCCATGAGGGCGGTCACCTTGGCGGCCGTTCCGGCCTCCACCGGCAGATGGGCGAGCACCGCCCGCACCTCCGCCGCCTGCAGCCCCTCGAGCAGGAGGGCCTCCAGCAGCCGGCCCGCCTGCGGCTCGGGCACCGGAACGGCCACCCCCGCGTCCCGCATCGCCGCGTCGGCGAGGAAGAGGGCGCCCGCCAGCTCGTCGTCGCCCAGGGCCGGGGGCGGCGGGGCGGCGGCCGCGCGAGCCGCGGCCTCGGCGGCCCGTACCAGGGACAGCGGCAGGCCCTCGGCCTCCACCTCGATCAGCGGCACGTCGCCCAGCGCGGCGAGGACGAGGTGCTCGGCCTCCATCCGCAACGGCCCCTCCCAGCCCCCGGCGCGGACGACGTCGGCGACGTCCGACTGGTCCTCCCCCAGGTCGTCGGCGAGCTCGGCCCACGCGGCGGCCCGGGAACGGCGAGCCCGGTCCGCGGCGGCCAGGCAGATCCGGTGGGCGAAGGGGTGCAGTACGTCGTCGTCGAAACGGTCGGCGTGGATGCGGCCGTCACTGCCCAGCGCGTTCAGCGCGTCCTGGAAGCTGCCCGGCCGCGCGTCCCCGAGCTCCAGCCGACCGTCGGCCTCCTCGGCGAGGAGCTGCCCGTTCGCAGCCCGCTCCCCGATCGTCAGGCCGCTGGCCGCGACCGCGCCCGAGCGCCGCCGGTAATGCGGCTGATCGGAGAGCCCGACCGCCCAGGCACAGGCCTCGGCCACCAGACCCGCGACCTCCTCCCGCAAGACCTGGCGGCTGAGCATCCCCATCCAGTCGACGTCGAACACGCCTGCACTCTCCTCCGGGGTCACGCTGTCCCGGATCACTCCGAGGCGGCCGAGGCGGTGTCACCCTCGCCCTGCTCGCTGCTGCGTGGTCCGACCCACACGGTCTTGGCGTTCATGAACTCGCGCATGCCGAGGTCGGTCAGCTCGCGGCCGTAGCCGCTCTGCTTCACACCACCGAAGGGCAGCTCCGGATAGCTGGTCACCATGCCGTTGATGAACGCCATACCGGAGGCGATGTCGCGCACGAACTGCGCTCGCTCGTCCTCGTCCTCGCTCCAGAGGTTCGAGCCGAGCCCGTAGGGGTGGCTGTTGGCGATCTCGATCGCCTCGTCGAGGCTGCCGACGGTGAACAGCGCCGCGACGGGTCCGAAGACCTCCTCGCCGTACAGGTCCATCTCCGGCGTGATCCCGGTCAGCAGGGTCGGGGGGTAGAACCAGCCCGGACCGTCCGGCCGCTTTCCACCGGTCACGACGGTGGCGCCCTTGTCGACGGCGTCCCGCACGTACTTCTCGACGTCGTCCCGACCGGACTCGGTGGCCAGCGGACCCACCGTGGTGTCCTCCGCCATGGGGTCGCCGACGGTCAGGGCCGCGAGCTTCTCGGCGAACAACCGGGTGAACTCCTCGGCGACGTCGGCGTGCACGAAGAACCGCTTGGCCGCGATGCAGCTCTGCCCGTTGTTCTGGCAGCGGGCCGTGGTGGCCACCTCGGCGGCCTTGTCCAGGTCCGCCGACGGCATCACGATGAACGGGTCGCTGCCGCCGAGCTCGAGCACCGTCTTCTTGAGCGCGTCCCCGGCGATGGCGGCCACCGACTGGCCCGCCGCGGCGCTGCCGGTGAGCGTCGCGGCCGCCACCCGGTCGTCGCGGAGGACGCGCTCGATGGTTGCCGAGCCGATCAGCAGCGTCTGGAAGACGGACTCGGGAAAGCCGGCCTTGCCGAAGAGCTCCTCCAGATACAGCGCGGTCTGCGGCACGTTGCTGGCGTGCTTGAGCAGGCCGACGTTGCCGGCCATCAGCGCCGGGGCGGCGAAGCGCATGGCCTGCCAGAGCTGGCAGTGCCACGGCATGATCGCGAGGACGACGCCGCTGGGCTGATACACGACGTAGGCGTCCTGCGCCCCCACCGCGCCGGCATCCCGCGGCTGCGGCTCGAGGAGTGACGGCCCGTGCTCGGCGTACCAGCGCAGCCCCTTGACGCACTTGCCGACCTCCGCCTTCGCCGAGGCCAGCGTCTTGCCCATCTCCGTGGTCATCAGTTCCGCCACCTCGCCGGTGTCGGCCTCGAGGACGTCGGCCGCCGAGCGCAGCCAGCCGGCCCGCTCCCGCGGCGACGTCCGCCGGTAGGTGGTCCAGGCCGCCGCGGCGCGGGCCATCTTCTCCTCGAGCGCCTCGTCCGTCAGCGGCTGGAACTCCTTGAGGGTCTCGCCGGTCACCGGGCTGATCGTGGCGATGGCCATGCTGTGCTCCCGTCGGTCGCCTGCTGAACCACCGCTGCCCTGCCCCCAGCGGCGACGTCGCAACCGTCGGGGCGTCTGCTCCCGGGCCAATCGGCGGCTTGGCCGCGCGGCGCGCCCGACGTCCACCTAGCCTCTCGGCGGTGGACCTGTTCCGGACCAAGTCGGTCGAGCACATCGCAGCGGACGCCGCGGGCGAGGGTGCGGCCGGGGACGAGGCCGCCGGCGGAGTGGGCCGGCTGCGCAGGAACCTCAGCGCCCGGCACCTCATCGGCTTCGGCATCGGCGTCGTGATCGGCACCGGCATCTTCACGCTGACCGGTATCGAGGCGCGGAACACCGCCGGCCCCTCGGTGGTCATCTCCTTTGCGATCGCGGGCGTCGTCGCTCTGCTCGCGGCGCTCTGCTACGCCGAGCTCGCCTCCAGCGTTCCGACCGCGGGCAGCGCGTACTCCTACGCCTACGCCACCACCGGCGAGATCGTCGCCTGGATCATCGGCTGGGACCTGTTCCTGGAGTTCGCGCTCGGCGCCGCGGTCGTCGCTCGCGGGTGGTCGGGCTACGTGGGGAACCTGTTGGACCTGCCGACGGCGTTCTTCGGCGAGGAGTCGACGGTCAACCTGGGTGCCGCGTTCATCGTCGTCGTCCTCACCCTGGTCGCGGTCCTGGGCATCCGGGAGTCCGCGCGGGTGACCGGCGTCCTGGTCGTCGTCAAGGTCGCCATCTGCATCTTCGTGATCGTCGCCGGAGCCTGGTACGTGCGCGGCGCCAACCTGACCCCCTTCATTCCGCCGGGCCACCCGGCTCCCGGCGGCGGAGGGCTGGCCCAGCCGCTGATCCAGGCGGTCGCCGGACTCTCCCCGGCCGTGTTCGGCGTGGGCGGCATCCTGACCGCTGCCGCCGTCGTCTTCTTCGCCTACACCGGCTTCGAGGCGGTCGCGAACCTGTCCGAGGAGACCCGGCGGCCGGGCCGCGACCTTCCGCTGGGCCTCCTCGGCACGCTCGGAGTCGCGACGGCGCTCTACATCGGCGTCGCCATCGTGGTCGTCGGCATGGTGAAGTACTCCCGCATCGACGAAGGCGCCCCGATCGCGGACGCCTTCGATCAGGTCGGCCTCGGCTGGGCGTCCGCGCTCGTGTCGCTCGCCGCGGTCGCCGGCCTGACCTCGGTGATCCTCGTCGACCTGGTGACCGTGAGCCGGATCGGCTTCGCGATGGGCCGTGACGGGCTGTTGCCGCAGTCCGTGGCCAAGGTGAGCCCACGCACCGGTACCCCGGTGCGCATGACTCTGATCTACGCCGCCGTCGTGCTCGTCATGGCGACCTTCGTTCCGCTCGGCACCCTCGCCGACCTGGTGAGCATCGGCACGCTCTTCGCGTTCCTGCTGGTGTCGGTGGCCGTGCCGGTCCTGCGGCGGACCCGGCCGGAGATGCGAAGGCCCTTCCGGGCGCCGTGGTCCCCGTTCGTGCCCATTCTCTCCGCGGTGGCGTGTCTGTATCTCATGGCCAACCTGAGCATCGAGACCTGGCTGAGATTCCTGGCCTGGCTGCTGGCCGGTCTGGTCGTCTACGCGACGTACGGTTACCGGCACTCCCGCCTACGCCGCAGTCCGGCCGCCTCCGACGCCCCTGCGGCCTGAGCCCTCGGTTACGCACCGTGCACAGCGAAGAAGAGTCGACTGGCCTACCGTGAAGCACGCGGGCCCAGACTCGGGCACGCACGGCGCATCGGGGGCACACGCGTGACTGGGCAGCCAGCTGGCCATCCGGCCCACGGGTTCTCCCACGACGCCCTGCTCTACGACTCTCCCGAGCAGCTCGTGCGGATCGCCGTCCCCTTCCTGCTGGAGGGACTGGCCGCCGGTGACGCCGCGATCATCGCGGCCAGCCCCGACACGGCCGCGATCCTGAGCGAGGCCATCGACGGCGACCCCCGGGTGCACGTGGTGCAGCGCGGCGATGCCTACAGCGCCCGCACGGCCACCGCGATCACCAACTTCCGCCGGCTGGCCGAGGAGGCCAACGCGTCGCCGGGGCACTGGGTGCGGGTCATCGGCGAGCTGGACTTCGGCCGGACCGAGCGGGAATGGCTGGAATGGCAGCGCTACGAGGCCGTCATCAACGAGGCTCTCGTCGGGTGGTCGCTCTGGGGGTTGTGCGTGTTCGACACCGCGCGGCTGCCCGACCCGATTCTCGACTCGGCGATCCGCACGCACCAGCACCTCGTCACGGGCGATGGCCGGGAGGTGAACGGTCGATTCGCACGGCCGGCCGACTACCTGCGCTCGCTGCCCGTTCCCGACGAGCCGATGCAGGACAGCGCGCCCCGCTTCTGGGCGGAGGACGTCACCGATTTCATCGGCCTGCGGCACGCTGTCGCGGCGGAGCTGGCCACCGTGGACGCCCCCCGGGACCTCATCGAGGACTTCCTGCTCGCGGTCGATGAGATGACGTCGAACGCCGTCCGGCATGGTCTGCCGCCGGTCAGCCTGCGGCTCTGGGTCGGGGGCGACCGGATGGTCTGTGTCATCGGCGACGGCGGCCCCGGCTGGGACGATCCCTTCGCCGGTTACGGGCCCGCGCACGGCGATGACCTGTCGCGCGGCGGCATGGGGTTGTGGCTGGCCCGCCAGCTGTGCGACCACGTCGACATCGAGCAGGGCCCCGCGGGCGTCACCGTGCGGCTCACCACGCGCCTGCGCTGACTCGCGCGCCGCCGTCCCCGCCGCCGTTCCGCCCAGTGGTGGGCACACCTCGGTGCGCGAGCGCCCGGGGCGATACTGGTGCCCCCGGCAGGCCCGACCGATGGGAGCACATTGGTGGCACCACACCGCACGGACCAGACGCGGGACGCCGTCCTGCCCCCCGTACCCGGCACGCGGAGGGGCTGAGCATGGACAAGGTCCTCGGGTCCGCGCGCGAAGCGGTCGCCGACGTGACGGACGGCGCGACCCTGGCCGTCGGCGGCTTCGGGCTGTGCGGCGTCCCCATCGCGCTGATCGACGCGATCCTCGAGCAGGGCGCGCGCAACCTCACCTCCATCTCGAACAACTGCGGCGTCGACGACCAGGCGCTCGGTGTGCTGCTGTACGCCGGTCGGATCAGCCGCACGGTCAGCTCGTTCGTGGGCGGGAACAAGGAGCTGGCGCGCCTCTACCTCTCCGGTGAGCTGGAGGTCGAGCTGACCCCACAGGGCACCCTGGCCGAACGGCTGCGGGCCGGCGGCACGGGGATCCCGGCGTTCTACACACCGACCGGCGTGGGCACGATGGTCGCCGAGGGCGGCATCCCGATCCGCTACGACGCCGACGGCAACGTGGTGAAGACCAGCGAGCCCAAGGAGGTGCGCGTCTTCGACGGTCAGCAGTACGTGCTGGAGACGGCGCTGACCGCCGACTTCGGCCTGGTCCGCGCCGCCGTGGGAGACCGGCACGGCAACCTGGTGTTCTCCGAGTCGGCCCGCAACTTCAACCCACTCGCCGGGATGGCCGGGCGGATCACCATCGCCGAGGTGGAGGAGCTCGTCGAGCCGGGCGAGATCCCCCCGGGCGACGTGCACCTGCCCGGTGTCTTCGTCGACCGAGTCGTGGTCGTGGGCCGAGAGGGCAAGAAGATCGAGAAGCGCACCACCCGTCCGCGCGCCGACACGGCCCACGACGCCCCGGCCGCCGCCGGGGACGAAGGCCCCACCGACCCGACCCTGGGGGCATCCGCCTGATGGCACTCAACCGCGAGCAGCTGGCCGCACGGGTGGCCCTCGAGCTCGAGGACGGGCAGTACGTCAACCTCGGCATCGGCATGCCGACGCTGGTGCCCAACTACGTGCCGGACAGCGTCCACGTGGTGCTGCACAGCGAGAACGGCGTGCTGGGCGTCGGCCCCTACCCCTTCGAGGGCGAGGAGGACGCCGACCTGATCAACGCCGGCAAGGAGACGATCACCATCCTTCCCGGAGCCAGCTTCTTCGACTCCTCCCTCTCGTTCGGGATGATCCGCGGCAGGCACCTCGACGTCGCCGTCCTCGGTGCGATGCAGGTCAATGTCCGGGGCGACCTGGCCAACTGGCTCATCCCCGGCAAGATGGTCAACGGCATGGGCGGCGCTATGGACCTGGTCCACGGCGCCCGGCGGGTGATCATCATGATGGAGCACGCCGCCCGCGACGGTTCGGCCAAGATCGTCGAGGAGTGCACTCTGCCGCTCACCGGCAGGGGGTGCGTCGACCGGGTGATCACCGACCTGGCCGTCATCGACGTCACCGCCGACGGGCTGGTGCTGCGCGAGGTGGCGCCGGGCGTGAGCATCGACGAGGTGCTCGCCGCGACCGGCGCCCCGCTCACGGTTCCGGACGACGTGCCCACGATGGCGCTCCCCGCCACGGTCCGGTAAGCGATGCCGTCCTCCGCACCCTTCGCCAGCTGAGGTGGCACCCGGGAGGAGGCCGCGGGTGCTCAGAAGGGATAGGCCGGGAGGTCCCCGCGCAGGGTCACCCACTGGGTCTCGGTGAACGCCTCGATGTTGGCCTGCGGCCCGCCGTGCCGGGAGCCGGTGCCCGACGCCCCGACGCCGCCGAAGGGCGCGACCGCCTCGTCGTTCACCGTCTGGTCGTTGATGTGCACCAGGCCGCTGGGGATCCGCTCGGCCAGCTGCAGCCCCGCGTAGACATCGCGGGTGAGGATGCCCAGCGAGAGCCCGTACTCGGTGCCCCGGGCCAGCTCCACGACCTCGTCCAGCGAGGAGAACGACGTCACCGGCGCGACCGGTCCGAAGATCTCCTCCCGGTAGGCCGGCGCGTCGAGCGGAACGTCGGCCAGCACCGTCGGCCGGTAGAACAGCCCCTCGTACGTCCCGCCGGTGCGTACCGTCGCGCCCCGCTCGACGCTCGCCGTGACCAGCCCGTGCACGCGGTCCCGCTGCCCGGCGTCGATCAGCGGGCCGAGGGCGACGTGGTCGCGGAACGGGTCGCCGACGGGCAGCTTCTCGACCTTCTCGGTGAGGATCTGCGTGTACTCCTCGGCGATCGACTCGTGCACCAGGTGCCGGGAGGTCGCCATGCAGATCTGGCCGGAGTGGCTGAAGCTGCCCCATGCGCCCACCGAGGCCGCGGCGCGCACGTCCACGTCCCCCAGCACGATCAGCGCCGAGTTGCCGCCGAGCTCGAGATGCGCACGCTTGAGGTGCTGGCCGGCCAGCGCACCGACGGTCCGGCCGGCCCGCGTGGAGCCGGTGAAGGCGATGATCCGGACGGCGGGCTCCACCACCAGCGCCGCACCGACGTCGGCGCCCCCTGGCAGCACCTGGAGCACGCCGGCGGGCAGGCCCGCCTCCTCGAAGACCCGCGCGAACATCGCGCCGCCGCTGATCGCCGTGCGGGGATCGGGCTTGAGGATGACCGCGTTGCCGAGCGCGAGCGCCGGGGCGACGGCGCGGATGGCAAGGATCGTCGGCACGTTGAACGGAGCGATCACCCCGACCACTCCGGCCGGCACGCGTCGGGCGAAGGAGAGCCGCGGCGCGCCGGTGCGCAGCAGTTCCCCGTACGGGTGTGACGGCAGCGCAGAGGCCTCGTAGCACTCGGCCGCGCTGGTGTGCACCTGGAAGTCGCCGAACGGCTGGATCGCGCCGGACTCCCGGGCCAGCCAGCCCTTGATCTCGTCGCTGTTGGCCTCGAGCACCTCACCCGCGCGGCGGAGCACCCGCGCGCGCTCCTCGAAGGGTGCCGAGGCCCATGCGCGCTGCGACTCGACCGCCCGTACGGCGGCGGTGTGCACGTCCTCCGGGGTCGCACGGCCGACCGGTCCGATGACATCGCCGGTCGCGGGCTCCACCGCGTCGTAGGTGCCGCCACTCGCGTCGCTCCACGAACCGGTCCAGATCTTGCCCTGCCACGCGCCGTCCTCGAGCAGTGCCATGCGATCTCCTTCGTCGGTTCCGGTCCGGGACAGCATCACGGTTGCGACCGGCCGGAGCGACCCGGGGTTGCCGCAGATCGGCGGCGGGCTCCGGCGTCGTGGCGAGCCATGTGCCGACTGCTGGGCTGGACGACCCTCGAGCGCACCACGCTGCGCGACCTGCCCGGCGGGGACGACCTCACCGACTTCACCAGCTCTCCGCCGAGCATGGTGACGGCTGGGGCGAGTCGCGGAGCAGGCGCCGCGGGGTCGCGGTGCGCACCAGCGGCGACGCCGCACGCACCGGCGCCGAGATCGCCCGCTGGGCCCCCGAGCACCGCACCGACTCGGGCATCGCGCATCTGCGCCGGGCCACGATGGGGCTCGGCATCGGCGTGCAGAACACCCATCCGTTCACCGACCGGCGGGTGGCGTTCGCGCACAACGGCTCGATCCGACCGCCGACCGCGCTGGACGGGCTCCGTGGTGAACGGGGCCGGCCTCACCGTTCCCTCCTGAGCCGACCCCCGGGGTCGGGCGCCGCCCTGGCCTGCGAGAGGGTGGGGCGGTGCGGATCAGCGAGAGCCCGGAGTGGCAGGCACTGTCGGAGCACCATCGCGAGATCGGGGACGTCCACCTGCGGGACCTGTTCGCCGAGGACCCCGCCCGCGGGGAGGAACTGACCTGCCGGGCCGGGAACCTCTACCTCGACTACTCGAAGAACCGGCTGACCCGCGAGACCGTTCGGCTGCTCGTGGCGCTGGCAGAACGCGCCGGGCTGCGAGAGCGCACCGAGGCGATGTTCCGCGGCGAGCACATCAACACCGCCGAGGACCGCGCGGTGCTGCACGTGGCGCTGCGCGATCCGGCGACCAGCGGTCTGGAGGTGGACGGGCAGGACGTGCTGGCCGACGTCCACGAGGTCCTCGACCGCATGGCCGACTTTGCCGACCGCGTGCGCAGCGGGGCGTGGACGGGGCACACCGGCGAGCGCATCCGCGCGGTGGTCAACATCGGCATCGGTGGCTCCGACCTCGGCCCGGCCATGGCCTATCTCGCCCTGCGCGACT
>JAOPWJ010000154.1 GCA_025965715.1 Blastococcus sp. | reverse complement strand
GCAATCGGTGGGTGGCGGGGACGATCGTTGTGCACCCGTTCTCCTTCCTGGAGTCCTCCAGGTAGATGAATACCGACACGAGGGGTTGCGACCACTGCTGGATGTCCCGATGCAGGCGGAAGGGAATGTCGCCCGGCGCGTTTCGGGTGGCATGGTTGTGCCGGTGGCGGACCACTTCGGCGACGGGGCCGAGGATCGCCTCCACCGGCTCGCGGACGGCTGGCGAGCGGAGCGCCTCGAGGAAGACCGGATCGCGCTCGATTAGGTGGTCTAGCCGGCATGGTTTGCCGGCTTCATTCACCCGGAACGGCGGCTGTGCCCGATCGAGGTGATCGTCGACGAGGTCAAGCATCCGCGCGACGAGTTTGTCCGGTACACGTGACTCGGCCCGGTAATATCCGGTGAGATCGAAAAAGCGGGCGATATCTTGATTCACGGTGAGTCCAAGGGGATTGGGGTTGTCACTTCGTCGTCGCTCCACAGGGCGGTGAACTGGTTGTAGAAGCGGTCGAACCAAAGTTGGTCGTGGGCTCGCCGAACTACGAAGCCCGGGCGCCAGGAGGAGGCCTGCCGCCAGGACCAAAACCATAGGAATGCTGCGGCATCGCTCTCGCTGTCGGCGTCGAAGAAGTACGCGGTGAACGGTGGCATGATGTCGTAGGACCGCACCTCGAGCGATCCGCCTTTGACCTGACGTCGGAGTGAGGCCAGCGTCGCGAGCCCGACGCGTTGCTGATCCCGAGCGTCCTTCTCGGCGGCTTTCGGGGTGCTGCTCCGGAAGTTCGCCTGAATGATCGCCTCGCCGTCTGGATCCTGAAGCAGGACGCGGATCCGTCCGCCACGCCGCAGAACTTCCTGCAGTTCGTAGGAGTACGAGATCAGCATGCGGTTGTGGCCGAAGCCGAACATGTCGACAGTGGCCGCCGTGCACCATTGATCTAAGAACTCTTTTGTGTTGCGGACGTAGTCCTGATCAAAGAACGGTTCAACGGTCGACCCTTGGCCCACCAGTTCGGCCGGCGTGGGCACTTCCGGGCGCTTCTCCGCAGCTGACCGGGTACGGATCAGCAGGTTCAATAGGTCCGAATCGACCTTCTTCCGCGTCTGCGTCACCGCGACGTGGTTCTCGCGCGCGAACTTGTCGACCCGTGCCGTCCACGCGCGCTGGCCGTAGGCCAGGTCAAAGTTGAACGCCATCTGCAGGCGGAGCGACTCTTCGAGCGGAGCCTCGTCCACTAGTGCGCGCAGGCGTGTGAGGCCGGCGCGCAGCTCCTCGGCGGTCGTGCCCCCGACGCCCAGCACGTCTCGACGGAAATCCTCCGGGATTTTGAGAAGCATTTCCGGAGGCGGGTTGCCGGTGTCGGTCACGGAGTCACGAAGCACCCGGAAGGCCGAACCGAAGCCGAGCAGCTCGGCTATTTCCGCAGGAGTCGTCACGTCTGCAGAACCTAACGGCTGCTGAGCCTTGGTGCCCGGCCCAGCGATGTCGCGTATTGGCGCCAACTGGCGCCACATCCGCGCCAAGTGGCAGCCCTCGTGGCACCACCCCGACCGGCGGTCTTCTTTGTCCGCGTCGCCGACCGGCGATGCAACCGCCGACAAGAGGACTGATCAGAGCATGCCGTACTTGCCGCCCTACCAGCAGCCGCCGGCCGAGGTCCGCCGCGCGGAGGAGACCGCCGCGAAGCGGGCTCAGGAGTACCGCAAGCACCAGCAGGAGCAGGAGCGCCGCCGCCGGGAGCAGATGAAGCGCGACATGGCCGCTGCCCAGCGCGCGAAGGCCAGTTCGACCACCCAGAAGCGCTGACCGGTCGCTGGGGTGCCCGCACAGCGCGGGCGCCCCAGCCCAACTCGACGAGGTGAAGGAGGTCAGAGGTGATCCGAAAGGACATCCGAAAGCTCTGGAAGGAGTTGACGAATCAGGGCTTCACCGTCCGCGCGACTCGCCGCGGCCACTTGCTCGTCCAACGAGAGGGCGTCGTCGTCGCCGGTCTGGCTGGCACCCCCAGCGATTACCGCTCCCTCAAGAACAGCATCGCCCAGCTCCGTCGGGCCGGGTTCGAGTACGCACACTAGAACACCAAGGAGAGCAGCATGCGAACTAACTCCAGCGGGCTCCACAAGCCCGCCCCGCTGGCGGCCTCCTCGTCGCCGTCCATGAAGTCGCCCGCTCTGGCGACCTCCCGGTCCGGCGCCTACAGCACCGGCATTGCCGAGTCCGACGTTGAGAAGAAGGCGGTCGAGGACGGCCAGGCCGGCATCCTCGACCCCGCCGCCGTCGGCGTGAACTCGCACCCGCACGCCGTTGACGGTCTCGTCCATTCTCACGACGCCGCCACGGGCGTGATCGCCTACGACACGCGTGGTGACATCCGGACGGTCGACGATGACCTGGCGACGCAGAAGCTCAAGTTCTCGTCCGACGAGTCGGCGGCGCACGATGCGAACAGCAACTACGAGGCTGCCGAGCGCCAGCGCATTGTGCAGTTGGCCTTCATGAAGATGAAGGGCCTGCCGATCCCTTCGAAGAAGGCGTTCCTCCTGCTGGTCGCCGCGCTGGTCGGGCTGTTCGTCGGCGACTGGGGCCTCATCACCCTCGGCTACCAGGTGCTGGGGCTCTCGGACCACCCGTGGATCCCGGGCGTTGCTTTCACCGACGACCTCCACCTCGCCGCCTTCTCGTCGGTGTTCGCGCTGGTGGTCCTCGGCCACGGGGTCGGCGACCGCCTCCGTCGGATCGAGTACGCCCTGGACAACCGCCGCAGGGCCGACGAGGCCGAGCGCGACGAGCTGCCCGGGCCGGCGCTCTTCGACTTCATCTGGTTGTCCGTCTGCCTCCTCGGCGCCCTCGCCGGCCTGGCCGCCCTTAGTCACATCAGGTCGGAGTACCTCGAGGCTCTCGGGTCCGACGCCGGCGGCCTCGCGTTCTTTGGCATCCAGCTCGTCATCCTGCTCGCCGCCATCGCTCTGGGCTTCCACCACGCCAACCCCGAGGCCAAGACGTGGGCGACCGTCGACAAGAGGGCCACCAGCGCCAAGATCGAGCTCGACGCCGCCGTAGACACCCTCAACGCCACCGGCAGCCGGATCAACGCTGGCATCGACAAGCGTGACGCGATCCTCGCCATGTCGGGGCACCACATCAACACCGACGCCGCCAACGTCGGCGTCCAGACCTCGGCTTACAAGCGCCGCTACCTCCTGTCGCAGTTGGAGCCCACGCAGGAGCAGCTGTTCGGCGAGCACAAGACTCCCTGCCGGTACACCGACCAGGAGCTGCTCACCCGCGTCACGGGCATCACGCTGCTCCCGACGTTCGAGAAGGTCACCACGGCCAAGGTGATGGCCGCGATCGAGAAGACCCGCATCAACCTCGACACCCTCCGCGCCCGCATCGACCAGCTCGACATCGACAAGCTCAACCTCCCCGAGCTGGACGACGAGTCCGCCATCACCACTCCGCCCGCGGAGGGAAGCGATGCGGAGGACGCCATCCAGGAGCCCGCGGAGACCCCGCTGCGCACGGTGCGGGAGACCGCGTCCATCGATGAGGATGACGCCGGCGACGTGACCGGGGAGGTCGCGTGACCAGGAAGGGTGGGTGCCGCCCCGTCGTCGGCACCCACCGCCTCCAGATGGCCCGACCGCGGTCCGGTGGTGGTCACATCCCCATCCCCGGACCGCCGCGACCGGTCGGCCTCGCGCAGCCCGTCGCTCTACCCGCTCTCAAGGGGGCCGACCCCGCCGACATCCGGGCTCGCGTGCGGCACCTGCACTTCGAGACCCTGCCCGACTGGTCCGGCTCCACCTTCAGCGTGTGGGGCGGTGACCCGAACGACGTCATCGGCGCCGTTTCCGTCTCCGTCTATCTGTGGCTCCGCCGCCACGGCGGCGGTACCGCCGGAGTAGTCCCGTGGGGCACCATCCCGGCAAGCCACCTGGCCGTCGGCCCCGTGCCGGTCAAGAAGAACTTCAAGGCGCTCAAGTCGGCTATCCGCAACCGCGTCAACCTCGGAGGGAACGACCTCCCGGCCGCGCTGCGACTCGCGGCGGAGCGGACGTCGCGACTCCCGGCCGACACCGTCCCGGTCTATTGGGTCCCTACGGACGGCATCGAGGCGGTCACTTCCTCCACCCACGACGCCGTAAACACGCTCCCTCCCGACTCCGTGCACCTCCTCCTGATCGACCCCCTCCACGGCTGCACCGAGCAGATGGAGGACGACTGGCGCTCCGTGCCGTTCGGATCGGTCACCCGCATCGACGACCTCACCGTGAGGACCGTCGCCACCACGATCGCCGAGCTCTGCGCCGACGTCATGGGCCTCCAGCTCGCAACACCCGTTCACGCCTGACAGAAAGAAGGAAGCCGATGTCCACCACCTGCATCCGCGCCTCCGTCACCGCCGGGGCGCTCACCATGGCCGTCGCGCTCGTGGGCTGCAGCGCCACCGAGCCCGAGTCCGGGGCGAACACCGCGACCCTCACGGGTAGCACCACCAACTGCCAGCCGCTCCCCCAGCCGACCATCAAGGCTGACACGCCCACCATCGCGATCCTCGGCATCGAGGGGGCGATGCTCGCGTCCTACGACCAGGACATCCAGCTGATCGTCGACGCCGCTAAGGCGACCGGGTCGCGCATCATCGTGAACGGGGTGTCGGAGGGCGCCGATGCTCCCGGCCTGCTCAGCAACGTCGTGCTGGAGGGCGAGGGCAACAACGACCTGGCCCGTACCACCAACATCAACTGCAAGGCCGCCCGGGTGGCGGAGGCGATCGAGACCCTCGAGCAGGGCGAGAGCGCGACGACCCCGAACGTCTTCGACGCGCTCGACGCGCTCGCCGGGAACCTGTCGCACAACCCGTCCGAGGAGCCCGTCGACGTCGTCCTCCTGACGCCCCTCGTCGCCCTGGGCGGCGGCATCGACCTCAGCGACCCCGAGACCCTCTCGGACCCCGTCGCCGCGATCAACACCCTCGCGGCGGCGGGCCTGATCCCCTCCTGCGAGGACTGGCGCATCTACGGCGTCTCCCCGACCACCGGACTCAGCGACGTCATGGCCGCCCGGCTTAAGAAGTTCTGGATCCGCTACGCCCAGAAGTGCGGCGGCACGCTCGTCGCCTGGGAGGACCACCTCGCCACCTTCCCCGCCACGAGCCCCATCGCTGCCGCGGACACGAGCCAGATCGAGGTCGAGCAGACGGGAGAGGGGGTCACCGCGACCCTCGGCTCCGACGTCCTCTTCGCCGCCGACAGCGCGACCCTTCTGAACTCCGCCTCTCCGGCCCTCGGCGAGCTCCTCGAGCTCATCGACCAGTACGCCAGCAAGATCGTGATCACCGGCCACATCAACCCGACCGTCACCCTCACCGACACGGGCACCGGGCTCAGCCTGCAGCGGGCCACCGTCGTGAAGGACTGGCTCGTGGTCCACGGCGTCGACCGGAACCGCATCAGCGTCATCGGCAGGGGTGCCACCGAGCCTGTCTACGCCGACCCGACGACTGACGCCGAGAAGGCCGCCAACCGGCGCGTGGTCACGGTCATCCAGACGGGGGGTTGATGGCACTGCCGGCCGATTCTCGCTAGCCATTACGGGGCGCTCACCAGCGGCTTTGCAACAGTGGATGTGCTCGAGCGCCTGTGTCATCTCATCAGGCTCAGGCGTGTGCGGAAGTACTGTGTCCCCCCTCGGACACTCAGAAGTGGGCCGCTGTCCACCTCCCAGGCCTGAACCAGGTCCCTCTCGATCCACACACGGCCACCGTGCCGGGCGACCCGGGCCCCGGTCACCATCCCGTCGGCCCCGGCCGAGCGCCGTCCCGATCCCGCGGCCGGCCGTCGCTCCGATGCATCGCTCGGGCAGAGCGGGCGCATCTGGCCGGGCTGAGGGGCGGCGAACGCCGTACGGCCGACGCCCGGGCGTGACGTGTCCACGGAGGAGTGCACCAGGGCGGGCGCATGCACTGCACCGGCCCGGGGGACGAGGGAGGACCGCCTCCACCAGCTCCGTTCGACGCACTCTGCCTCTCACGAGAGTTCAGGACGAGGTAGCCGCCACGGTCGCGGTGCCGCCTGCTAGTTCCGGTTGAGGCCGT
>JAOPWJ010000021.1 GCA_025965715.1 Blastococcus sp. | reverse complement strand
TCTCCGCGGAGCGCAGCCCGCTGGAGGTGTGCTGCTCGGCGTTGAACAGCTGCCAGTCCTGCACCTGGTCGGTCGGGTACTGCTGCGGCTGCCGCTGCTTCTTGCGGTAGCTGTTGATGTAGGTGTTGGTCAGGATCCGGTACAGCCACGCCTTGAGGTTCGTGCCCTCGGCGAACTGGTGGAAGGCCGAGTAGGCCTTCACGAACGTCTCCTGGACGAGGTCCTCGGCGTCGGCGGGGTTGCGGGTCATCCGCAACGCTGCCGGATAGAGCAGGTCGAGGAACGGCAGGGCGTCGCGCTCGAAACGGGCGTCCCGCTCCGCGCGAGTCTCGGCGACCTCGGTACGGCTGCCACCCTCCCGGGCGTCGGGAACGTCGACCGGGGCACCGAAGGGGGTGCTTCCGGAGCTGGCTTCGGGCGTCTGGTCCGCGGACTGCTCAGGCACCGACCGTCCTCTCTGGGGCCCCCGGGTGCGGGGCACCACATCGGTCGATCCTAGCCGCGCGGCATCGGGTCGGCCCGGGGGCCGCCGGTGCGCGGCCCTGGGAGGGGCGCTGGAGAGGGCGTTGCTCACGGGCGGTCCAACGGGGCCGGGCAGGCCCGGCATTCCCGGTCGGCCGGTGGTGGATGACACCGGCGCTACGCTGCGGCGCCGTGGCGGCCACTCCCGCGGTGCGGGCCCTCGACAAGGCGAAGGTGGCGCACACCCTGCATCCCTTCGACCCCGAGCACTCCTCCGCCCAGGGGCACGGGGAGGCGGCCGCGGCGGCGCTGGGCGCCGATCCACGGCAGGTGTTCAAGACCCTGGTGACGCGGGTCGACGGCACCCTCACCGTGGCGGTGGTTCCGGTGAGCGGCAGTCTCGACCTCAAGGCGCTCGCGGCCGCGGCCGGTGGGCGCAAGGCGGCGATGGCCGACCCGGCCGACGCCGAGCGGGCGACGGGCTACGTGCTCGGCGGCATCAGTCCGCTGGGACAGAAGAAGGCGCTGCCGACGGTGATCGACGACTCTGCGCTCGGGTTCCCCACGGTGCTCGTCAGCGCCGGGCGGCGCGGCCTGCAGGTCGAGCTGCCGCCGGCCGAGCTCGTGCGACTGACCCGCGCCCGGACGGCGCCGATCGGCCGTTGAACCGGGCGGAGGAACTCCACCGTCGGACGCTAGCGCGCCACCCGGTAGCGGAGGTAGACGACCCTGGAGCGGAAGGTGCGGGTCTCGGCGAGTTCGAGGTTCACCCGGCGCTCGCGCTGCGGGAAGAACGGAATGCCGCCGCCGACCAGAACCGGATAGACCCTGACCCGGTACTCGTCGATCAGACCCGACGCGGCCGCCTCGGCGGCGAGAGTCGCGCCGCCGAGCGCGATGTCACCCGTCCCCGGCTCGGCTCGCAGCCGCTCGATCTCCTCCCCCAGGCCACCGGAGGCCAGGCGGGCGGCACCCTGCACCGCCGACAACGTGGTGGAGAACACCACCTTCGGCAGCGGCTTCCAGAGCGCGGTCCACTCGAGCAACGAGTCGTCGAGCGATGGATCCTGGTCCGCGGTCTCCCAGTACAGCATCGTCTCGTACAGCCGTCGTCCCATGAGGTGGACGCCGACCCCCCGGATCTCGTCGATGGCGAAGCGGAAGACCTCCTCGTCGGGCGCGGTCCAGCCGAAGTCGCCGTCCGGCCCGACGATGTAGCCGTCAAGCGAGACGCTCATCGAGTAGGTCACGCTGCGCATCGGAGGTCCCCCCGCTCACGGGCTCGGCCGCAGGCCGAGGATCACGTGCCCCGCGTCGGCAATTGCGGGCGCCGGCGCACGCTATCGCCGGTCGTCGGCGAACGGCCGGGGCCCGGGCCGGGGTGGCCGCCCGATTCCCCCGGGGCGGCGACTCAGCACCCCGCTCGCCGGAGGCTCAGCCGTACGGGTTGAGAAGTTGGTCGACGGGCGCGTGGTCGTCGGTGAGGACGGCGGCGCCGCGGGTGAACTCCAGCAGCGCTCGCCCCTCCGCCGCCTGCCAGGCCAGCTCGTGGGCGGCCAGCGCCTCCCGGATGGCTGCGGTGGGCAGCGGGAACCGCGAGGCGACCGCCACGAGGTTGCCGCCGTCCTCGCCGGCCAGCACCGCCCCGCGGGCCAGGAGCAGCACGTGCGGGAACACGGCGCGCATCGTGGCCAGCTCGGCCCGGACGAAGTTCAGAGGCGGATGGTCGATCAGGTTCACCGCGTAGACACCGGTGTCCACGAGGGCGGCGTCGACGAGTTCGAGCGCTTCCCGGGTGGTGAGCTGCCAGGGGACCGCGAGCCCGCCGAAGGCGTCGCCGACCACCAGGTCCCGCTCCCCCGGTCGCTCGTCGGCCAGCCCCACCCGTCCGTCGGCCACCCGCACCTGCAGCTCGTCCGACGTCTCGAGCGCCAACTGCTCGCGATCGATCGCGACCACGCCCGCGTCCACCTCGACGACCAGGTTGCGCGTCCCGGGGCGCACCTGGGCGAGGTAACGGGGCAGGGTCAGTCCGCCGCCACCGAGGTGCAGCGCGGACAGCGGCCGGCCCGGTGGCGCCAGGACGTCGGTGACCGCGGCGATCGCGCGGACGTACTCGAACTCCAGGTGCGTCGGGTCGTCGAGGTCGACGTGGGACTGCGGCACCCCGTCGAGCATCAGCACGTAGGAGCGCTCCCGGTCGGCGTCGCCCAGGATCTCCGCGGTGCCCCCGGCGGTGGCCACCGGCCCGGGCAGCTCGGGGTGCTCCGGCGGGGGCGCGGTGCGCTTCTCGCGGCGGGCCATCAGCGGCCGCGCAGCAGGCGCT